>URMQ01000156.1 GCA_900548955.1 uncultured Eggerthella sp. | reverse complement strand
CGTCGCGTGTACTGCGTGCAGGACACTTATCCAAAGTGGTCTAACACAACGCTCAAAGTGGACAGGCTTCATTTTTCCTTTTTCTAGACTGAATTCGATACATGCAATCAATAAGAAAGGAGTACGGTATGCTAGCTCTAAAAGAACCACCTATTAAAACGCTGTACGGCAACACAAATGATGCTTCTACCATTCCAGACTACATACCGAGCTTTCTTTACCCTCCAAAAAAATCAAGCAAGAAACATTCCTTTACTAGTGCATTACACAGTGGTCCGTTTTACGAAGATGGACATCTAATTCTCGCTAATTCCTTTAATACTCAAGCAAGTAAGGACGACAAAGAGCACGACATCTGGAATGCGCGCGTATTAAAGCGCCTACCAGGAAACTATTTAGTAGATGTTCAGCGTATTTGGGAAGGTTACGATGGTCGCTGGCTACAGAATGCCCCTTTGCTGCTTCGCTTCGAAACCATTGATGTAGTGCTTTCTCCAGAACCCAACGGGAAAGGCATACTGGTATGGACGGGCTATTTAGATACCAACGCGCCCATATTTGTCATGCGTAACAATTCTCAAGTAGGAAGAGAAACCAATGAACGTTCTTGCCTGCAGTGGCTGCCTTATCGCAGAGAGGCACATTTAATTGGAAAGCAAGTGTGTCAAGCTCACCTTCTTCGCCTTGTTTCCAGCGAAGATATGCTTACGCCTACATTCGTGAAAACAAAGGGAGAAAAATCAAATCATTCGATTTTTGTGCTTTCCTTAGAAAACAACCTTAGCTACAGCTTCCTGAACAAAAATGGAACCTTAGTTATGTGCACACAGTAAGCAACCAATGAGCGCAAGCTGACAGTCAATTCATCTAACACTCTACTGAGTGAATTTATACTTATCGGAAAGCAAGAACAAAGAAAGCAGACAACACACCATGTGCTCGTCTGCTTTCATAACTATTTACAATCAATCTGACCTGTCAACAGCTTTCGATCAACGATTGCAAATAGGATTTATATTCTTCGACCAAACTTTGTGGTGCAACAATACGAACAGCTCCACCAAGACCTGCAACCCAGCCAAAGAATTGAGGGCTTACCCGCACATTCAGTTTTGCACGAGCATTTTCTCCATCTGGCATTAATTCTGCATTCTTGCCAAACCGATCAGTAATGATTTCTACCTTGTCTCCCTGAACTTCGAAAATTACCGTTTCTCGCGGACCATCAAACCGTCCAAAATATTCGTGGTCGTTCTTGCTGAAAGAGTATTGCGCGATCTGTTCATTACGCGTAGCTTTTTCATCGCTGATTGTTAGCTTATCCATGCGATCAATACGATATTCGCTAAACTTTTCGTGTTTATCACTCCAGCATGTTACGTAATAAAAGCCACCATCGTACGATATCCCCACAGGAGTTACCACATAGGTATCTCCGTCATGTACTGCATGACGCTTACCATCGATGCCGTATCTCATATAGCGAAATTCAATTTTCTTCTTAGCGCGAATAGCCATATGAATAGAATCAAGTGCTTCAAAAACACAATCGGTTTTAGAGCGAATACGACCTTCAACATGAATTTGACGATCGAGCTTTTCTTGTTGGCTAAGACTATCAAGCGATTTGATATTGGCAAGCAAAACATTTGCTTGTCGTACCGTTAAAAACTTACTGGAAGCAACTGCATCAACCATAAGCATAAGCTCAGAAAGAGTAAAGTCTCGATGTTCAAGAGCATATTCAACAGGGTTTCGTTGGTATGTCTTAATATCCAACCCGAAGTCTCGCAAGATTTCTAGGTCACGATAAATACTTTTGCGTTCAGCACTTATCCCTTCTTCAGCAAGCCGTTGGATAATTTGGGTCATAGACAGCCCGTGTTCTGCATCGGTTTCTTCCTGCAGCATGCGTTGAATTAGAAGAAGTTTAAGTTTTGCATTATTATTGGCAGCCATACCATGTCCTACTCTAAAAATCTATCGAAGAGCTAGAAGTACTACCCCTACAAACAATAGATAACTAAGCGCCTAGAGTTTAA
>URMQ01000155.1 GCA_900548955.1 uncultured Eggerthella sp. | reverse complement strand
CGTCGAGCAGGATAGAAATCATGCCGCCTGCTTGACCGTGCAGCCTCCAAGGGCGTCATCCATAAGCGTCAGGCCGCTAACCGCAAGAGTGGCGTTATGAAGCTTGCTAATACGATTGTCACCCCTGAGATTGTTGCTGCTTACACTCCTGCACCTAAGAAGGAACAAGCAGCTACCGGTAACAAGAAAGCTGCAGCAAAGGCAGCCCGCAAGGAAGCAATGGCTAAGGCTTCTGAAGAAAAGGCAGCACGCCGTGCAGAAACCGAAAAACTTCAGGCAGCAGCTGCAAAGCGCAAGGCTGAAGAAGAGGCTGCTGCAGCAGCTGAGGAAGCAGAAGAAGAGGCAGCTGAGTAAGCTAGTTAGCTAAACAGGCATCTTTCTCGGATTCCGTTCGCATATCAAGAAACTAAGGACTCGCGATTGCGAGTCCTTAGTTTTAGGCGTAGTTAGTGTTTCTTACATACAGAAAGTACCCATCGAAGAAATACTTCATCTTTATCGGAACCGCTTTTCATAGCTTGTTCAGCATCTCTTGCTCTATGAAGTGCTTCGATAAGTTCCTTCATGGAAAAATTCTTTACCCAAGTTTGATAAAATTTTACCTTCCAGGGCGGAACATTGATAACTTTGGAAATGTTTGCCACATCTCCACGTCTGATAAGTGATTTAACGCTAATAAGCTCGCGAATACGAGTAGTACACATACTTAGCAAGCCAAACGAACTGGTTGTTGTCATACGATGAAGAGTATAAATGCAGCGGTTTGCATTACGAGCAGCAAAGGCATCTACGAATTCCCAAGGTTTTACGTCGTTCGTAAACGAAACCATTGAAAGCACTTCATTTTCATTTACAGGATCGGTTCCCCGATGAGAGAGAGCAAGCTTTTTTATTTCACCATCAAGTGCAACGGTATTAGTACCAACTAAATCAAGCAAAGTCGAAGCAGCACCTTCAGTAAAAGTAATACCATGACCTACTGCCATTGAACGTACTACGCTACCCATGTCTTTTCGTTTAAAAGGCGCGCAATCAATAATGGCAGTTTTGCCAAAGCTTGCGACAGCTTTATATAAACGCGTATTCTTTGCTACTTTTTCTCCAATAAGGGCCAAGACTGTGGAGTCACAAGGCTTAGAAAGATATTCAATAAGCACCTCGGAGTCTGCTTTTTTAAGCTTTTCTACCTCATAGACTTCCACAAGACGAATTGGGCTAGCAAAAGGTAAGGTATTGGCAGCAGTTACAATTTCTTCACCAGTACAAGTTGCTCCAGAAAAGCTTTCCGAATTAAAAGACAAATCTCCCATTTTCTCCAAACGAGAATGGAGACGCTGGATTACGGTTTGCCGCTTTAGTTCATCTTCTCCGGCAACCAGGTATACGGGAAGTAGTGCATTGTTAGTTTGTGTACTCATGACCTACATCTTACCGTAGGGTATGTATTTTTATCTCAGAAGGCGTAAAACTACATACGACGTCACCGTTTTCGTCGCTTCGTAAAACTTTTGCATTATTTTCTTCGAGACGTGAAATGGTTTCTTTTGCAGGGTGACCATAAGTATTGTTTTCTCCAACACTTATCAGAGCAATCTTAGGCTTGAGGATTTCAGCCAGACTATCGTCTAAAGAAGCTTTCGCACCATGATGGGCTACTTTAAGAATGTCTATGTTTTCTAAAGCGTAAGAACGAGTAAGATCATGAACTGTTTGAGCCTCTGCATCCCCACAAAAGAATGCTCTCCAATCAACGTGAGAATCTCGATCAGCATCAACATATAAAATAAAACAAATACTATCTTGATTCCCTCCTTCATCACAAAGAGAATCAGGAGATAGTATTTCTATTTGCATGGTTTCAAAGTAAATAGAATCACCGGTATGGACATATTCAATATTTGACTCCCCCACATAACGAATTGAATCATTTAGCAATTCATTTGTTTTTTCGTTTTGAATTTCATTGATGCCTTCAGCAAGAAATACTTTGTCGCATGGAACAACTCCTTGTAATGAAGATATGTTTCCACAATGATCGTCATCCGCATGGGTAATTAGGATTTCATCTAAATGAACTATCCCC
>URMQ01000154.1 GCA_900548955.1 uncultured Eggerthella sp. | reverse complement strand
GCAAAAATGCGGTCGAGTGAATCTTTCACTGCTTGTGGTTTCTATGAATCCTGATTCCCCTTTGGCAGCTAAACCCTTTTTGACTCCAGAGGATTTAGTAGGTCAATCTATTATTTCTTATCGTGAAGAGGTTCCTTTAGGCACCTCGGTCAAACGTCTTCTTGATAGCTATGGGGTGGATAATGTTCGCTATTCGTATGAAGATGAATCCATTTTGGCAGGACTGGCTGCTACGGGTTCTGGCTATGCGGTTATGCTGGATACCTTCTTCCCTCATACGGTGGATGATATTGTGATCAAACCTCTTTACAATAACGCCGAAGAACAGCGTCGTTTTTCTCATACGGTCTACTTAGTGTTTAGTGAAAAGAACTATCGTCCCTATTGCGTTGATCACTTTATTGAATTTGTGCGCAACCATAAGCTTGATCTGTCTAATACGAATCATATTTTTATTGATTAATTGTGCTTAGTCAGCGTTGGCTGATCGTTGCTATAATTAATCGTTATGATCTTACAACTTGAACATATAACCAAATCGTTCGGATCTCGAACGTTATTTTCCGATGTAACCTTCAAGCTCGAAGAACATGATCGACTTGCTTTGGTAGGCCCTAATGGGGCGGGCAAAACTACGCTGCTCAATATCATTACAGGACACGAAGATGCTGATAGTGGCAGGGTTCTTTTTGCTAAAGGAGCTAAAGTAGGTTATCTGGAGCAGGAAGCTATCGAAATGGGTGAGAATCCCATTTTTGAAGAGGTATTGTCTGCTCAGCATGAAATCATGCGTCAAGAAAAAAAAGTACGCAGTTTAGAGCTTGCTCTGGGGGATAACCCTACCGAACAACAGCTTTCTGCTTATGGTAGAGCGCGTGATGTTTACGAATCTATGGGTGGCTATGAATTAGAATCGCGCGTACGTGCGGTTTTGTTCGGTCTTGGATTTGGCGAAGACGACATGGAACGATTGACCACCGATTTTTCTGGTGGTTGGCAAATGCGAATTGCACTTGCCAAACTTCTTACCCGCAATCCTGAAGTACTTTTGCTGGATGAGCCTACCAACCATCTTGATCTTGAAAGTGTTCGATGGCTGGAAGGGTTTTTGCGTAGTTATTCTGGCAGCGTGATCGTAGTTAGTCACGACCGTGACTTTTTGGACAATATGGTAGATCGTGTTGCCGAGATTGATTTGGGTCATGTTCAACTGTACAAAGGCAATTATTCTGCATATTTGCAGCAGCGCGAAGAACGTATAGAAAAGCTTAAAGAACAAGCGGCGAAGCAAGCTGAAGAAATTGCTCACATGCAGGCATTTATTGATAGATTTCGCTATAAACCCACCAAAGCTAAACAGGTACAAGATCGTATTCGTAAGATAGAGCGAATGGAACTTATTCAGGTTCCGCCTGAGCGTAAAAGTGTTCACTTTAATTTCCAACAGCCTCCACGTACAGGCGATCTTGTTGTGGAAATCAAAGATCTTCATAAAGCTTTTGGCGAAAAAGTCATTTATGATGGCTTGGATTTGTCGCTCTATCGTGGAGAAAAGGTAGCGCTTGTTGGGCCGAATGGTGCGGGTAAGTCTACGCTGCTGAAAATGATTGCTGGGGTGCTTGATCCTGATGCAGGGTCTATCAGGTATGGTACGCATGTCAGTAAAACATATTTTGCGCAGCATCAATTAGAAGAATTACATCCAGGAAATACGGTATTCGAAGAACTTGATGGGGTGGCTCCTGGTTGGAATATTTCCCAGGTTCGTACACTGCTGGGTTCATTTTTGTTTCAGAACGATGATGTTGAGAAGAAAGTTTCGGTACTTTCTGGTGGAGAAAAATGCCGTCTTGCACTGGCAAAAATGTTAGTAGCTCCAAAGCCGTTGCTTTGTCTTGACGAGCCAACCAATCATCTTGATATTGCGAGTGCAGATATTCTTGAACAGGCTTTGCAGCACTTTGAGGGCACTATTGTTTTAATTACCCATGACAGGCATCTTATTCGATCGGTTGCCAACCGTATTATAGAAATAAAGCCCGGAAAAGTAACTTCATTTGCGGGGGACTACGATTATTATCTATTCAAAACCGAACAAGAAGCACAGGATTTTAGTAATGAATCTCTACCTTCTAGGGTGGGCAAAAATTCACACGGGGGTCATGCTGTAAAGGCGCCTGCGCAGGCGGCATCCAGTTCTTTTACCAAGAAAAGCGATTCAAATTCCGGGGGTGTTTCCTTTTCGAAAGGGGCTTCTCGGAAAACTACTGCGCAAGTAACGAAATCTTCTTCGGATGGCTTAACGGCGCCAAAGGGTTCGGCTCCTAAAACCAAGGAGCAGAAGCGCCTAGAGGCAGAAGCTCGTAATCGCGCCTATGCGGCACTTAAAAACCAGCGCAAACGCGTAGCTGAGCTTGATAAGCTTATTG
>URMQ01000153.1 GCA_900548955.1 uncultured Eggerthella sp. | reverse complement strand
ATTTTGAAAGAGTTCAGTACGCTATAAACAGCAAACTAGCCCCAAGCGTTAATACCTAGGATTACAAAACCAGCCCCAAGCTGTAGTGCTTGGGGCTGGTTAATTTAATATATTCTTTTATTCTTAAGCACTTAAGCAAAAACGCGCTCATAAATTGCGTAAGCCAAAATAGCAACAACAATTACTACGCCAATAATCAGAAAAACGCGCGTCTTCTTGCGTTCAGCTTCTGCTTCCTTGCGCAGCTGTTCTTCAATTTCCCTCGTTTCTTTTCTGCTCTTCTTCGCCATAGGTTGAGTTCTCCTCTATAGTTTCTCTAAACAATCTCTCTGATTATTATTGCAACGGTATTATCGTTTACAGCGCTACTTCTGTTAGCTTACCTGTTTTAGAGTCAATAATAAAACCACGAACACAAACCGATGGTGGAATTAGAGGATGGTGTGCAATGGTTTTCACCGTTTCTCGCACGCTTTCTTCCCCATCACCAAAACCGGCTAACCACGTTTCGAAATCAATGCCACAATAATCCATCATGGCAATATGATCAGACGACACACCCGCTTCAAGCATGTGATTAATCATCTCTTTGGCATTCATATGCTGAGCGCCGCAATTGGTATGACCTATAACCATTATGGTTTCTACGCCAAGTTCAAACACTGCAACGAGCAAACTTCGTATCACACTTCCAAACGGATGAGATATAACCCCACCAGCATTTTTAATTATTTTTGCATCGCCGTTCTTAAGACCTAATGCCGCTGGCAACAATTCGGTAAGTCTAGTATCCATACAGCTCACAATGGCGAGTTTTTTATCGGGGTACTTGTCGGTTTCGTACTGCTCGTAACGTTTTTCTTCAACAAAAGCAGTATTAAACGCAAGAATATCGTCTATCGTACTCATACGATTAAGGCCTCTTTCCTAGCTTTAACGAAATCTTTTTAGCAACATGGCGAATTGCCATAACGGGGTGATGGGTAATCATGCGCGGACCGCTATAAGCCATTATGGTGCGAATCTTTGCCCTCATTTCAGGCTTATAACATTGAATTTCGCATGCCTCACAAATTCCTTTATGAAGATGAGGGCAACGTCGTGTTCGTTGCGCAGAATATTCGACTACTTCGCTACACTCAGAACATAGTCCATTTTCACCCTGTAAACCATGATGGTGGTCATGGCAATATAATTGCGCCATGGCCACCACTGTTTTATTGTCGCGTTCGAGCCTTTGCTCGTCGCGCTTAGTTTGTTTTTCGCCTCTATTGTGCGAACTCATTAGAAAAGAAACTACTTCCTTAAAAGCAAATACCTATTATTCCCTAAGCAAACAGCGCTTATCGCATGCTGAATTATTCTCATACTTAAGTTATCGCATGCTTGACCGATTACGTACTGAGCTTTTTGCATGCTCAGGTTTTTATGCGCTCAAGTTTTTGTACGCTCAGGTTTTTACCGCTTTGGTTACACTTGCTGAACTTACCGTGCACTAAACTTAACCGTAAATGCGCTTAAGTTCCTCGTAAGCCTCATCAGCCTGATCCATTACATCAGTAATGATCTGCTTCACGGGACGAACTTCCTTTACCAAACCAGCAATCATGCCTGCAGAAAATGCACCATGTTCGATGTTGCCATTACTTGCATCTGCTACAGAACCACGGCAGAACTGATCCAGTTCTTCGCTGGTTGCGCCAGAATCATGCAACTTCCAGAATGCTTCCGTGAAGGGGCTCTTAATGCAGCGAACTTGCTTTTTGCCATATTCGCCCGTCAAAACAGTATCGCAGTCAGCTGCATCTACAATCATCTGCTTGTAAACATCACTTACTGGGCATTCATCAGAAGCCAAGAACACAGTACCCATCTGAACACCTACAGCACCAAGAGCAAGCGCTGCTAAAAAGCCCTTACCATCAGCAATACCACCTGCAGCAATAACAGGGATATCTACCGCTTCAGCAACCTGGCGAACCATAGGATAGGTACACATACGACCAATATGGCCGCCGCCTTCCATACCTTCTGCAACTACCGCAGTAGCACCTAGATCCTGCATCTTCTTAGCAGCACGAGCATGAGGAATAAGGCATACTACTTTTACGCCACCTTCTACCAAAATAGGAACAATAGCATCAGGTTTACCAGCGCTGATTGTGCAAACAGGAACTTTGAGTTCAACGCACATGCGCGCACACTCTTCAACAAGATCACTTTCCATAATTAAATTGACAGCGAAAGGCTTGTCGGTTAAAGAACGAGCAATTTCGACCTGCTCTTTTACCCACTGAGCATCATGAAGTGTTGAGGCAATAACGCCTAAACCACCGGCATTACTTACTGCTGCTGCAAATTTACCATCGGTGATATGCGCCATAGCACCTTGAATGATGGGGTATTCGATACCGAGTACATCGCAAAGCTCTGTCTTCATACATGTTCCCTTCAACTAATCGCTCGTAGCGAACTTTAATGTCTAACCCTCGACCTGTATATTTGGACTCTTATAAATTTCAGCATTTATAATCCCAACATTTGAAAGGATAGCATTATTTAATACAAAGTCCCAAAGACAACTGCCACGAAATCTATTCCGAATCGCGTTTGTCGGTGGTAGT
>URMQ01000152.1 GCA_900548955.1 uncultured Eggerthella sp. | reverse complement strand
GGACCATCCCATTCTTCACTTCCGTGATACACACTTACGTGTACATCCATATTGGGGACTTTCGGCCAGTTTTCAAAAAGATCTTGTTTGCAAACCAAGTCACCATAATTGCTTGCCGAATAAACAAAATCTATATGACCGTAATCTTCGCGGTGATTAATGCAGTACAGCAAGAAAGATCTTACAGGTGGCATGCCGATGCCGCCGCCGATAAATAAAAGATCGCGTCCTTTGCAGGATTCGTATGGGAACCAGTTACCATAGGGTCCGCGAACTCCTACTGTATCGCCAATTTCCATATCGTGAAGTACCTCAGTATTATGACCTACACGCTTTACGGTAAATTCGAGGTAATCTTCACCTGTTCCTGAAATACAGAACATAGATTCACCTTCAGGAATAGGGGAAAGCATTGCAAGCTGGCCTGGCTTAGAGTCGAAAGGCTTTGTTCCGTCGAGTTTTTGTATACGAAACGTTTTAACGTCTTTTGTTTCTTCTGTAATGCCGACAATTTTGCAGATCAGAGGAATATAAGGTTCTCCGCCATGGGCGCAGTCGTGTTGTATTTCGATTTTATTCATGCGACAACGCTCCAATCTTATCTATGAGCACCGTAATATCTAAATTGACAGGACACTTTTCAACGCATCTTCCGCAACCAACACAAAGCATTTTGCCGTATCGGTCTTCGAAGTAATTAAGCTTATGCATGAAGCGGTTGCGAACACGGTCTTTTTTGTTTACCTCCTTTTTGGTCTCTTCCACAATTTCTTGCCATTTCGGTATATTCGCTAAACATGCAACTATCCCAACAGCGGAAACGAACTCCTTCTTTGTATTTATTTTCCTGAGAAATATCGAAGCAGTAGCACGTGGGGCAGAGGTAGGTGCACGTTCCGCAATTTAGGCATTTGATGCTCATAGCATCCCAAAGTTCAGAACTATTGCCTAAGGTATCAAGTTTTTCTTTGATGTTTGTGCTATCAACCTTTAACGTGCAGTGAGCTTCAGTTGTTTCTGTTGCTCCTTCTTCTAGGAGTGGCTCCCACGATTTAAGGGCTTCTTCGCCTTTTGGAGTTTGTGCTTGAATGGTATAGGCATCTTCACCTTCATGAAGCATGAGGTCTGCAGTTGGGGCATTATTTGGATCTAGACCCATTGATTCGCAGAAGCATGTTTTAGAAGGACGAGTACAGCTAATGGCAACGGTTAGTAATTTGTCTCGTTTTGCTTGATAGTATTCGTCTACGAAACCTTTAGTAAGAAATACATCATTCAAGCATTCTAGGGATCGCATATCGCAGGGGCGAACACCAAAGAGAACCTGTTCACTTGATTCGATAATAGGATCAATAAACATTTCATTATCGCTGGTTACGCCGTAGTGATACATCTTTTGACATTGCGGGAACAACAAATCTTTTGGTGGAAGGAGGGTGTTAGTTTCATCAAGGCGAATAGGATCAGCCGATACAAAAGGTGCAAATTTTAAAACGCCAGATACTTCTTTCGGAACGTACACTACCGCAGACTGAGAAAGCTGGGTCAGTAGAGCGTTTAGGTTTCTTTTTGGTAAGAGTTTCATCTGTCCCTCCTCTCACATAAATTCTTCGATGTCATCAAGCTTGTAATGATTTAGAGCATCGGTATTGTTGATGGTCATGCCAGATTGAGTTTTGCCAAAAAGGAATTCCATATCGTTATGAAGCTTTCGATTGAGCGTCATTAAAGGCAATCCCATTGGGCATACGCGTTCACATTCGCCACAGCCAATACATTTATCAGAAATATGGAATGCACGGGTAATACCAAAGAAGCGGTTTTCGTTTAGATTGTTTTGTTTACCAAGCCATTCGGTGTTTCGTTCGTCTACGAAACAGGTGCGACAGGTGCAAACTGGGCAAACATCGCGGCAGGCATAACAGCGAATACATTTTTCGAACATGTCATCAAAAAATGCCTGACGCTCTTGGCGGGTCATAGAGGCAATAGCAATAACTAATTCTTCGCCGCTTTCTAAGGCGTGGTCGTAAACTGGATCTGCGAGCAGATCGTCATAGTCTGGTGGATTTTGGAATTCGCAATACATGCACTTTTCCAGCACCTTACCTGATTCTGTGTCTTTCATACGTGGACAGGGGATACCCAGCAGGTACACATCTTCTCGTTTGAATTGATTGTCTTGAATCATGCGATTAATACCGCGACCATCACAACCACGGACAGCTATGGCAACCTTGCCTTTGCCTTTTAAATCTTGCATGTATTTTGCTAAGGTATTGTGGCAGTATTCGTTAAAAATAAGACGATCAGTATCTTCGGGCTTAAAGCAGATAAGCGGTGTGGTTTGGTTCTCGAATCTGCCTGCTTCCCATCCAACTACGGCGTAAACACTACCATCTTCAAGCAATGCTCGTGCGCGGCTGCGAAGTTTGTCCTGGATAGTTTCCATTTATTCTTCGCCTCCTTCGTTGATGGATGGATTAGTGGTATTGTCGTCGGCTTTGGTATGAAATGCTGAACTGCGGGATCCGAATACCTCAGAACCAAGAGAAGAACTTAAAGTGAAATCGTTCTTGATGGGGCCAAGTTCAGTAATACGATTGCAAAATTCAGTAATAACATCGCGGCGCTCCTTCCTGCAAAACGACGGCTATGTGCGCCGCATCTCCAACCACATCACCAAGAAGGTCGCCGACCGCCTGACCGACATGTTCAAGACCGAGCGCGAAACCTACGAGGGCTTCTGGC
>URMQ01000151.1 GCA_900548955.1 uncultured Eggerthella sp. | reverse complement strand
AACGGCATCAATGACTGCGTCAGTTCCTCAACTGTTTCGTTGAACGCTTCCGACGCAAATTATCCATAGGTTCGTCGCCTGGGTCAAGCAAGTTAACTTTGCCATAAGAAAGTGACCAGTTATTGTGCTTGCCTGAACCATTAATGCCTTCGAAAGGCTTTTCGTGAGTAAGGCAAACCAGTCCATGATGCGATGCATCAAGACGCATCTTTTCCATAGTAAGAAGATTTTCGTCAATAGCACGATTTGAATTCGTATAAAGCGGAGCCAATTCGTGTTGCGCAGGAGCAACTTCGTTGTGCTTAGTCTTTGCCGAAACGCCCAGCGCCCACAAATCGTCATCGACTTCCTTCATGAAGTTATTTACCGTTGGGCGAATAGCACCAAAGTAATGTTCTTCAAGTTCCTGACCCTTTGAAGGCGGAGCACCGAACAAGGTCCTACCTGTCATGATAAGATCTTGGCGCTGCACGTAGTCCTTTTCAGAAATCAAGAAGTATTCCTGTTCTGCACCTACCGTCGTAATAACACGATGACCATCTTCACCAAAATACTTCAAAACACGCTGAGCTTGCTTATCTACTGCATTCATTGAACGAAGCAGTGGTGTTTTTTTGTCAAGCGCCTCGCCCGTATAAGAACAGAAAGCAGTAGGAATACACAGAACTTCCGCCTTAATAAAAGCAAATGAAGTAGGATCCCATGCGGTATAACCACGTGCTTCAAAGGTTGCACGCAAGCCACCTGAAGGGAAGCTGGAAGCGTCTGGCTCGCCTTGAACCAACTCTTTACCGGAAAACGTCATAATTGCCGTGCCGTCTCCAACAGGGTCCAAAAAGCTGTCATGTTTTTCAGACGTAATACCAGTTAGCGGCTGGAACCAGTGAGTGTAGTGGGTTGCTCCTCTTTCAATTGCCCATTCTTTCATGGCATGCGCAACAACATTTGCAACTTCAATATCAAGAGGCTTGCCTTCACGAACGGTTTTTACGAGACTTTTGTACGTTTCTTTAGGAAGACGTTCCTTCATAACGTGCTCGTTAAATACCATTGATCCATATATGTCTTGAACGTGGCCCATCTTTTCTCCTTTAAAGGTCACACCGTTTAAACGGTTGAATATATGTGGTCCAAAGCTTTATTGTGCCATAAATTGAGCGTTAATTTTGCGTTTTACCGTAATCAAGCAAGCGAGGAAAACGATACATGCTCATGAAATCAATAAATTCTTGCACCACGCGCGGACGACGACTTTCATCGCGACACACTACATAGGTTTTATGGAAGTCAACGGGGGCTTCTCGAATAGGCAGACACACCACATCATCAAATGCATTAATAAGAAATGAATAGCAAAACAAAGCAACCTGAGATTCGTCGGCAGCAACAATGGATGAAAGAGTAATTTCGTCATCGTAGGAGTAATGAACATTCAAACCATAGTTATCTACCAGGGTGCGAAGCCCTTCTGTTACCGGAGAATTAGGATTATATGAAAGCAATTCCACATTTGCCAGCTCTGCCAGTGATACCGTTTCCTGTTGTGCTAAAGGATGTTTGCGATTAACACCTAGCACAAGCGACTGAGACCAACATAGGCTATACTGCAAGCCTTTCATATCTCCCACACGACTACAAATTGCCACATCTAACTGGCCTGCGCGTAATCTGCGTAATAATTCGCGCGAATATGCCTGAGTAACCGTAATCTGTGGATCAAATGAACTTTGGCGACGAAAATCGAAGAGAGCTTGAGACCAAAATTTACCCTGCATTGCATGAATCGTGCCTAAATTGATAACGGCATTTTCTGTACCAAGCGATTCTTCTGCTAAGGTTTGCGCTCTATCCAAGTCATACAGTGCACTAGAAATGCACTCGACAATATCGCAGCCTATATCGGTTAGTTCAACGGTAGCACGATTGCGCTCTAGCAGCTGAACACCCCATTCATCCTCAAGACGTTTCACCGCAAGTGAAAGAGTGGGCTGAGATATATGTAGTTCTTTGGAAGCGCGTGTAAAATTCAACACTTTCGATAAATGCTCAAAATAGCGCAGGTCTTCTACTCTCATGACGTTCTCTTTCGTAGCTCTTTGTGTATGCACGCTAAACAGTTATAGCAATGCTTCATTATAAGGAAAAACGCCCACGTTCCATTGAACGCAGGCGCTCCTCATTCAATCAAAATATGTAATACATCTGCAGATACCAGATAAAAGCAATCACCTATTTGCCTTTAAACCAATCGCTCGATCCCTTTTGATTTAAAGACCATCTATCACCTAAAGTTGATCTTTTATAGGTCAACCACTTGCCTGGTTTCTGCAGACTTCTGGATACCCTTGATTACACGCAAGGTATCAAGCGCATCTTCACCGGTACAGCGAGGCGTTGTTTCGCGGCCTAAACACAAATCAACAAAATGATCGAGCTCTGCTGCCATAGGGTCGTTTATTTCACAGTCAAAATGCTCTTTGAGGAGCGGTTCGTTCCAGCCATAATGATCTTTGTCGTAATAATACAAATCCATGTGCGGGAACCCAAATGAGGCTTCCGTACCAAAAATGCGTAAAGAGTTTTCTTCATTACATAAACCGTAGTTTAAATTCTCTTCTGCAGCTAAATCATAGCTCCATGGACCGGGCGTGCCATCACTCAAGAAATAGGTAGCAGTCGCGCCGCCTTCATATTCAACGATTACCGAAACCGAATCTTCAACTTCATTATTTCGAATATCGTTGCGAGCAGCTGCATACACACGAAGAGGCTTCATACCTGTTAGATAATTTGGCCGGCCGACCAGATCGCTGCTCGGATCCGACCGTTTCGCTCGGATTGACATA
>URMQ01000150.1 GCA_900548955.1 uncultured Eggerthella sp. | reverse complement strand
ATGAACTACATCACAAGACAGAATATCCTTTTGCGATTGACTAGCCCAGACACAAATTTTGTCCTATATGCCTAGTTTTTTCTTTATAGTGGTGTTGTATTATCTTTTTACTTTGGAATAGTTTTAAAAACGCAGTAACGTAGCTAAGGAACGGAAAAACAGTGCCCGATACCCAGAACAACAATTCAACGGACATTAATAAGACATTTCCTCAAAACATTGAAGCAGAGCAAACGGTTCTTGCTGCGTGTTTACTTTCAACGGGAGTGTTTGAAGAGGTTTCTTTGAAATTGAAGCCTGAAAGTTTTTTCCGCCCTGCGCATCGTATTATTTTTGAAACTATGCGTGAAATGAATTCACGTTCTATTCCAATTGATGTAATTTCTGTTTCCGACAATTTGAAGGCAAACGGTCAGCTTGAAGCTATTGGCGGACAATCGTATTTGCTGGAATTAGCAGACAACACATTTGCGTTTACCAGCTGGCAACACCATGCTGAAATTGTTTCACGCGATGCTATGCGCCGCGAACTCTTGCGCGCATCAGCCCAGATTACTTCACTTGCTTATGACTCTCCTGCGGATCCTAAAGAATTAGTGTCGCAAGCAGAAGCAGCTCTGTTTAATGTAACGGAACAAACGGTAAGCTCCACTTTTAAAGACATTCAAACGCTTATTATTGAAGCGAACGACGAAATTGCAGAAATGGCAAATCGTGCGGGAACCATGCAGGGTGTTCCTACTGGTTTTATTGATGTGGATAAGCTGTTCTGCGGTTTGCGTGGCGGTGACCTTATTATTCTGGCAGCGCGTCCAGCTGTTGGTAAAACTTCGTTTGCTATGAATCTGGCAACTAATGCCGCTAAGCTAGGTTCTACTGTTGCTTTATTTAGCTTGGAAATGTCTTCGGTTCAAATTACGCAGCGTGTGTTAGCAGCAGAAGCGGGTATGAGTCTATCTAGACTACGAGGTGGTCAGCTACAAGATAGTGACTGGGGCGAACTTGTCCGTGTCTCGGGCGAACTTTCCCAATACGATTTGTACGTTGATGATTCGCCTTCACTTTCTATTGTTGAGCTTCGTACTAAGGCACGTCGTATGATGCGCAACAAAAAACAGGGTCTCATCATTGTTGACTACTTGCAGCTTATGCAGCCAGTCATTCCCCATCCCAATAACCGTGCAGTTGAAGTTGCAGAAATTTCTCGTGGGTTAAAAGTTCTCGCAAAAGAATTGAATGTACCTATTTTGGCGTTGTCGCAGCTTTCTCGTGGCGTTGAAACGCGTACCGATAAACGTCCAATGCTTTCGGACTTGCGTGAATCAGGCTCTATCGAACAGGACGCTGACATCGTAATGTTTCTTGATAGAAGTACTTCTGAGGCAGAAGCGGAATCCGACAAGCGCCCTGATTGGGGTATGGCGGAATTAATCGTGGCAAAACACCGTAACGGACCTACGCGTGATATTCCGCTGACCTTCATTCCGGAATTTACGAAATTCACTAACCATTTTGATGATTCTGGCTATTAATGGTTTGGCTCAAGTTGCTATTTTTATCATTGTTGAATTTTTGATACGGGTTCCCCGTCTTTTCGCGTTACACTCAAGACATGACTACGGTAACGTTTATACATGCGGCTGATCTTCATCTGGGAGCTCCTTTTAAAGGGCTGAGATCTATTGCGCCTGCTTGGGCTGATGTTTTGTTGCAGGCAATCCCTGAAGCATTTCGAAGTGTTATCGAAACTGCCATAAAAGAACAGGTAGATTTTGTAGTACTTGCAGGGGATATTTTTGATAATTCGCATCCCTCGTATGCAGATTTTTCGCTGTTTTTATCGGGTCTTAAACAGTTACAAGAAGCGGGTATTCCCGTATATTTTGTAACGGGAAACCATGATCCGTATATTTCCTGGGATAACTCCTTTGCGGTATTGCCCGAAAACGTTCATCTTTTAGGAGTAACAAAGCCTGAATTTGCCTGTTATAAAAAAGACGGAAAACCTCTTGCTCTTATTGGGGGCAGAGGATATTACACGCAATCATTTCCGAGAACTGAAGACATTTCCGAAGGTATTTCACGTGAAACAGCAGCCTCTGAACTGGGAGTTTCTGCTCCTTTTATGATAGGAATTCTTCATACTGGGCTTGATATAGACCTTACGAGATCACCCGTTAATCCTAAAACGTTGTTAAAGCGAGATGTTGATTACTGGGCTTGCGGTCATGTGCATCAACCGAAAATGTTCCCCTCAAAAGACGATCCGCGCATCGGGTATTCAGGCTGTCCTCAAGGCAGAGATATGAAAGAAGAAGGAGAACATGGCGTTTTCAAGGTAACCCTTTCTTCTAACGCTTCAACACAAATTGAATTTATTCCTACCGCAAAAGTTGCATGGCAGCACCTTAAACTTGATGTATCAGATGCGGTAACCATTACTGATATTCAGGAAAAAATAATTGCTGCTGAATTTGGGCAAAATGCCAAAACTCGTTGTCAGCGTATGATATTCCGCATAACACTTATGGGAAGAAGTGCTCTTCATGGTGAATTAACTACGCAGGTTTTAGAAGATATGCGTGCCATACTAAATGATGGATATCCTTTCTTTTATATTGATGCACTTCTAGATAAAACAAAGCCTTCATTAAAGCTTCAGACGTTGCGCAAAGAAGGATTGTTCCCTTCGGTTTATTTGGATGTCATGGACAGCTACCGAGATCACAAAGATAAAGTAGTTCTTGATTTAGAAAAACAGTTTTATCAGAGAGATCTTTCTATGCCGTCATCACTTGAATCAAAGTATTCAGATCTTTGCTCTGATGCAGAACTGCTTGTTTTAGATTTGTTGGGGCGGGATGGTAAATAATGCCGGCCGGCTCTCAATACCCCTATAAGATGTATGAAAAAAACGATTTTTTCATGTTTATTGTATGCAATGACCTCGCCGACCATGTCCATACGGGCAAGAAGATCGG
>URMQ01000149.1 GCA_900548955.1 uncultured Eggerthella sp. | reverse complement strand
TATCCGATGAGATATTAAAAGTGGAATCTCAGTCCGACGTTGAAGTGAAGGCGGATGTAATGTTGTGCTAGATTTTGGTTTCATGATTTCGGCGACGAAACGCATCAGCGAATCTCGTGGCAATACACAAAGTCAGTCTCTTATAGTAGGTGGAGTACTTGAGTCGAAACTTCTTCTAGTCTGTATAGTCGGTTCTGCATTAACGCTGCTATCTTTCGTGATCCCACTGCTAGGGGAAAACGCTTTGTATGTGGCGATTGCATTTGCGGCTATTGTCATCAATTCACTTCTTCCAGACTATGTGTTCATGGGGCATGAGAATATGACAATTATGACTGTCCGCTATGTGGTTGCTAAAGGAACGGGGTTGGTGCTGACATTCGTTCTCGTAAGATCTCCGGCGGACCTTCTACTCGTTCCCGCGATAGATGTTTTTACCTCCGTTATTGCTGTGACCTGGACGTTTGTCGGCATGAAAAGGAGATTGGGCGTTAGCGTGCGCTTTCCCCGGTTTTCCGAGGGTTTGCGAGAGCTTAAAGTCTCTTGGGTCGTTTTCGCATCCAATTTTTGTACGACGTTATTTAATGGCTATACCACCCTTGCAATAGGAATAATATTTGGCGGATCAGAAGAAGTCGCTCTTTGGAGCTTGTCGGTTACGGTCGTGTCGGTTGTGCAGAGCCTATATTCCCCGGTTTTTAACAGTTTGTATGCTTATATGATTTCTCGACATGATGTTTCTTACTTTAGGAAGATATTAATCATCGGAAGCGCTGCCGCCGCCCTATTGACAGTGGTGGTCGTCGTTTTCGCACGCCCGATTCTTTTGGTATTAGGTGGTGAGAGCTATCTGGGGGGGACGGGCTTGATTGTATTGACGGCCCCTGTGGTATTTTTTTCATTTTATTCCATAGCATTTGGATGGCCTATTTTAGGGGCGTACGGATTTGAGAAAGATGTAACCATTTCTACTGTTGCTGCGGGAGTCTTTACGATAGCTTCAGTTACCGCTATTGGTTTTTTGGGAATCAATTCGCTTGCGGCGTTTGCGATTGCAAGATGCATCAGCGAGATGATTCTTGCATTTGGACGCGGTGTTTGCGTGATAAAACATTGGAGCGAAATTCAGTAAGAGGCTGGATGCTGTTTATATTAAAGCGTAGAACGCTTATGGGAAGCGTGGTTTAGTATTTCTCTACTAACTTTAGCAAATAGGCTACTGCTCTTTGAAAAATGAATAGAAAGGAAAACAGAGATGCTTGACGGTAAAACTGTCCTCTTAACGGGTGGAACAGGATCTTTTGGCAATGCTTTTACGCGTTATGTTCTAGAAAATTATAATCCTAAGAAAATTATTATTTACTCTCGTGACGAATATAAGCAGTTCGTTATGCGCAATAAATTCAGGGAATACGACTCGAAGCTACGTTATTTTATTGGCGACGTACGAGATGAAGCTCGTATGCGTAGGGCTCTTGCTGGTGGAGTTGATTATATTGTCCATGCGGCGGCACTTAAACAGGTCCCGGCATGCGAGTACAATCCTATGGAAGCAGTAAAGACAAACATCGATGGCGCTATGAATATTGTTAACGCTGCACTTGATTGTGGGGTTGAAAAGGTTGTAGCGCTTTCGACTGACAAAGCAGTAAATCCTGTGAACCTTTATGGTGGTACGAAGCTCGTATCAGACAAGCTTTTTATTGCTGCTAATGCCTATAAAGGCGAGTCTGGTACTACCTTTAGCGTAGTTCGTTATGGTAATGTTGCTGGTTCTCGCGGATCTGTTATTCCTTTCTTTAATAATCTCGTTAAAAACGGTGCAACCGAGCTTCCCATTACCGATTTCCGAATGACGCGTTTTTGGATTTCCTTGGAAGAAGGAATTCAGCTTGTTGTAAAAGCCCTAGCTGAGGCTCAGGGTGGAGAAACGTTTATCTCTAAGATCCCATCCTTCAAAGTAACCGACCTTGCAACTGCTATGGCACCGGATGCAAAGCAAGTTGAAGTAGGCATTCGTGAGGGCGAAAAGCTTCATGAATGTATGGTTCCTGCAGCAGATAGCCTCACTACTTTTGAGTACGATAAGAACTTTATTATTTACCCTCATATGGAATGGTATGACATCTCTAAAGTTGATCTTAAGGGTGGCAAGAAAGTAGATCCTGAATTCGTCTATGACTCTGGCACCAACACCGAATGGCTCAGCGTCGAAGAACTTCGCGAGCTTATTTCTAAGATGGAAATCAAATACTAGGAGGCTAGCGAATGGAAAAGCTAGCTTTATATGGAGGCAATCCTGCTAGCCCAAAATTCTTAGGGTATGGACATCAAGATGTCAACGAGGACGACATTGCAGCTGTTGTTGAGACTTTAAGAAGCGATTACCTAACCTGCGGTCCTGCAACTGAGGCTTTTGAAGAAGCGCTTAAGAAGGCTACCCACGCTCAATTTGCAACAGCAGTTTCAAATGGTACAGCGGCTCTACATGTTGCCTGTCTTGCAGCAGGAATTAAGCCGGGCGATGAAGTTATTGTCTCGCCAATTACTTTTGCTGCGTCAGCTAACTGCATTTTGTATTGTGGTGCGAAACCTGTTTTTGCCGATATCGATCCAAAAACATGGAATATATCTCCAGATTCAATCCGAAAAAAGATCACCCCAAAGACAAAGGCAATTATTGCAGTTGACTTTGGGGGAGTTCATGTTGACTCAGATGCGATCAGAGAAATTTGCAATGAATATAATCTGATCTTTATCGAAGATGCAGCACACTCAATCGGAACCATCCATAATGGATGCCCTGTCGGGTCTATTGCTGACATCACGACATTGAGCTTTCACCCAGTAAAGACGGTTACTACCGGTGAAGGTGGTGCGGTAACTACTAATGATCCAGAACTAGCAAAGAGAATCCTTCTTTTTGCTAAGCATGGTATTACTAGGGAAACGTCCTTAATGCAACACCCTGATGAGGGGCCTTGGTATTATGAGCAGCTTGAGCTTGGGTATAACTATCGCATAAGCGATATCGAAGCTTCCCTGGGTGTTTCTCAAATGAAACGCTTGCCTG
>URMQ01000148.1 GCA_900548955.1 uncultured Eggerthella sp. | reverse complement strand
GCATTAGGCGCCAACATCGAACGTACTACACGCTAAGAATGGAATACTGCCATAAACCGTAGGTTTTCTATGATGCTTACTATTTCGAGGTACTATAGTGCCCCGAAATAGTACTGTTTTGTCATACCAATAGAGTGTTCTAGGAATATATATGTTTGGAAAACGTAAGGATAGTATGCATGGTCGTCCTACTCGACGTTCAGCGAAACGCCGTCAAGATGCTTGGTCTTCTTCGGTGGTGGGCTCTCATGCATGTCAGTCAAGTTCAAGCCAACGCCGCACTTCGCATGCATCTACTCCTCGCAGACATCCGTCATCTCAACGCATTAATACTCGTTCTGGCGAAATTAACCAAATTCATTTCCAGTCGCGTTCTGTTGATGAGCGTACCGCCCGTCACCAAGCTGGAGGCTCACGCACGGCAACTTTTATGCGTCGTCGTGATCGCATGCGTTATGTTCTAATTGCCGTGGTGGTGGTTGCGGTAGTAGCTATTGCACTTACCTTGGGCAACTGTGCTTTCCGTGGATCAGTATCTTCATCTATGGCTTTGGATGATTCTGAAGTAACTAATGCTTTGGTAGCTCCAGCTTCCCATGATCAGCCTTTTTATGTTTTGTTGGCAGGTATTTCTGATGCTGATTCAGCAGGGGATACAGCAAGCTTTTTAGCGGTATTACGCGTGGATATTCCTAACAAAACCATTTCGCTGCTTAACATTCCTAGTGCAATATCGCAAACCTATGAAAACGCACCAGAATCTGCCACGATGCTGCGTGATGCAGTTTATGCGGCAAACGAAGGCGAACTTGTGCGAAATATTTCAGCTTTGCTAGAGCAAGACATCAATCACTATGTCCGTATTACAAATAGCGATTTTGTATCCTTGGTTGATTCCTTAGGTGGATTGCAGGTAAACATTGATACCTATGTAGATGACCCTACGGTAGGCACGATAGTACTTGATCCTGGCGAACAAACACTCAATGGCGAACAGGCATTAACATACGTAAGTGCAAAAAATTATGCTGAAGGTTTTGAGAAGCGTTCAGCTATTCAAAATCAAATCTTACTTTCGCTCATTGATGCTATTCAAGCTAAGGGCGGTGTTGGTTTTGCTATGAACGCAGATAACGTTGCGGGCAAAATCAAAACAGATATGAACTACGATGTTTTGAATTCTATTGCATCAATCTATGGAGAAGCTACTAAGTACACTTCGACAGTACCTGGAAGCGATCTGTCTTCGGGCAATGATGTGTATTGGTCGGTGAATACGTCTCAGTTCAATCAGCTTCGTGACGAATTTAAAGCGGGCGAAGATATGGATATTACTGTTGATACGAGCGGAGTAGATAGAGGCGCAGTTTCCATTATCATTTTGAATGGTGCTGGCATTGATGGGTACAGCGCTCAGGCAGCAGAAGTGTTAACCCGTAATGGTTATACCATTCAGGAAACAGGCAATGCGGAATCATTTGTTTATGATGAAACGCTGGTAATTTATCGCGAAGAAAAAGATAAAACCGCTGCGGAGGCTATTGTGCAAGCGCTTGGCACGGGACGAACTGTTTCTGCTGGCGTGTATTATTCGCTTAAGACTGACATCCAGGTAGTAGTGGGTAAGGACTGGACCAATAATGCATAATTCTGCCGATTTCGATGCGGTTGCTTACCTTAATGAACCGCGTTGGCGCACGATGAGTTTAGGGCTGGATCGTATCCAAGAATTGCTGGAATGTCTAGGAAATCCTCAAAATACCCTGCGCTTTGTTCATGTGGCAGGGACTAATGGCAAAGGGTCAACGTGTGCCTGTATTGCAAGCATCCTTAAGAGTGCTGACTATAAGGTAGGTCTGTTTACAAGCCCCTATATTGAGCACTTTGAAGAGCGAATTCGCATAAATGGCGAACCTATTTCTTCAAAAGATTTAAAAGCGGTTACGTTGCTGGTACGTGAAGTTGCCGAAACAATGGAGAGTCATCCGACTGAATTCGAATTAATGACCGCTGTGGCGTTTCTTTATTTTTCGCGCCAGGAGTGCGATATCGTGGTTGCTGAAGTTGGTCTGGGAGGCAGATTGGATTCTACCAATGTTATCGCTGCGCCCGAGGTAGGGGTTATTGCTCCTATTTCCTATGATCATTGCACTTTGTTGGGCAATACTTTGGCAGAAATTGCGGGAGAAAAAGCAGGTATTATCAAGTCAGGTACGACGGTGGTAAGCGCCAATCAGGAAAACGAAGCAGCTGAAGTTTTGAAAAGCGTTGCGGCAGATAAAGGGGCTCAACTTCGTTTTGTGAATAACGAAAGTATTCAGGGTGCCAATAAGGATTTTTCCTATAGTTCGCACAAGGGTGTTTTGTATGAGCATCTTGCTCTGGGCTTGGTGGGAAGTTATCAGCGCTTTAATGCGGCTCTTGCGTTAGAGGCATGTGAAGTTCTGCGTGAAAGGGGATGGAATATTTCCGATGATGCTCTTCGTATGGGATTGTCGCAAACGCAATGGCCAGGTCGCTTTGAAATTATGCGTGAAGCACCTGATGTAATTATTGACGGTGCCCATAATATTCATGCTGCCCGACAATTAGTAAAAGAACTAGACCAGCGCTATCCCTTGCGCCGCATTATTTTTTGTTTGGGAGTTATGGCGGATAAAGACTATAAAGCAATGGTGGAGTTGTATGCGCCCATGGCAAAAGCGTTTATATGCTATGCACCTGCCATGGATCGTGCTTTAGCATCGAATACTTTAGCGGCAGAAGCCATGAAAGCACTAGCGAACCTTTCCGAAGAAGATCACGGGCAAGGATGTATTGTGCAGGCAGCAGCTTCTCCCGCAGAAGCAGTGCATCACGCGCTTGCTATAGCAAACGAACACGACGTTATTTGTTGTTGTGGAAGTCTCTATGGCATTGCTGCGGTAAAAGATGCGCTCAAACATGAGCTAAGAATATAGCTGCTTGCTTTAACGGCGTAAAGTAAAACCTATTGTGGTAGATCGATACATAAAAGTATTCTGTGAAAGGTTTTCTGGGGACTAATTGAAACTAATTTAAAAGAAGCACGAAGCGCTTCGACTAAT
>URMQ01000147.1 GCA_900548955.1 uncultured Eggerthella sp. | reverse complement strand
CTGAGTACCCATTCTTACGGTATCAAGCATGAGGCATCTCCTCTCCCCCAGAATTCCCTCAAAAAAATGTTGTGCATTTTTATTTTGCGTAGCATCACAGACACTCATCACACTGCAACACAAACACTTGTTTTACACAACAACGCAAACACCAAACGTGCAATATGCAGCACGTTGCAGCTTTAGACTTTAGGACCTAACAACTGCCGCAGAAACCGCCGAAGGGCTTTTATCTGCCGAAACAACGCAAATATGTAAAAGAAATGTGTCATAACAGATGCTACCCCACTTTTACCTAAACGAATATAGTTAAATCTAATTAACAAACGTAAAATGAAAAAATTTGATACAGTACCATTGTCCGCCACGAAGAGAAAGACAATCATGGCCCACTACGGCATTATCGACTTTGGCTCAAACACCATTCGCCTTTGCATCTACAGCGTAGAATGCACTCCTCGCAAACCTTTACAGAAAAAAGATATCGATATTTTATTGAACTATAAAGTTATGGCAGGTCTCGCCGCACACATCAAAGATGGCGCCATGACAAATGCGGGAATTAAAAAGGCAATCAAAACCATTAATGCTCATCTGCGCCGTGCTTCTCATTTTTCTTGCGAACGTATTGATATTTTCGCAACGGCTGTTCTTCGAAACTGCACCAATTCACGTGAAGCAACTGCCGCCATTGAAGCGGGTATCGATAAGCGAATAACTATTCTATCAAACGAAGAAGAAGCTCATTTGGGCTACTTAGGCGCTTGTCTTGATAGAAGCCTAGGTAACGGAACCATGGTAGACATTGGCGGTGGCTCTACCGAGCTTACCCACATCCATGATGGACTCGATCTTGACAAGGTAAGCATTCCGCAAGGTTCACTTTCTTCTTTTGCAAATTACGTCCAAGGTCTTCTTCCTTCTTCAAAAGAAGTCGAATCCATTGCAAAACATTTCCGCGCTCTTGCCTCTAAGGAAGGTGCTAACGTATATGCAGCTTCGCAGCTTTATGGCATTGGTGGATCCATCCGTTCTGCTGCCAAAGTTTACGGCGATTTGTGCAACGACGGGGAACGTTACGAATACTTGCTCCCAGAACATCTTGATGCCATTTTGTCGTTGTACAACAAAGATCCCGAAGCATTTGCCCGCCAGGCGCTTCACACCGTACCTGATCGTATCCATACTTTCATTCCAGGTTGTATTATCATTCGCGAAATATTTTCGTTATGCAAGGCAGAACGTCTTGATATCTTGAAGTTCGGTGTCCGCGAAGGCTATTTGGCAGAACGCGTATTGGTAAAACCCATTGGGAATAACGAATAAATTAAAGTTCTAAACTCGATAAGTTAAACATTTTAAACTCGTAGAGTAATTCCCTGTTCATGCTATAAAACCGTTACAATGGATACTGTAGATAAAATCTACTTAGTAATAGGTATGTTTGGTGCAATGCTTTTTCGTTGGCATTGTTCGTGCGTACGTGTGCGCTATCGTTCGTGTGCGCGTGTGCTAATTTCAAATCTGTTCCTAAGTAGTTTATTGGGGAACCGATAAAGGGAGATTTGACCTTATGATGGAAACAAAATCGAAAACCGGCCGAACCAACACGCCCGAAGAAAGCGAAGTTGAATCTGGGCGACCCTATGTTCTTCCTTATATGCAGAATCGCGAACTTTCATGGCTTGATTTCAACAAGCGCGTTCTCGATCAAGGCGAAGACCATAATGTAGCACTGCTTGAGCGCCTTACACGTGTATCTATTTTCTCTAGCAACCTACAAGAGTTTTTCATGGTTCGCGTAGGTAGCTTGACTGACCTTTCTTTGGTAAACAGAGAATTGCGTGACAATAAAACACAAATGACTCCTGATGAACAGCTCCGCGCAATTTACGATCGTTGCCACGAACTGTATCCTGAACAGGAGCGCATTTATAACCAGATTCAGGAAAAACTTGCTGAACGTGGTATTCGTCAGCTCAAAGAAGACGAACTTAATAAAGAACAAGCTGCATATCTCCGCGAATACCTCAACGTTCAAGTGGTTCCTTATCTTTCGCCGCAAATTATTAACTCCCGCCACCCCTTCCCCCATCTGGAAAACGGCGCTTTATATGTGCTTCTTCGTCTTGATGAAGAAAACGCTCCTGGAAAAACTAAGGGTTCCGATAAGAAGAAAGAAAAGAACTTAGGCGCAGAAGATGCAACCTTTGGTTTAGTACCTCTTCCTCGTCAAGCAAAACGCGTTATTCCTCTTCCTGGTGAAGGCACTCAGTTTATCCTGCTTGAAAATGCCCTAAAAACCATCGTGGGCGATGTGTTCTCTATGTACACCACTAAACGTGCAAGCGTTATTTGCGTAACCCGTAATGCCGACATCGATCCTAACGATGGCACTGACGATATGGATTACGACTATCGCGAGCACATGAAACGCATCTTAAAGAAGCGCGCTCGCTTGGCGCCTGTTCGCCTAGAAACCGATACGCCGCTTTCTCCTGTTACCAAGAAGTTTTTGCTTAAGCGTTTAGGTCTTAAGATGCATCAGGTATACGTAACCAGCGTTCCTTTGGATATGGGTTACGCTTGGGGCTTAGATGGTATGGTTAAGCCTGAGTTGGCTAGAAAGCTTACCCCAACACCTTTCACCCCAACCTGGCCAGCATGCCTTGATAAGAAGCGTTCGATCATTGAACAGGTTTGCGAAAAAGACGTACTGCTTATGTACCCTTACGAAAGCATGGATCCTTTCGTAAATATGCTGCGTGAAGCTTCGGTAGACCCTTCCGTTATTTCTATCAAAATTACGCTGTACCGTTTGGCGAGCCAGTCGCACTTAGCTGAAGCTTTGCTGGCTGCCGCTGAAAACGGCAAAGAAGTTACCGCTTTGTTCGAACTGCGCGCCCGATTCGATGAATCAAACAATATCGAATGGTCTCAGCGCTTTGAACAGGCAGGCGCAAATGTAATCTATGGTTTCCATGACTTTAAGGTTCACTCCAAAATTTGCGCCATCCCCCGCCACACCGACAAGGGAATCCAGCATATTACCCAGCTTGGTACAGGCAACTACAACGAAAAGACTTCGAAGCTTTATACCGACTTTTCTTTCATCACCACTGATGAAAGTATTGGCAAAGACGCTGCGGAATTCTTCCGCAACATGCAGCTAGAAAACGCATCTGATCGTTACCGGACTCTCTCCGTTGCTCCATTGCAGATCAAGCCTATGATTTTG
>URMQ01000146.1 GCA_900548955.1 uncultured Eggerthella sp. | reverse complement strand
GGCGGCGCGTGCGGGGCGGAATACGCTTTATTTCAGCATCGAGATGAGCGAGGAGCGCATACCGCCCGATAAATGAAGCGCTTGCCTATCCATGCAATCGGTAGGCAAAATTTGAGTAAGCGCTTGTTTAATTTCATTTCGAGCAGTATGTTTTGGCAAAACCAATGCCACGTTTTCAATAGGCGTTAGCATTTCGCATAAGCGATCTTCCTGAAACATCATGGCAATGCTCCCAGGAATAGCCCCCTCAATAACACCTGAAGTCACTGGCTCTAACCCAAGCAACACTCGAAACAAGGTGGTTTTACCCGAGCCAGAAGGTGCCATTAAACAGGTAATACTACCTGCTTCTAAGCGAAACGAAACATCGCGCAACACTTGGTTAGCTCCATAGAACTTATCCACATGGCTAAATGAAATAGCGGCGCCCTCACTATTTAGCATTGCTATCACCCCGCTTACCAAGCATGCCTCCCAAAGGACGATTTGCTCGCTTAAGCAGCGCCATAAATGCCTTTTCAAACAGCACTGAAAGCACCATAACCACCACAGTCCAGGCAAATAAATCTGGCGTATCCAAAAACGTCCGTGCTGTTGCCATTTCTTTACCAATAGATAGTGCCGGCGTTGCCAAAACTTCCGCCATAATGCCACTTTTCCAAGTCATACCTAAAGAAATTTTGGAGCTACTCATTAAAAAGGGCATGAAAGCAGGACGATAGATATACAAAAACGTGCGCCACTTAGACACGTTGTAGGTCCGAGCCATTTCGAGCATTTGCTTATCAACACTTTCAAAGCCCGTAACCATATTGGTGTAAATAAGCGGCAATACAATAAAGAACGCTAAGAACACCGTAAGTGCTTGGTTGCCTACCCAAATAAGCAGCATGATGATAAATGAAACCACCGGAATAGTACGCAGCAGCGAAATAATAGGCTCCACAAAATCGCGCACCAACGAAACTCGGCACGCAACCAAAGCCAGCAAAAAGCCCACAACAAACGAAAGCAAAAATCCTAGCGCAATGCGTCCAAATGATCCACCGCAAATAAGCCAGAAATCGGGCTGAATAATTTGTTCCCCTAATGCTTCAAGGGTACGAATAGGACCTGCTAACACTAACCGGTTATTAACAATACGGTCTAATAACTCCCAAATAACCAGCCAAAATACAATGATGCCTGCTTTTTTAAGGTAGCGTTTGCGCCTGTTTTCTGCTTCCGCCTGCGCCCGCTTTTCCTCCAAGCGACGTTCTTCCTCTAGAAGGCGTTGAGCTTCTGCGTCGTCTAAAACCCCCTGTCCATTCATGACACGCACCACTTGGCTTTTTGCAACACCAAGAGAAGTTAGCATGGCAAGAATTTCTGCTGGGGTAACTCCTTTTGAAAGCGCCATTTGCATCATAGGCGCCATCTGCGCATCAGCAAGGCCATTTTTCTTAATCATTTGAGCAATTTGCGCTACCCGTTCTTCTGGCAACCCAATCTTTGCTGATATTGCAGATATCTGCATATGTGGAGCAGCATCATCTTGAAACCCTTCAGAATTTTTCTTTACTGCCCGTTTCCAATACGTGTGCACCTTTGCTAAAAGAGTAGACGCCGCACCCTGATCCGTTTGTTTACGCCATTCCTTCATGACTAGCTATTCCTGGCTTGCAAACGAGTTTATTGCTGCTTGTGCGTCTTCAGTTGTTGCAGTACTAGAACCTTCAGTACCAACCGATGTTTCATGCTGTGTTGCTTCTTCTAACCCTGCTTGCAAATAGGCTTCATCAAGCGATCCTGTCGGAGGTAAATAATAGAACTCTTCACCTGGCTGAGCACCACCAATAGAATCAGGATTAGCAACGTACAATTCGTTCAAGAATCCCGAAAGAGCTGTCCTCATATCTGAGCCCGTCAAATTAACCATGCTAATATAGGGCATTGCGTCAAGAGCAACTTCATCATTGAGAAACGTACCTAGTTGTTCTTGAAGTGCAGCAGCATCGGACATATTGTCAAGAGTCCAACGAACCGATTGCCCAGCCATGTTCAAATATTCAACAACTGCCTGTTCGTGTTCTTCAAGAAATTGCTTATTAACAATAGTGGTGGTAGTAACTGCCTGGGACCCGGAATCGGAAAAAGCGTTATTCCATTCCACCGTCAAATCAACAGGGATATAAAGCGGGTCTACCAAAATTTTTGCAAGCGACACAAAGGGCTGCGGCAAAATAGCAATACAGCCTTCCTGTTCCTGCATTAAATTCAGCACTTCTAAAGGAGACGATTTGAATTCAACATTAATGGATTCATCAATACCAAGCTTCTTGAACAGTGCTTGAATGGTGTATTCGGGCGTGCCACCCTGCCCATAGCTATACACGGTTTTTCCGCTTAAATTATCAAGCGAAGTAACCGAGCTATCGTTGGTCATAACATACAAAACACCTAAATTATTAACACTAATAACTCGGTATTCATTTTGCAGTTCATCGTTATTGAACAAAATGGGACCAATATTGCTCGGTAGCGTGCAAATATCAAAATCACCCTGATTAAATGCTGCAGCCAAACCAGTATAATCCACCCCATTGATGCTAAATTCAAAGGCATTAGTAGTTCGCCCTGCTTGCGAGGCTAAAATGAATTGAGAAAGACCCATAGAAGGTGGTCCCATAATTAAGCCTACCCGTACGGTGCAAGGATCAGGCGAACCCCACAAGTCGCGCTCTTCGCTTTGAGCAGAAAATGTAGGCATACCCGAAGAAGCGGACGATGATTGCTCACTTGAACACCCATACAACCAGCTTGAGGTAAGTCCCGTAAGCGCCACTACGCCTGCAAGTTTTACAAATGTTCGTCTACTAAGGCCGTTACTTTCCATATTGTGCGCCCTTCCAAAACATAAAAATATCGCGTATTTCTACCATTAATGATGGGATCGCGTTAGCTGCAACGCCGTCCTGCCAATAGGCAGGACGGCGTATTGATGTGGACTGAAAGAGGTCTGGCAGATAACCTGTCCTCATTACCTGCAGAAAAGGCTAGATTTTTCTTCTGCGCAGAATCCAGTAAATAGCTCCCGCTAATGCTGCTACCACTACAACACCGGCAATAAACCACGGAAGTGGATTGTGAGCTACAGAATCTGCTACCGCCTTTAAAGGATTACCAGCCGTACCGTTTGCAGTCGCGGACGAATTAGGATCCGCTAATGCATCAAGTGCCTCTGCCTGCGCAGTTGCCGTATCACTTACGGCATCGGAACCACTCATAAGTGCCAAGGCCTCTGCTGGAATAGTGCCACCACCTGAGTTAGGAAGACCAGTTCCACTAAAGTTCAGCTGGAAGGTAGCATTCCAGGTATGATC
>URMQ01000145.1 GCA_900548955.1 uncultured Eggerthella sp. | reverse complement strand
CGTGCAGGACACTTATCCAAAGTGGTCTAACACAACGCAGACTAAGGACACGCGGGATCTTTCTTTCGTATAAAATATGAAACTGAAATACGTGGAGTTCGCAACTAGGAGGGAAGTATGTTTAAAGAGTTATCGTTTCAAATAACGTTAAGCCCAACTCAAAGTACGGCTATACAAATTTATTCTGTTGGCGATAAGTATTATTCAACCGTTGAAGATCCTGATAAAGGTCTTCAGGAAAATCCCGTTCCAGAAGAAGTAATCGCAGAGCTTAATTCTGGTCTTGAAACAATTGATTTTTCATCTTGGTACCATTCTTGGTTCGATAACGAGCTTGGTGATATTAGTTGGTATTTGTCTATTGATGGTGCAAAGTATTACGGTACAGATTGGTTCCCTAATCAATTTGGTACTTTGCTCAGCCTTTTAGAAAAAGCTCTGGATCTATGGTTGGATATTTCCCTATCAATTGATAAGTATCCTGGCTATATCGAATTGGCTCATTTCTCGAACTATGCTCATCATCTTCATAATCTTTTCTTTAAGTGCGAAGATGAATGCATAAAACAGGTATATGCTCCAGAAACTGCTGCGAATATGTGCACTGCTGAAATTGACGAAGACCTTCAAAAAGAATTAGTTGATGCGTTTCTTCCTTACTACCAAGAAATAGCTGAAGATGTTGCGCTGTTCAAGAAGGATAAACCTTGGTGCAGTACCTATCTTAAGTTTATTGAGGACTTAAGCATTACTTTAGGGCGTGCAGTTAACGCTGAGCAATCTTCCGTTTATTTCAATTTGCCTATTGTGGGGAAAATCGCGCTTCTTATTGCAATGTGTTCAGGTGAAGATCAGAGTGAATTCCGCTTTGATGCGTTTGATCCTTACCAGAAGCTATGCGTTTTAACTGAGCTTCTGTATGGACTGAATAGCCAAGTAATGGGGGATTATCCTTATACGTATACGATTGAAGCGCTTTAAGTATCAAAGCGTTCTACTTAAAAGAACTCATTAGGTTTGGTTGGATCAGCCTTATCTTTCAAGAAACCTTGAACGCGCGTCAATACTTCTTCAGGGGTTTGGCGCGCTTTAAAGGGGCACATCTCAATACAGCGCATACAAGCTATGCATTTTGAATCATCAGTAGTATTTGATGCCTCTTCAGGGATTGCACCTACGGGGCACTCCATCGCACAAATTCCGCATTCTGTACATTCGTCAGTTACTACAGGCGCAGGATTATGTGGTCGTTTTCCGTCAAGTACTCCTTTGAATTCAAAAGCAGGAGCATCGGAAATCGAATTCATCTCTTCTAAACGTGTTGCAATAGTTTTTGCAAAGTCAGCTACTTCTTCAAGGTCTTTTTCATTTGGTCTATCAGGTGCAATATTTGTAGCAATTGAATGACGGGCTACAAGGGCTGCAGCACCGATAGTAATAAAGCCCTTTGCTGAAAGCCCGGTGTTCATTTCTAATAGCGCATGATCGTAGTCGCGTGCGCCATACACCGCCAGTAATACTACAGGCGTGTTCGAGCCTGTAATGTTTTCTAGTTGTTCCCACACAAAGGGAGGCATGTAGCCACCAAACACAGGACCTGCTAATACAAGAAGTTCGTCTGGACCAAAAGTTGTATTAATGGGATTGTCGTAGCGCAAGGTGTGAAGCGTGGTTTCGTAGGGAAGTGCTTGTGCAAAAGCTTCAGCATAGCGCTTTGTAGTATTGGTTCCTGTGAAATATACAACGGTAGCTTTGGTGATGTTCATAAGGGCTCCTTCTATTAGTAAATAAATTTTAGTCAATTCGTAAGTAAATATCTGGAAAACCTCGTTAAGCTATAAATTAAATGGTGAATTTACAGTCAAGGTCGCTTCAAGGACTAAGTCATGAAAGTAACTTGGTCTCCTAAAGCAATTGATGATTTAGCTGGAATTCTAGACTACATAGAATTTGATTTAGATAGTCCAAAAGCGACTATATGGAGACGTTATTTGGGAGCCATTCTGGAGACTAACCTTCATTAATGATTCCGTGCTTTTGTTAGTTCGAGGCCTTCTTTACCGGTAATCTTTTCAATTTTCAATTCAATAATGGCGGTTCTATCAAAAGCATTAGCGATTTCGGATTGCATTGCTTCTTCGAAGTTAGGGGAGTATTTGCGTCCCAGAAGTTCTAACCCTAGTTTTCGATTGGTGTCATCTTTAACTACACGAACTTCTCCAAACACTATGACGCTACGGTAAGCCGTCGTAAATTTTTCTGGGATTACGTCATCAGCGGCAATCACACAAAACGATGCCTTTGCACAGTTGCGGATAGCGTCAATCTTGTGTCCTTCAAGAGCACTGTGGAAATAGATGCTACCCAGATTGTCTTGCGTCTCAGCACTTGCTGGCTTTTCTCCGTTTGGATGTAGGATCTGGCTTTCTGGGATTTGAGCTTCTGTAGCCTTACCAGGAAAAAAGACATAGCTTAAGGGTATCGAATAGGGGAACCCTTGTTTGTCTAGTAAAGCCAGAGTTCCAGAAGATCCCTTTTCTAATATTTCGAAGCACTTTTCTTGGGATAGCTGCTGTTTATGTCTTCGCATAGGATAGAAAGAACGCATGGGAATCCTTTCGCTTTTATGTATTGCTTTAAACCATTTTATGGATAATTGTTTCCCTATTGGAAACAATTAGGAAGTAAACTTATTTAGTGTTGAGTGAATTTAATAGTACGAGGAGGAATACTGTGTCCATCCGCATTGGTATTTTAGGTTATGGCAACCTTGGCAAGGGCGTTGAGCTTGCCGTTCAGAAGAACGACGACATGGAACTGGTTGCATTGTTTACTCGTCGTGATCCATCTACTATCACCACGATTACGGGCGTTCCTGTATACGCTGCAGCAGATATGGCTCAGTATGTTGACGATGTTGACGTTCTCGTTCTTTGTGGCGGTAGCGCAACTGATCTGCCTAAGCAGACTCCTGAAGCAGTAAAGCTTTTCAATGTTGTTGATTCTTTCGATACTCACGCAAACATTCCTAATCACTTTGCTGAAGTTGATGCTGCGGCAAAGGAAAGTGGCAAGATTGGCGTTATTTCTGTAGGTTGGGACCCAGGTATGTTCTCTGTTGCTCGTCTGTACAGCAACTGCATTTTGCCGGACGGTAGCGATTATACTTTCTGGGGTCGCGGTGTTTCTCAGGGCCATTCTGATGCTATTCGTCGCATTCCTGGCGTTTTGGATGCTCGTCAGTATACGGTTCCTGTTGAAGCAGCAATGAATGCGGTTCGTGCTGGCGAAAATCCAGAACTTACTACTCGTGAAAAGCACACTCGTGAATGCTACGTTGTAGCTGAAGAAGGCGCTGATCTTGCAAGAATTGAGAATGAGATCAAGACTATG
>URMQ01000144.1 GCA_900548955.1 uncultured Eggerthella sp. | reverse complement strand
TCAGATGAAATCGGACAAATTTCAAGTGTGCGGCAAAATTAGAAAAAAAACTGATGCTTCTATGGAAGAAATTAAAGAAGCCGCTCGTCAAGCAAATGCGCTTGAGTTTATAGAAAAACTTCCACAAGGTTTTGAAACCATTACAGGCGAACGTGGAGTAAAACTTTCTGGTGGGCAACGTCAACGCATTGCTATTGCGCGCGCCATGTTGGCGAATTGTCCTGTTCTTGTTTTGGATGAAGCCACAAGTGCTCTTGATTCTGAAAGTGAACACTTGGTTCAGGACGCGTTAGCGAAATTGATGCATGGAAGAACTTCTATTGTGGTTGCGCATCGACTGTCTACGGTGGCAAGTTTAGACAGGATCGTTGTGCTGTCAAACGGTGCCATAGTAGAAGATGGACAACACGCTAACCTCATCGAACAAGGTGGCGAGTATGCCCATCTTTGGAGTAGACAAACAGGTGCGTATCTAGATTAAATTTCTTACAGACCGTATATGGTGTAGAGCAGTTCAATACCAGTTTCTGTTTTGAAAACAGTGCTTAATGCCTTGCGGATGGATTCTTCACTAGCGTTTTCTTCGTAAAGCTTAACCAGAGTCTCCGCTTCTGTAAGCACCTGATGATCAAACGTTTTGACTTCGTCACAAGAATGGAAATGTTCCACTAACCACACAACGCGTTCAGTAGTGTCCTCGGAAAAGCCAATTTCGCTGAGCATAGTACGAGCGTATTTTGCCCCTTCTTTATCGACAAGCTTTTTGTCGCATTTTCCGTGCTTTCTCATGGCAGGAAGGGCGCCAATTGAGTGAAGAATAGCAGCAGCTTCAATGATAATCTGTGCCTTTTTGTTTGCGTTTTCAGCATAAGCAATAGTACGGGCAAGACTATGAACTCCGATAAAATGTTGAATACGCTTTGGTTCTGCAGTATCGAAAGAAATCATTTCCATCATTAAGGTATGAAGCAGTTTTTGTTCTTTTTCTAATATATCTGCCATGAAAAGGCTCCTTTACCAGTAAATTTGCTTTGCTATTTAGTTGTGGTATTATAAACAAGTTTTAGTGTACCCAAAACTGGAGAAACATCACTTATGGATTTAGCTAAGCAAGCACAAATTATTACTAACATTCATGATACTTTGAGCGACTTCGTTGGTCAAAAACTTCGTGTTAAAGCCAATATGGGTCGCTCTAAAATTGTAGAGAGCGAAGGCGTTCTCATGCAGGTTCATCCTCAGTTATTCATTATGGAAGTAAAGCGTAAGCGCGGCGCTTCTGCTCGTCAGTCGTATCAGTACGTAGATATTCTTACTGGCATGGTTGAACTTAGCCAAAATGGTCAGCCTATTTTCGGTAAGTTCATTGAAGAAGATGAGCCTGAAGATATTACTTCTGCTATTGATGCTAGCGAAGAAAAAGAAGCTGTTGAATCTTTAGTTTAGAGTAAGAAGTTACAATAAGTGGCCATGCTTGCAGGTTAAAGCTGGAGCTGCCTGAAAGACCACGGTAAGATGCGATAGCTTGAAGCTATTGCTTTTCTTTACGAACTGTTTAAGACCGAACCTTAGGTTCGGTCTTTTTGGCGAGTAGGGTACTGATCCAGTCATCCTGGTTTTGTAGCCATCTAACTAATTACCTACCTATATTTTTGTAATAGATTTCTTTTTTACTAATATCTTGCATTTGGGTTTATAAGTTAAGGGGATTTTCATGGATGCAGATTTTAATGCGTGGTTAATTTCAGTCACCACCGCTTTTGATGACTTTTTGTATACCTATATTTTGGTATTTCTACTTGTCTTTGTTGCTATTTATTTTACGGTCCGTACTCGCTTTGTTCAGATTCGTTATTTCAAAGACATGTTTACTCAATTGTTTGAGAAAAAGCATGTTCCTGGAAAGAAATCAATATCCTCCTTCCAAGCCATGATGGTATCTACTGCATCTCGTGTTGGTACGGGCAATATTGCTGGTATTGCTACAGCAGTAGCACTTGGCGGTCCTGGTGCAATTTTCTGGATGTGGCTGATGGCTTTGTTTGGTGCAGCATCTGCTTTTGTTGAATCTACGCTTGCCCAGATCTGGAAAGTTCGCGGTAAAAATGGCGAATTCCGTGGTGGTCCTGCTTATTACATTGAACAGGCTCTAGGTCAGCGTTGGCTAGGTATAGTTTTTGCTGTCCTGCTTATTATTTGTTATGCCTACGGTTTTAATGGCTTGCAGGCCTACAACATGGCTAGCGCTCTTGAATACTATATTCCAGATTATGCAACCAATGGTACAGCGATAGCTCTTGGCATTGTGCTGTGCGTTATGACGGGCTTTGTAATCTTTGGTGGCGCTAAGCGTATTAGTATTATTTCTTCTGTTTTGGTGCCTGTAATGGCTATTGCCTATTTGGGCATGGGTCTTTTCATTACGGTGACTAACTGGTATCTTTTGCCAGATGCGTTCTATTACATTTTCCAATCTGCTTTTGACTTTGAATCAATATTTGGTGGTTTTGCTGGTTCGGTAATTGTTCTTGGTATTAAGCGTGGTCTGTTCTCCAATGAAGCAGGTATGGGTTCTGCTCCTAATGCTGCAGCTACGGCGAGTGTTTCCCATCCTTGCAAACAGGGCTTGGTTCAAACTCTGTCTGTTTATTTGGATACCATGCTAGTTTGCACTTGCTCTGCTTTCATTGTTCTTATCTTTTTTGTTCAGCAGGGTGGTACCTTTGGCGATTTGAACGGTATGCCTTTGGTTCAGATGGCTATCAATTCTTCCATCGGTGAATTCGGTATTCATGTGGTTACGTTTGCGATCTTCTGCTTTGCATTCTCTAGCTTGATTGGTAATTACTTTTACGCGGAAGGCAACATTCGCTTCATTACTAAGAGCAATGTCGTTTTGAACGTTTTCCGTTTTACCTGCTTGATTGCAATCATGGTAGGTTGTCTGAATAACTTCACTCTTGCTTGGAACTTCGCTGATATTACGATGGCATTTATGGCTATCGTTAACCTGGTTGCTATCTTCTTGCTTGGTAAATGGGCGTTTAAGGCGCTTGATGACTACACAAAGCAGCGCAATCGCGGTTTGAATCCTGTGTTTGTATCTGACCGAATTGATGGCATGCCTCGTACTGAATGCTGGCACGTTGAAAGCGATCAGCTTGAAGATGTTGGTCCTGAACCCATGAAGGAATATCTGCAGGATTCTATGGATATCGACGGCGAGGCTACGGGATTAAAGTAATTCGCAAGCTTAGTAAAATGGGGAAATTTAATAGAGGGTTGGATTATTCCAGCCCTCTTTGTTTAGGTGTATTTGAATAGGCAATTATAAGATCTGTTTTTGGTGAACTACCTAATATGTCGCTAGATTTTGCTAACCTTCCATTTGGTTGATTTCTTCTTTGGTGAAAACAGTGAAACATTATCCTTGCGTGCTCACTATTGCCGGATCGGATTGCAGTGGAGGAGC
>URMQ01000143.1 GCA_900548955.1 uncultured Eggerthella sp. | reverse complement strand
AGCTGTTCCGTATGAATTTCATCACCATTGCGGCGGACAATGTCCATCATGTTAACTGCAACGATTACGGGAACACCCATTTCGAGCAACTGAGTGGTCAGATAGAGATTTCGCTCCAAATTGCTACCATCAACGATATTCAAAATAGCATCGGGATGCTCTTCAAGAATAAAGTTACGTGCTACAACTTCTTCCAAAGTGTAGGGAGATAAAGAATAAATACCAGGCAAGTCGGTAATCTCAATGGACTTATCAGCCTTGAGCTTACCTTCCTTCTTTTCAACCGTAACGCCTGGCCAGTTGCCAACATATTGGTTGGCGCCTGTCAGCGCATTGAATAGGGTTGTTTTACCGCTATTCGGGTTGCCTGCAAGTGCAACTCTCATTGCTAATCCTTTCAAAGATAGAGAAACAAAAGTTAGTTTTAAACCTAGTTAAAGCTGATCAAACCTGGTCAAATCTGACCAAACCTGGTCAAACTTAGATAATCCAAGCTAAACCTAGTATCGAAGTTAGTTCTGGTTAACTCGCGTTCAAACAAAATGGCCGATAAAGGCCTGAAGTTAGGCGAAACCAACTAGCTATGCGAAAAGACTGGCTTCCGTAACAAGTGTCAGTTCCTACGCTAGAAAAGCACAAGTTCTCGTGACGAAAACTGACTCCTATACTAGGACGCTGGTTTCTACGCGAAAAAACTCGTCTTCTGTGCGAGCTACCTATTCACCAGAAAGGCAACTCAGCAAGAATTACGCTACATTACCTCGATCATTTGCGCATCTTCTTTACGCAAAGATAGTTCGTAACCACGAACGGTAACTTCAACAGGATCGCCCAAAGGAGCTACTTTACGCACATAAACAGAGCATCCTTTAGTGATACCCATATCCATAATGCGACGCTTAACCGCTCCAGCTCCGTTAAGCTTGGTAACTTGAACAGTTTCGCCATTCTTTACATCTCTGAGAGTTTTCACCTATCCCCCTTTCTGCTGCGTAATCTAAACAGCGGCAATATAATTCGATAGCCAACAGCCCAAGTCGCAGCACCTAAACAGTGATGTGCTTAGCTAATTCAGCCGACAGAGCAACACGCGAGCCTTTGACATTCACAATAAGGTTTCCTCCAATTCGAGAAACAACCGTTATGCACTCGCCCGGAAGAAAACCCATGTCTTCCAAATGACGGTGAACGTCTCCAAAACCACGGAGCTGCTTTACGTGATATGTGCCGTTTTTCTTAACTTCCGACAAAACCATGGTTCTCACTCTTTTCTTAATAGAGTTGTAAGTTATAAAGTGCGCGCAAAATATGTTAGACGAATCTAACAAGCATGCATGTTAGCCTCATCTAACTGCCACGTCAACTAAATTTGGTGAGAATTGTTACTTTCGGCTAATTTTTTTTGGAGAAAAGAATGAGATTCCTAAGTTTGACGAAAAAATGTCGAATTATAAATGACTTCGATAACTGCGTACTACGAAAGCTGCATGTTCCTAAAGTCGCATGTCGCGAAAACCGCGCGTCGCGATAACTGCACATTACGAAAACTACTTACCAAGAAAACCATACACACAATGGCCATGCGTCGCGATAGTGTGCATCGCAAAGGCCGCGCATTACGATAACCGGTGCTATGAAAGCTGCGCGTGATTTTCTTCGAAGAACCGCTCTAGCTCTTCTGGCTGAATAGATTCAGCGCTTAGCTGGATACCAAACGTTTGGGCTACTGCATACGCTTGCCCTTTACGCAATTCTGCCTGTGCCGATTCCCCTGCCTCAGTAAGGTATTCAGAAGAAAGCAACAACGTGCGTGCCACGTATTCCATTAGCAAAGGATCTGGTTGCGAGAGTTGCAACATTGCCGCCATTGATTCTGGCGCCATTCGTAGCAGCAACGAGCCATCCATTTCGGTGGCATCCTCTAATGTATGATCAAGCATCTGAGCTGCCGTTACAGGATCGTGGTCTCCACGTGCACGCTGCAAGCTTTCCCGCATTGCAGTTGCAAGCTGGACGAACATTCGCAATAAATAATCCTGCTGAAGCATACCTGTCGCCTTCTAATGTCTAACCTTTAATTGCATGCCATGCTCTAAGTGTTACGCAGCAATTTCAAGCTACGCAACGTTTTCTAACTACTACGTATTGCCGTTTTACTACTACGTATAGTCGTTTGACTACCGCGTACTGTCGTTTGACTGCTGCATGCACCCTTATTCACTTACCATACGCTGTCTTCTAGCTACTACACACTGCCTTTTGGCATTCGAATCCCTAAATGATCATAAGCACGCTCCGTTGCCTGACGCCCTTTCGGTGTACGAATTAACAAACCTTGCTGAAGTAAATAAGGCTCATACACATCTTCCAAAGTATCAGGCTCTTCCGAAAGCGCTGATGCCAATGTGGACAGACCAACAGGTCTGCCCCCAAACTGAACGCAAAGCAATTCAAGAATACGATTATCAACAGGATCTAGCCCCATAGAGTCCACTTCAAAGAATGCGAGCGCCTGAGCTGCACAATCTTCATCAATCGGACAAATACCTTTAACCTGCGCCCAATCTCGAACACGCTTAAGCAGACGATTTGCAAGACGAGGAGTACCACGACTTCTTCTTGCAATTTCCAATGCGCCTTCTTCAAGAATATCCACATCCAAAATCTGCGCTGACCTTCTAACAATAAGCGCCAATTCTTCGGGTGTGTAGTAGTTCAAACGAAATGAAATACCAAAACGATCACGCAAAGGACCAGTTAGCAAGCCCGTTCGAGTTGTAGCCCCGATAAGAGTAAATCGCGGCAAATCCAAGCGAATAGAACGAGCCGCGGGCCCCTTTCCTACCACAATATCAAGCGCGAAATCCTCAAGCGCAGGGTACAAGACTTCTTCAACCATACGATTAAGTCGATGGATTTCGTCGATAAATAAAACATCGCCTTCTTCGAGATTGGTGAGGATAGCAGCCAAATCCCCCGTTCGTTCGATGGCAGGGCCACTTGTAGTCTTAATTCGGACTCCCAGTTCATTAGCCACAACACTTGCCAAGGTAGTTTTACCCAAACCCGGAGGACCCGAAAACAAAATATGATCTACTACGTCGTGACGTGCTCGCGCTGCTTCAATAAGAATAGACAAGCTTTCTTTAACCTTGGTTTGCCCAAGGTAATCCACCAATCGGCTTGGTCGTAAACTACGATCAAGCGCCAAATCATCTTCGGTAAGCGAAACTGAACATTCACGCGAATAGGGGTCTTGCGCGCCAGAGAGCCTATCAGACAACCCATCGGAGACACCCGACTGCATTCCCTGATCTGATTGCGAGGCCTCAAACAAAGCACTTTCTATTTCAAATTCGTTAGTCAATTATTCTCCCAAACGTTTAAGCGCATATTGCAATAGTAACGTTTCGGAAGCTTCTTCGGGAGCCCCCTTAAGCGCGAGTCCAGCTTCTTCTGAAGTGAAACCCATAGAAAGCAGAGCTTCCGTGACGGATTTTTTCGTATC
>URMQ01000142.1 GCA_900548955.1 uncultured Eggerthella sp. | reverse complement strand
GTGCCTACACACAGTTCGCAGTCGCCCATTGTCTGCAAGAAGTCAAGTGCTTCTTCAGGATCGAGCGTATCAGAGTCAACCAGGAATTCATTGCAATACATGTAAGCAGAGCCTTCCCAGTCGTTGATTTGCTCAATTTCTACCTTAGGAGCAGCGGTACGAGCAAAAGCAAGTTCATCTCCTAAAGATTCGCTACGACCAGTAAGTGCAGAAACAAACGAATCAAAGAAGATTGCAATACCAAAACCACCAGCGTCTACTACGCCATTTTCCTTCAGAACTGGAAGCAAATCAGGAGTGCGCTGAACGGAAGCGTACGATTCACCTACGATAAAGCGAAGACCTTCTTCAAGTTCCATTTTCTTTTTACGAGCCTTACGTGCAGCTGCTGCCGTATCACGCAAAACAGTAAGAATGGTACCTTCGACAGGCTTGCGAACCGCATTAAAAGCAACCTCCACTGCGCGATCAAAAGCATCATCGACTGCAACAAGGTCAAACGTTTCATGGTTGGCAATGCCTTCGCAAAGGCCACGCATAATCTGGGAAGTAATTACACCAGAATTGCCGCGAGCACCCATTAAAGCACCTGACGTAATAGCACGGCGTCGATCTTCGTCGGTAGCGCCAATAGGTAGCTTTGCCAGGTTTTCCACAACCATGGCAAGGGTAAGAGACATGTTAGTACCCGTGTCTCCGTCAGGCACAGGGAAAACATTGAGTCGATTAATCTCTTCCTTGCGAGCAGCCAACGCTTTCGCTGCTGCAGCGATAGCATTAACGATATCGTTAGACGTGTAGTTGCTCATTTGTTTTTACTAGCTCCTCTATAGACCTGATCGCTATGCACGTCTCCACAGACGCAGAAAATCTGCGCATCTCGTGCTTAGCGAAAAGTTTCATTCGCTTTTATGAAAAATTAGCGAACCTTAATCCCCTGAACGTGAACTTCAACACCCTTTAATGGAGTGCGAACAAATTCTCTTAAAGCAAACGTTACCTGATCAACCAAGTTCTCAGAAACCGTGCTGATGTTAACCCCATGTTCCAAAATTACATACAGGCTAACAAGAGTTCCCTTTTCATCAGTTGACACAACAATGCCGCGACGTAAACGGGACTTAGGAAGAATCTTCACAAGTCCATCAACTGCATTAGGAGCAGCCATACCAACTACGCCGTAACACTGGGTAGCAGCATGACCTGCTACATCAGCTATTACTTCTTCAGAAACGACAAGATCGCCTGCAATTTCATTGCTCATGTAACTGTCCTTTCAAAGATGCCCAACCAGCATCAAAAATGACTAATGACCAATTTATTAGTATAACGGATTGCAACACATATCTTTAACTAGACTAAATAGTGCGCACCGAAGATACAAAATTGCTTCGATTGACTAACTATTTTTCTGTATTTCTTCATTTATGTAATAACTTTCAAGAAAAACTCACAAAGAAATAACTTGGACGATCCCTGGGACTGTGATATAGTAGTTTGGCTTTTGGAAATCAACGGTATAGAACCGTACCAAATATCAGAGTAAATGGAGTTGATTAAGAATGTCCAAAGTTTGCGAGATCTGCGGTAAGGCACCCAGCGCTGGTCGTAGCATCAGCCACTCTCATCGTGTAAGCAACCGCACTTTCCGTCCTAACATCCAGAAGGTTACCATTAAGGTAAACGGCAAGGTAAAGCGTGCTAACGTTTGCACCAAGTGCATGAAGGCTGGAAAAATCGAGCGCGCATAAGCTTGCGCTTATCTGGGCAGAGAAATAACTCTCCCATTCTTTTCATATCACACGTAAAAGCCACCCATCGGGTGGCTTTTTGTGGTTGTAATAACAGCGGTGAGCCGAGATCTTTATATAAGACGTATTAGGCTAAAAAGATATTATCTCTTCTTTCCAAATGAGAAGATATCCTTCAAATCCCCCATGGTGCCTGACAGCTCTGTGATAACTTCTTTGCCATCACGATAGATATTGCCAATAGCTCGTCCTGCGTCAGCTAGATTTTCCTTCATGTCTTCGGAGAAAATTTCTTTTTTCTTAGTTTCTTCTCCTGTGGCAGTTTTTTCTCCTGCGGCAGTTTCCTCTTTAGCAGAATCTACCTTCTTAGCTTGTTCTGCCTCTTCAGTCTGCTCACCAGTTTCTGCACTACTAGATGTAGTATTCGTTACGGAAGATTCCCCCTGAACAGTTTCTGCGGATTGAGCACCTTGAGTGTTAGCTACTTGCGCGTTATCTTTTGTCTCGGAAATAGAAGTTTCTTTTTTTGTCTGGTTTTCTCCAGGGGCTGATTCAGCAAGCTTTTCAATTTCACACTGGAGCAAATACAGCTTGTCATCAATCTTATCAAGCTTCTTGGCATAACCAACTGCCTCACAGTTAAGAGATTCAACCGCCCCACGAACATCATCAAGACGAGCATGAAGGGTATCGATCATCTTATAAACGTCTTCGTTCATGGTACTCCTTACCTATCGATAACGCTGTTTAATTGCACGCTCGATTTCTCGCTTAGAATCGCGCTCTGCCATAGCAGCACGTTTGTCATATAACTTTTTACCACGAGCAACAGCAAGTTCTAACTTTACCCGTGAATTCTGATCAAAATAAATCTTGATTGGCACTAACGCCATGCCCTTTTCCTGGGTTTTACGTTCAAGATCGCGAATTTCTTTCCTATGAAGCAACAGCTTACGCTTGCGATCTGGATCAGGATTATTTAAATTCCCATGACTATACGGAGAAATATGAAGGTTGTTTAACCACACTTCCCCTTTACGAATAAGCGCAAAGCAATCGGTAAGCTGGCAATTATTTTCTCGCAATGAGCACACTTCGGTACCCGTAAGCACAATGCCTGCTTCATAGGTTTCAACTATTTCGTAATCGTGAAAAGCACGACGGTTTTTAGCAATGATTTTTTCTGCTTTTGCTGCCATAACTTACATCCCAGGCACAAATGAAACGTCTTCATCCAAATCAAGAATAAAGCGCTTCAACAGTGCTACTACATCTTCCAAATCAGACAATTTCAAAACTTCATTTGGCGTGTGCATGTAGCGCAAAGGAATAGATACCAGACCTGCCGCACAACCCCCTTGCTGGATTTGCATGGTTCCTGCGTCAGTACCCGTAACTCCTGGCTCTGCTTCAAACTGAACAGAAATTCCTTCCTTCTTCGCTGCAGCACACAAACGCTCGAACACCACAGGGTTGACATTAGGACCACGGGCAATTACTGGTCCTTCACCACAAACAATCTTTCCGTAACGGCTCTGGTCGATACCAGGATAATCGGTCGCATGCGTTACATCTACCGCAATAGCAACATCAGGATTCACTCCATAAGCAGATGTAGTGCCACCGCGCAGTCCAATTTCTTCTTGTACCGTAGCAGCGCAAATATAGTCGCCCTTAGCACCACCATTTTTCTTGAGCTCTTCCATCACGCGAGTGATAACATACACGCCTGCTTTATCATCAAAGCCACGCGATACCGCCATGCCTTTGCCAAGCTTCTCAAAACCTACTCCATAAGTAATAACATCGCCCACACGAACCAGCGACTTAACACGTCGTGGTGATAAACCTAAATCAATTACCAAGCTTGTGAGTGGTGTAACCTTTTTACGCTCATCGGGCTCAATCAAGTGAATTGGCTTACGTCCCACAACACCGCGAAGGGTACCTTTT
>URMQ01000141.1 GCA_900548955.1 uncultured Eggerthella sp. | reverse complement strand
CGAATGCTGTGTGGGGAATATCTTGCTATGAACGTGTTACTACAGGCAAAAAGTATCGTTTCTGAATAAAACAACAGAGCGTTCCTTGCATTTAAATGGCAGGTAATCGAGCCCTTCGTTTTTGGTGCGGCGCAACATCAATCCGAAATCGAGTAGTCCCTTGTTGATGTTTTCTGCTACGTTTTCTGCCGTGTCGCTCACAATGCTGTAGGAAATATTGGGATAGGTAGCGCGAACTGATTGCATAATATCTCCAAGCTCTTCCATAGCTTTTGTTTCTGCGCAACCAATAGATATAGTTCCTGCAATAACATCATGAGAAAGTTGTAATTCCGATTCGGTAGCATGAACCAGTTGAGATATTTCTCCTGCTCGGCGTCGCAAAAGCATGCCATCGTCGGTCAAAATAATGCCTTGCTTGCTTCGCTCAAATAAGACACACCCTAATTCTTTTTCTAAATCCATCAACTGCCTGGAAAGAGTAGGCTGAGAAACATTTAATGCTTTAGCTGCAGCAGAAATACTGCCTTCTTGGGTGAGTGCTAAAAAGTATTCCAAAACACGTAATTCCATGTGAGCTTCCTTCTTGGGTTGTAATCATGAAAGCAAATTATCAATAGTTATTCAGAAATCGGCTGACTTTCTTGTTTGGGCTTCTAGCTTCTTAACCTCTTTATTGGAAAGGTTTAACCAGAAGCGTATGTATGCAAAACCTGCATACAAAGTTTTCACTATAGCTATTTTACATGGATAAACGCAGTGTATACGATATTTGTAGAGAGTAAGAACAAATCAAACAAAAGCAGATCAAGCTGGATTTTCAGGGGGAATCATGGCAGTAAAACAAACCGCAGGGCGCGATCAATTAGGTGAATTTGCTCCTAAATTCGCACAGCTTAACGACGATGTATTATTTGGTGAAGTATGGAGTCGCGAAGAAGCTCTTTCTTTGCGTGATCGCAGCTTGGTAACTATTGTTGCGTTAATGAGTCAGGGTTTGATTGATTCCTCGTTTGAGTATCACCTGGCAACGGCGAAAAAGAACGGCATTACCAAGACGGAAATTGCAGAAATCGTAACGCATGCGGCGTTTTATATGGGCTGGCCAAAGGCTTGGGCGGTCTTTCGTATGGCTAAGGAGATCTGGACAGAGGAAGGCGCAGATGATAAAGGCCGCGAAGAGTATGAACGCACGTTAATGTTCCCATTAGGCAATCCTAATGACGGCTTTGCTCAGTATTTTATTGGGCAGAGTTATTTGGCTCCTGTTAGTATCGAGCAAGTACTAATGTTTAACGTAACATTTGAACCAGGTTGTCGTAATAATTGGCATATCCATCATGCTGATAAGGACGGTGGGCAAATGCTCATTTGTGTTGGCGGTCGTGGCTGGTGTCAGGAATGGGGCAAGCCCGCTCGCGAACTTCATCCTGGAGATGTAGTAAATATTCCTGCAGGCGTTAAGTATTGGCATGGAGCCGCTGCAGACAGTTGGTTTTCTCATTTAGCTATCGAAGTTGAAGGAGAAAACACTTCCAACGAATGGCTTGAACCGGTGGATGATGCACAATACAACGCGTTGTAACTTCTTTAGAATTGGATATATAAAGCAAAAAGTTCAGAAGGCATAATTACTTATTGATATAAGGACGTGCAGAACCGTACGTCCTTCTTCATTTTTGGAAGTTGGCCAATTAACTTTCTTTACATGCATGGGTATTTTTATAATAAGAGTGTCATCTGCATGAAGAGGTAACCTATGTCTCAATCTACTGTTTTAGTGTGTCCTGAATTAACAGGCGAAGTAGCAACTCGTGCTGCTCGGGCTATTCGGGAGTCTTTTTCGTTTGGGTTTGTGGGGGTTTCTTTGATCCCAAAGGGGCCTAACCCTGTTATGCAGTGGGGCTATGCAGATGGAAGCACGAATAAAAGCTATGAGCTTATTCGGCTTCCAGCAAGTGTGGGAGCGCTGGGGAAAGTTCATGCTCTGCGTAAAGGCATTATGGTAAACAGCGTAGAAGAAGATATTCCCGAAAATGAGCTGTTTCAATATCCCATTGTAATGGCTGAAGCGCTTAAGAGTTTTTTTGCGTTTCCTTTAATGAAGGGTGATGAAATTGCGGTAATTATAATTTGCGGCACAAGATTTCTCCATGCATTAAATGATCATGAAATGAGCCTCATTCAGCGGTTTGCAGCTAAAGAATTTAATTTGGAATCATGTAAGTCTGCCCCTGTATATATTCACGGTGATCAAGAAGGCTTTGCTTATAACGATCTTTCTAAGAATCTTCTGATTGCGCAGGAAGCAGAACGCAAGCGTATAGCACGAGAACTTCATGATGGTATTTCTCAAGAGGTTCTTGTTGCTCAGATGGAATTAAGGCGCTTGAAATATTTGCCCTATGAAGAATGGCCTGATGTGGTAAGTAAAACGAGCAATATGCTCAAAGACGTTATGAGTCATATATCGGCGATTTCCCGCGCATTACGACCTTTAGCGCTTGATGAATTGGGGCTATCTGCTGCCGTATATGCTTTGTGCGAATCTTCTGCGGAGGCTTTTGGGATTACTGTAGTGAAAAACATAAGAGAAAATATCACTCTAAATAGCAGTATTGAAATTGCGGTTTATCGAATTTTTCAAGAAGCCCTTAATAATGCTTGTAAGTATTCAGGGGGGAACGAAATTCGAGTATTGCTAGATTGGGACAAAGATGAACCGAATGTACTTGTCTTGACGGTGAGTGATAATGGTAAAGGTTTCGATGTCGATAACCCCGAAATTCAGGGTTCGGGTCTTGGCTTAGAAGGAATGAGAGAACGGGCTGCTTTAGTTAACGGTGCTCTTGCATTGCAGTCCCAGAAAAACCAGGGAAGTATTGTTTCTCTACGAGTTGAGGTAAGTGAGCGATCATGATTCGAATCGTTCTTGCTGATGACCATTCTATGGTACGAATAGGCTTTAAAATGCTGATAATGCAGCAAAAGGATTTCGAAGTAGTTGGTGAAGCATCTGATCCAAATGAAGCTTTTGAGCTTGTGAAACAATTGTCTCCTGAGGTATTGCTTACCGACGTTTCTATGGGTACCGAGAAAAGTGGTCTTCTTTTGGTGAAGCGTCTTCATGATGTTGGTATTTCTACAAATTCCGTAGTTCTTACGATGCATAACGAGCAGGAATATCTTAGTCAGGCGCTAAAATCTGGAGCGGTAGGGTATTTACTAAAAAGCTCATCCGATGAAGAGCTTTTTAAAGCAATTCGTCAAGTGGCAGCTGGAGAAATTTTTATTTGCGATGAAATGCTGCAAGGATTTGTTCATAATGCACTATCTCACGTTGATCCTGCGGCAGAGTCTCTTACTCCCCGAGAATCAGAAATTGTTTCTTTGGCTGTAAAGGGGTATTCCAATCAAGAAATTGCACAAATGCTGGCTATTTCTGTAAAAACAGTCGAAGGACAAAAGTCGAAAATAATGCATAAGCTTGCTATTGAAACTAAGCCGGAACTATTTGACTATGCGGTTCGTCACGGTTTAGTAAAAATCTAGCTCGTTATTATTCTCAATTCAGAATAAGATATTGCGGGACGCTATGAGAGATGTTATTATTCTCTTACAAGGATAATAACAGCGAATGAATCCATCCCCCTTCGCTCGAATCCTGGCTGTCTCGCAGGCTGCTTGCTCCTATCCCCCTTCGAGCGGGCGGCCATACTAAAAAGGCGCCTTTCGCGGCGCCTTTTTCTTGTGCTCAGATATCTTTCTTGGGATATTTC
>URMQ01000140.1 GCA_900548955.1 uncultured Eggerthella sp. | reverse complement strand
TTGCGATTTTGCTGCTAACACTGAAGCTGGTGCTTGTATTGCTCATCCTACTGAATATAAGGTCAACGCTTGTGAAAAAATTGCCACACCAGGAGTAACCACTATTGCTGCCTTAGCTGAATTCTTAAAGATTGAGGAAAGCGCTACGGTTAAGGCGATGGTTGGTAAAGATGACGAAGGAAATGTGGTTGCCCTCTTTGTTCCTGGCGATCACGAACTCAACGAACTGAAAGCTCAGCGCGCTGTTCCTGGATTCGAGTTACTGAGTGACGAAGAAATTAAAGCAGCTCAACTCCCTAAAGGCTCTATTGGTCCTAAGAACTTACCTGCTGGAATTAAAGTTATTGCTGATTCAAGCTTGCAGGCAATCGAGCGTTGGGTGGTTGGCGCTAATGAGGATGGTTATCATTTCGTAGGTGCTAAGCATGGGGAAGACTTTGCGGTAGATTGCTGGGCAGATCTTTCAGTGGTCGCACCTGGAGATACCTGCCCTCATTGTGGTGCTACCTTGCAAGGAGCTCGTGGTATTGAAGTTTCTCAGGTATTCCAGCTTGGAGATAAATATTCGCGTGCAATGGGTGCAGTATTTTCTGCCGAAGATGGAACGGATCAACCCTTCATTATGGGCTGCTATGGTGTAGGCGTTTCTCGTTCTTTGGCAGCAATTGTAGAACAGCACAATGATGAACATGGCATCATTTGGCCGCTGTCTGTTGCTCCTGCCCATGTTTGTGTTATTCCGCTCTCCGTTGGCGACGATACCGTATATCCTGTTGCAGAAAAAATTGCCGAAAGCCTAGCTGCTGAAGGTTTCGAAGTTGCTCTGGATGATAGAAATGAACGTCCAGGCGTAAAATTTGCTGATGCGGATCTTATTGGCTGGCCTGTACAGATTATTGTGGGCAAGCGCGGTGTTGCAGAAGGCAAGGTCGAAATAAAACGTCGTGAAACGGGCGAAAAGACCGAAATATCTATTTCCGCTGCTGTTGAAGCACTCTCTTTTATTCATCGCAGCAAAAAACGTGCACCTCTTCTGTAGTGAAATGGATTTTTGTGAACAAAGCTTCAAATACAATTATCAACACTGAAGCCTCAACGTCAGGGGCTTCAGTGCCTGTGGCACCTGATGCTTCATCTTCATTTCTGGATGATTCTCTCTCACGACCTATAGAATTACTTGCTCCTGCGGGTGGATGGGAGCAACTTTTCTATGCACTTCATTTTGGTGCGGATGCGGTGTATTTGGCTTGTGATAAGTTTGGACTTCGTTCTCGTGCAGGTAATTTCTCTCTTGAAGAACTTCCCAGAGCCATTGCTCTGGCGCATCAGAGGGGAGCAAAGGTTCACGTAACATGTAATGCCTTTGCTCACGATACTGATCTAAGTGAGCTTCCTCCCTATATTGAGGCAATACGCGATGCGGGTGCAGATGCGGTAATTGTAAGTGATTTAGGGGTTCTTTCGGTAATACAGCACTACGCTCCTGAACTTACCATTCATGTTTCAACACAAGCTTCTGTTTCGAATGCAGCGGCAGCTATGATGTGGTACCGCTTAGGAGCGCGTCGTATTGTGTGTGCACGGGAAATGTCCTGTGAAGAAATTGCCGCAATGCGCCGTGCTATTCCTGATGATCTAGAAATAGAAGTCTTTGTTCATGGTGCAATGTGTATGGCGGTTTCTGGTCGTTGTTTAATTAGTGATTTCATGACGGGTCGCGCGGCGAACAAGGGTGAATGTGTACAGCCTTGTCGCTGGGAATATCGACTGAAAGAACCCAGCAGACCTGATCAGGAATTCGGTATCGAAGAAGATGAAATCGGTACTTACTTAATGAATTCTAAAGACCTCAATATGCTTTCTCACTTGCAAGATTTACGACGTGCAGGGGTTGATTCCATAAAAATTGAGGGTCGCGTAAAAAAGGCATTTTATGTGGCAACGGTGGTTAATGCCTATCGTCATGTGCTTGATGGGGAAGATCCTGCTCTGTGGGAAGGTGAGCTGGATACCATATCTCATCGTCCTTATTCGACGGGGTTTTTCTTTGGTTCGGCAGAGCAATCAACTGATGCAGATATGTATCAGCAGCTGTATGACTGGGTTGGGGAAGTGATTTGTTCTACTCCAGTTGAAAAAAGCTATTCCGATTCTGAAGATGCTACTTGGCGTGTGTGGGCGAAGTGCCGTAATCGTTTTTATCAGGGTGACAAATTGGAAGTATTAAGCCCTCATGAACCAATCCGCACGATTGAGGTGTGCAATCTTGCGGAGGTATTCGGGTTTGATCCTGATAACCAAAGTGTGGAAGAGTTGCTTCAAATGCAGCAAGAATTTCGTGCTGTGCAGGAGGCTGATTCTTGCATCCAAGACAATCAGGGGGATCAAGGAGTTCAGAACAATCACAAGGGCCAGGCAACACGCAGAGCATCTGACCAGTATAGTGATGGTGAAGTTAATCCCTACGCAGAGGTGCCTGTTGATACGGCGCGCAAAGCAATGGGTTTATATACCTTTACCTGTTCTGCTCCTCTAAAATCGCACGATATTCTTCGAGTAAAACGAAAAGATCCCAACCGTAAGAATTAACTATTGATACACTGGTAGTACGCAGTGTATTTCAGGAATTTGTTGGGATCATAATGTGTAAGAAGGGGAGGAGCGTCACTGGTTTTGTGCTGGTGGCGTACACATAGGAAGTATAGTTTTAGGAGGCATTATGGGAAGGCAGTCAGACGAGGCTTTAAAGTTGGCCGACATCGATGAATTGATTTATTACTTAATGCAGAATCATTCCGCTTACATGCAGTGGTCAGAGGTTACGTATTATCTGACCGATGCCAATGATATATATTGGCGCGCACAGAATACGAATGAGTTAAATGAAAAAGGTCATTTTGTAGACTGCAGCGAACTTATTGCTTCAGTACGTGAATTTATCGATCTGCCTTTCATGGAGGGTAATCGTTCAATTCGTGATGCATTTGATGAAGCAACCTTTTATGCTTCGGTAAAAATTGATGGCCAAGGAACTCCAGTTCCTGTTGTATAAGGTATTGAATATTTTTTTAGTAGTTGTGTTTTAGGCGCAATTAGTAGAGAAATCCGCAATAATAGCGGTTCATACTTGTTGGATTTTGTTTATTCCCTCTTGACCGTCATGCGCTATGAGGGTATTCTAATCAACGCACTTCGGGGCATTAGCTCAGCTGGGAGAGCGCATGGCTGGCAGCCATGAGGTCAGGGGTTCGATCCCCCTATGCTCCACCAATTATTCAGGGTCGGATTTATTCCGACCCTTTTTGTTTTTCAATGTGATAAGCAATCATGGGATCTTCCAAAGTAATGTTTTGGGAGTTTTAGATTGCTAGAAGTATAAGAATGCGAGGGTTAGTGGGATGCGCACTATTGCTGTCAGCGCTTGTTTGCTAGGCGTTCCTTGCCGCTACGATGGTGGCTCGAAACCCAATGAGGAAGTAATCCAGTTTTTAGAAAATCATGATTGTGAAATCGTGCGTATTTGCCCTGAAGTAATGGGCGGGCTCTCTATTCCGCATCCCGCCAACGAAATACAGATGCATGACGGAAGCCGTTTTGTGTGTGATAAAGAGGGAAATGACAACACTAAAGCCTTTGAAGAGGGTGCACGTATAGCGTGTGAACGTGCCTGTTCGAAAGGATGCACCCATGCTATCTTGAAAGCAAAAAGTCCTTCATGCGGTGTCGGAGAAATATATGATGGAACATTTTCAAAAACGCTTATTTCAGGAGACGGCGGCCGATGGCGAGGCCGTGCGCCTGGCCACCGCCCGCCAGAACCTCGGTACCGAAT
>URMQ01000139.1 GCA_900548955.1 uncultured Eggerthella sp. | reverse complement strand
ACACTCCTTAAGAAAGAATCGAATAAAACTCCGAACATCAAAAAATATGCAACGATTCATAATACCTCGAATCATTATACAGACACCTGTTAGGAAACGTATGCCGAGATGTTACAAAACTAGCAATTCCATCGGCAGACTCATTGATAACTACGTCGAGAATTCTCTCGGCAAACCTATCGACAATCCATTCAAATACCACCCGAAAAAAAAACAGCGGCCGTAAAGGCCGCTGCCTAATTATGTATTGTTTTCAGGCTATTATTCTATGAACAATCGGCTATATCACTAGTAGTTTTCAGCACCTAAAACCGTGAACTTAGGAATTTGCCGTTCGAACTTTGTCTGTAGTGTTAGTTTTCGCCGTCCGTTACGCCCTGTTCGCGACGATTCTTTGCCCAAACACGAGTAGACAAACCATACAGATCGATAAAGCCCTTAGCGGACTGATGGTTAAAGGTGTCTGCTGCATCATAAGTTGCCAGACCGTAGTCATACAAGGAGAAATCGCTCTTGCGACCCGTCACTGTGCAAGTACCCTTGTAGAACTTCAAGCGAACAAGACCGGTTACGCACTGCTGAGTGGTAGCCAAAAACGCATCCATTGCATGCTTCAAAGGTGAGAACCACTGACCGTTATATACCAAAGTTGCCCAGTCGTGTTCGATATGAAGTTTGTAGCGCAAAACTTCACGCTCAAGGCACATATCTTCAAGAGCACGATGAGCTTCAATCAAAGCAAGAGCGCCTGGAGCTTCATAGCATTCACGGCTCTTGACGCCAATCATGCGGTTTTCGATCATGTCAATACGACCGAAACCATTAGCACCAGCAATCTCGTTCATCTTAGCGATGATGTCCAGATAGCTCATTTCTTCACCATTGATAGCTACTGGCAAACCAGCCTTGAAATCAATAGTAATTTCAGTTGCTTCATCAGGAGCCTTTTCTGGATCGGTGGTCATGGTATAGATATCCAGAGGAGGACGATTCATTGGGTCTTCCAAAACACCACATTCAATGGCGCGACCCCACAGATTGTCATCAATAGAATATGGCTTAGATTTCGTGGTAGGAACAGTTACGCCATGAGCCTCTGCCCAGTCCATTTCCTCCTGACGGGTATGCATATCCCACTCACGTACGGGGGCGATGATTTCCAATTCAGGATCAAGCGCCTGAATGGAAGTCTCGAAACGAACCTGGTCGTTACCCTTACCCGTGCAACCATGGGCTACATACTTAGCGCCATACTTATGAGCAGTATCAACCAAATACTTAGAAATTAAAGGACGAGAAAGCGCTGATACCAAAGGATACTTATTCTCAAAGTGGGCGTTCGCATACAAAGCCTTGGACAGATAATCTGCTGCAAAGTCTTCACGCATATCTGCAACGATACAATCAATAGCACCGGTTTCCAATGCACGCTGCTTTACCTCTTCGAGACCTTCATGTTCCTGACCAACCTCACCAACAACCGCAATAACATCCAGGTCTTTTTCGTCCTGAAGCCACTTAATACATACGCTGGTATCCAGACCGCCTGAATAGGCAAGGACGCATTTTTCTTTTGCCATTATCTAACCCTTTCCTTGAGGTGAATTAATTATTGAGCAAGAAATTCCGTATCTTCTTCTACGGCAACTTCATTTTCCTCTTCTTCAGAAGCTGGCTGCCAACCATTGCGAATCGCATCGATCATGCCAGGTAAATCACCCATTAACTGATCAATTTCCTTGCGCGTAATAATCAACGGAGGCAAGAAACGCAAGGTATGAGGACCGGTAGCATTAAGCAGATAACCTTCTTCCAAGCCCTTCGCTACTACCAAGTTAGCATCAATACCTTCTTCAAGATCTGCACCAATCATCAAGCCCATACCACGAACTTCGGTAATGCCTTCAATCTTGTCTAGGGCTTCTGCGAAGTAGTCGCCCAATTCTTCAACGTCTTCATCAAAGTGACCACGAGAAAGAACTGCCAGCGTTGCATGAGCAGCAGCCATAGCCAAGTTGCTTCCACCAAACGTTGAGCCATGATCGCCTGGCTCAAACGCTTCTGCAACTTCAATACGAGCAGCACACGCACCCATAGGGAAGCCTGATGCGATACCCTTTGCCATGGTAATAATATCAGGCGTAATGCCCATATTCTGGAAAGCAAAGGGGAACTCGCCACAGCGATAAAAACCAGACTGGACTTCATCGCAAATAATAAGCATACCGTTCTTGCGCGCAAACTGAGCAACTTCAAACAGTACATCGGGATCCCAAGGATGAATGCCAGATTCACCCTGTACGCATTCAATCATGATGGCGCATACATCACCAGGATTTTCAAAGAAGGCACGATGCACCGCATTCATGTCGTTCATAGGAACATGAATAAAACCACCAGGCAGCGGAGCGAATGCTTCCTGTTTTGCAGGCTGAGCCGTTGCAGAAAGCGTTGCCAGTGTACGACCGTGGAAGCTATTGTTCATCGTGATAACAGACTGACCGCCCGTTCCTTCCTTTTTGGAATACAGACGAGCCAATTTAATAGCGCACTCATTTGCTTCAGCGCCAGAATTAGCGAAGAATACCGGCCATGGAGCGCGGAAGAACTTTGGTACGCAGGTATTCAGTAAATCAGAAATAACCTTCGCAACTTCTCCACGGTTTTCAATATGGTAGTAATTACTTACGTGGATTAAGCGTTTCGCCTGTTCAGCAATTGCCTCCGATACCGCTGGATGGCAATGACCTAAGCTATCAGCACCAATACCCGCAATAAAGTCTAAATAGGTTTTGCCCGTATCGTCCGTAACTTCCATGCCAGAACCTTCAACCAGCATAACGGGCTTGCGCTTAAAGGTATGCATTACAAAATGATCATCAAGCTTTTTAGCTTCTTCAAAACCCATGGTTTTCCTTTCTTGTATTTACCGCATTAGATTTTAACTGGTTAGAGGTTCTCGCTCAAACGAGAAGCAAGAATACCCAGCGGTCTCATTTCTTCTTTAGAAACATGCACCTTATTGTCATAGATAAGAGTGCCAGAACCACTCGAAGTAAGCAGCTCAACCAAAATAGAATGAGGCTTAGTTCCGTTTACGATATGAGCACGAGGTACACCACCTTCCAGTGCACCCACGCAAGATTGCAATTTGGGAATCATGCCACTACTTACCTTGCCCGTAGCCAGCATCATGCGTGTTTCATCCAAAGACATTTGAGAAACAAGTGAATCCTTGTTGCTGAAATCTTCATAGAAGCCATCAACATCAGTAAGGAACACAATTTTATGAGCCCCGATCGCTGAAGCAATGGCGCACGCCGCAGCATCAGCATTGATGTTGTATGAGCCACCATCTTCGCCTTTGCCTACCGAAGCAATAATAGGAATATAATCAGCGGCAATCAAAGCGTTGATATAGCCAGGATTCACCTCTATTACCTGACCAACACGACCAAGATCGGGATCTTTTTGCTTTGCAATAATGGTGCCTGCATCGGTACCATTAACGCCAACAGCCAAATTACCGTGTTCATTCATGGCAAGAACTAGTTCCTCGTTCGCCTTGCCAATAAGCGTCATCTTTACCACGTCCATGGCTTCATCGGTAGTAACGCGCTGACCATTTTTGAATTCAACTTCAATACCAAAACGATTCATATTCGCCGTAATAGCAGCGCCACCGCCATGCACGATAACGGGATTAACGCCCATAATTTTCAACATAACAATGTCACTCATTACCGCATGACGCAAGGTGGGATCAACCATGGCTGCCCCACCATATTTAATAAGAACAGTTTTACCTGTAGCGTTTTTTATCCACGGGAAAGC
>URMQ01000138.1 GCA_900548955.1 uncultured Eggerthella sp. | reverse complement strand
CATCCAGATAAGTTCGGGCAAGATGCTGAAGCACGCGCAAAAGCCGAAGAAAAAACTAAGCTCATAAATGAAGCACGCGACGTGTTGCTTAATCGATCCTGGGATCCCGAATACGCTTCTGCGGGCACTGCCTATGGTGCCCCCTTCTCGTACGATCCCTTTGCTGCTGCTTATGGACAAAACCCCTTCGGTGCCTATACCACGCGTCGCGGCCAAAGCACTACAACAAGCGGACATAATTCAGGTACCAATTCCCAAGGCGGTGCCTATAGCGGAAATCCTTTTGCGGGATGGCCTTTTGGTGAAACATTCGTTTGGACCACTTGGGATTCTTCGGGTCAGCAGCATACCTACACTTCAAATACGGGATCACAAAGACCCTATGACTCACAAGGTTCGTATAAAACATACGCAAGTGGCACTTCACAAACTGATCCCTTTGCAGGATTTGACCCTCACGTTAATCCGTTTAGCAGTTCCTATACCCCGCGCGGAGCCAATGATCCCTTTAGCAGCTTTTTCAATATGTTCTTTACCCAAGAAAAAACCTTGGAAGAGCAACTAAAAGATGCAAAGAAAGATTTAGCGCTTGATCTAAAACTTGTTGGTGTAAAACTCATCCTTTTAGTCTTGGCATTTTTGCTGACGGTTCCTGCCACGGGACTGTTCTTGTATACGATTATTTCCATTGGGCAGGGTGTCTGGAAACGATTGCGTTATCTTTCCCTCATATTCTTAGTACCTTTCGCAATGCTCGCGCTTATCTTTGCGCCTGCAGGCACCGCACATATTGGAATTATCCCCTTTGTTGTGTTTGGATGCGCAGTGGTCTTTGACGTACAAAATGTGTATCGCCACGCAAAGCGAATCGGCCAAATCAAAAACGCAATGAAGAAATAACCATAATGGACCTAGAGTTATAGCGACACATTTTTATAACCCTATAAACCCCATAAACCCTATAACCCCTGTAATGCCAGGCAATAAGAAGGCTTCGAACTTTCTAAATCCTTAAGTTCGAAGCCTTTATGTTGATACAAATTGCCAGCAAGTGAATTTTCAAAAATTAACTATTTCAATTCGCTTAGCAATAGTTACTTTCGTATTGCAATACCCACTTTTATTTAGCAATACGCGCTTTTAGAATCTGCTCGTCTTCTTTGTTCTTAGGTTTTTTGTCAATCTCTAAATCATCAACAGTCAAAGGCATATCCACGCCCGTCCAAAGCTTAAACTGCTTTGCACCCTGATAGAACAGCATCGAAAGACCATTAGTATACTGGCAACCTGCTTCATCTGCCAATTCAAGAAGTCTAGACTTCGCAGGACTATAAATTGCATCCTGCACCGCAAGTCCCTTATGGAAGAACGACACATCAGGAACAACTGACTGACCTTCAAGTTCACCCATTCCAACATTGGTGGTATTACCCAACATCTGCGCATCAGCCATTTCTGCTTTGAGTAAATCCTTGTCGTTCAAGTCGCACAACTTAGCCTTGCAGGAAGTCTTTTCGTTGATCATCTTCACTACTTCTTGCGCATGCGGCCAAGACTTGCCGTTGGCACGATTGAACACCGAAATTTCGCCCAAATCGTATTCCATAGCAGCAGTAAGAGCCACGGAAGAACCAGCGCCACCTAGCCCAAGAAGTACAAGTTTATTGCCCGCAATCTGAACACCCATTTCTTCAAAGGTATGAAGGAATCCGTAGCCATCGGTGTTGTAACCCTTAATTTTGCCATCATTGACAACAAAGGTATTAACTGAGCCAATCATTTCTGCAGTGGGATCGATTTCGTCAAGATAAGGAATGCAAGCAAGCTTATTTGGCATAGTAACGCTACAACCACGAATACCTAGCACACGTACGGCATTCATTGCTGCCTCGATTGTTTTTTCGTTTGCCGTAAAAGCTACATATACCCCATCAATATTTGCTTTATCGAAGGCTTTGTTGTGGAGTCTAGGCGAAAAACTATGCTGTACCGGATCGCCAAAAACGCAATACAAACCAGTGTATCCAGAAATCGGAATTCCCATTGCTGCTCCTTTTATTCCGCTACACCTGAAAATAGGTAGCGCTTCCCTCTCTCATGTTGCGGCATAAGCGCTCAAACTTGTCATGATGCCTAAACGTCATACCGCAAATTCCACAGCACTAATAATACTTATTTTGTTTTGAAATGTTTTGCAAGATAAATAAATTGATTCGTTTCCTGAAACGGTTTGATAGAAAAGGGAGCCCTGACGTTCATTATGTAATTCGTAAATAGGCGATTAGCTAATTCAATGCTTGAAAGCTACACAGACTATTCATATTTGTAAGCATGATTGGCAATTTCTGAAACACTGCAACTGATTCCCTAACGCTTCGGTTTTGAGGTTAAATGCCAACCATTACAATATTGGCACTTATAGCAATGAAGCCCTGTCGTGCCATGCTCAGCACAGGCAATAATAGCTGCTTCAGCATCGCTTTTGCAGGAATAGCGATTCTTAGACTCACAAGCTTTTCTTCGCAGCGCAGCATCTTTTTCTGCTGCCTTCTTCGATTTTCGAGCATCTTCACGAGCAAACACGTCATCCATGCCGCCGAGACCAGCCTTGAATTCAGCAATACGCTTAGCCTTTGCCGATCCTTTTCTGCTGCCCATAAAGACCCTCCTTGTCACAGCTTTATCTCAACACCTAGAAGATTCGTGCTATTCAGAATATGCATACCAGTTTTTCAATATAAGCATTTTAACGAGCTTCGTATGCAACCTATGATTAATCTCGAAAAGAACGTTAGAAAAATCTCGAATAAATAATTTTGACATTCCTGATCAAGATTCACGAACTAAGGAGTAGGCTATGGCAGAAATCCTTCATCCCGTACGGTTAGGTCATTCTGGCATCGAGGTTTCTCCTCTCTGCCTAGGCGGAATGAGCTTTGGTGAACCTTCCCCCAAATTTCACCAATGGACCATCGGCCCCAAGGAAACAGAAGAAGTTATTGGATACGCCTTTGACAATGGCATCAACTTTATCGATAGCGCAAACGGATACGCATTTGGCACCAGTGAAGAATACATCGGCAAAGCAATTAAGAATTTGCACATCCCCCGTGAACAGCTTGTTCTAGCAAGCAAGGTTTACTTCAACGAAGGACACTTAAGTCGTAAAGCTATCACGAGAGAAATTGAAGGAACGCTTCATCGCCTAGGAACAGACTATTTGGATCTCTATATCATTCATCGTTTCGACTACGACACAGCTATCGAAGAAACACTTGAGACACTCGATTCGCTCGTAAAAGCAGGTAAAGTACGCGCACTTGGTGCAAGTGAAATGTATGCTTACCAACTGCATAACATGCAAATATGCGCTGAACAGCATGGGTGGACTAAATTCACCAGTATGCAATGTCATTACAATTTACTTTATCGAGAAAACGAACGCGAAATGATTCCCGTCTGCCGTCAATTCGATATGGCAATAACCCCGTATAGTCCACTTGCCTCTGGCCATCTCACTCGTCCTACTTGGGATTCTAAGTCCAAGCGCTCAACTACCGATACGGTTATGCACAGTAAATACGATCGCGATAGAGAAACCGATATGCCAATTGTTTCCCGCGTTGCTGAATTGGCAGAAAAGCATGGGGTGCCGATGGCACAAATTGCTCTTGCCTGGCATTGGGCACGCGGCATCGAAGCGCCCATTATTGGTTGTTCAAAACCAACTCGCGTAAAAGATGGTATTCAGGCACTCGAGGTAACGTTAACCGCTGAAGAAGTCGCATATCTAGAAGAGCCCTACGTTGCCCATGAATTAGTAGGACCACTCGCTCGCCCTGGTGAGAAGCCTTTGGCAGGAAGTACTGATCCTAATGCGTAGTGCTATTTAAAAGCACCAAAGAATAGGAATAATTGCC
>URMQ01000137.1 GCA_900548955.1 uncultured Eggerthella sp. | reverse complement strand
CATAGACAAACAATCAGGACGATTAGGGGTAATCTCAAGATCTAAAACGGTATCGGAGAGCTTCAGATAATCAGCCAAAGGCATACCAATAGGAGCATCCTCAGGCAAAATCATAATACCATCATGGTCAGATCCAATACCCAATTCGCGAGCCGAACAGTTCATGCCGCAGCTTACCACGCCACGAAGCTTAGACTTTTTAATCTTGAAATCACCAGGCAAAACCGCACCAATAGTTGCAACAACAACATGGTCTCCCTGATTAAAGTTCTGAGCACCGCAAACGATCTGTAAAGGTTCAGGATTTCCGTCTTTGTCTACGTTTGCAGCACCAACATCAACCTTGGTTACCCACATATGATCAGAATCAGGATGGGCTTGCTTTTCTAAAATCTTGCCCGTTACCACATGGTCATACATATCTCCCGTACGTTCCACGCCTTCTACGCCCGTACCCGTCAAATCCAAACGATCGCAAAATGCTTTTAGGTCGGTAGGTACTTCTACGTATTCAGAAAGCCATTTAAGAGAAACTTTCATAATCTTTATCTTTCTACTCTTTAGACTCGCACACCATCAATGCTGCTCTGCATAAACCATGTTGTCTTGATGAGGCTTGCCTAATGATTACTCGGTAGTTACTTCGCTTTAGAACTGACGCAAGAAGCGCATATCGCCTTCAAGCAACATACGCAAATCAGGAACGTCGTACTTTAAGCAGGCGACACGTTCAACACCTACACCGAATGCAAATCCTGAATATACTTCAGGGTCAATGCCTGACATACGCAAAACATTAGGGTCTACCATGCCGCAACCAAGGATTTCAAGCCAACCAGTACCCTTGCACATACGGCAACCTTCACCGTGACAAATACCGCAGGAAACATCTACCTCAGCAGAGGGCTCCGTGAAGGGGAAGAAGTGCGCGCGGAAACGAGTTTTGCGCTCAGGACCAAACATTTCCTTACAAAAATATTCAAGCGTACCCTTCAAATCACCGAAGGTAATATTTTTGTCGATAGCCAAGCCCTCACACTGCGTAAACTGTGGCAAATGGGAAGGATCAGCAACGTCACGACGATATACCTTACCAGGGGCAATAACATAAATGGGTAAATCCTGGTCTTCCATTGCATGAACCTGAACGCCTGAGGTTTGGGTACGGAGCAAAACATCTGATTCACCACGAACGCGGCTATGCTCGCCAGAGAAATCGCGAACATAGAAGGTATCTTGCATGGAACGGCTTGGATGATCTGCGGGAGCATTCAGCGCAGTGAAGTTATACCAGTCGGTTTCTACTTCAGGACCAGTTGCTACTGAATAGCCCAAACCCAAAAAGATTTCAGAAATTTCATCAGAAATGGCATTGATTAGATGGCGCGTTCCCATTTGCTGAGCGCGACCAGGAAGAGTTACGTCAACAGCACTTGCTTCCATCTTTGCTTCAAGCTCAGAAAACGAAAGTTCCTTCTTTTTGCTTTCAAGCGCTGCTTCGATTTCGTTACGAGCCGCATTTACGGTTTTTCCTACCTCGGCGCGATGTTCTTTTTCGATCTGCCCCATCGAACGCAAATAACTGGTAAGAGAGCCTGATTTACCAACAACTTCTACGCGAATTTTTTCAAGCGCTTCAGTATCAGGCGCCTGAGCAATGGCCGACAATGTGTCGGCGTGGAGGGATTTTACGTCATCTACTACTGACATTCCTCGCATCCTTTCCTACCTACGCGACGTATCGTGGGCGCGGGTGCGCATGGCACGCATCGAAACAAATACTGTCGCACAATAAAAAGAGCCCTTCTCATCCTTTGCTTCCAAGGACGAGAAGGGCTCTCGCGGTACCACCCTGGTTGATGTTTTGACCGTCAACTGTATTCGTTCAATTCTTGCACGTTGCAAATACACAAAACGCATGTCACAAAAAGTCTGGCGAAATCAAAACACCCACTCTTACGCTCTATTACGGGAGCTCCCGTCAAAGCTATTACATCCATGCAAAACAGTTTAAATCGTCAAAATTCGGAGTCGCAAAGATCCGAATCACCCAGACACATTTCCTAAAGAGAAAAGGAAACTGCTTCCACATCCTGCTTTCACTTTGATGCTCAAAAGGGAATCATGCCAACGATTCATGCTGCTTTTCCAGCCAAGAAGCAACTCTCTGAAATGAATCACGGAATAGGTTTGCACACTGCACCTATATGCTCCGCCCGTGACATGCTGTCTTCGTCATCGCACGTGGCAAGAAGTATAGCGCAAAGCATACTCCTACTGAAACCGCTTTTATGAGAAACCTCACTTTTATTACAGTGTTTGGCTTATTTTTACTACCATAGTTGGCCAATTTTATACCGTGTTTGGACAAATATCACTACGGTAGTTGGTCAGCTTCCCTGTCGCAATTAATCAAAGTTGTTCTAATTGTTCGTCTGCCCCATTTGATTGTTGAGCATTTCACGCACATGAGCACTTGACTGATCAAGACGCGCTGCAGCTACCACAATGTTACGTGCCTCTGCTTCAGGATCTGCCTTTTCCTTCTTGCCTGGACGACGTGCTAGCACTCGTTGCAACTCTGCCATATCCGCTTTAATCTGACGCTTTTCGTGCTTATCTACCTGTTTACCCAAGGAAGCCAGTGCCTGGTTGCATTCGCTCAAAAGATCATTTGCTTTTTGGCGAACATCCATGGTTGCACGACGGAATTCATCTTCTTCGGCGTAATCCTTTGCATCTTGTATCGCACGCTCAATTTCTTCATCGCTCATACGATCGGAATCATCGATAACGATGGATTGCTCACGCCCTGAATCCAAATCCTTTGCCGACACCGTTAAAATGCCATTGGTGTCTATATCGAAGGTAACTTCAATTTTGGGAACGCCTGCAGGAGCACGTTTGATACCTTTCAAGCGAAACGTACCAATGGCCTTGTTGTCAGCCGCCATAGGACGCTCGCCCTGCAAAACCTTAATTTCAACACTAGTCTGGAACGGCGCTGCGGTACTGAAAATTTGGGAGTAATGAACGGGTAGCGTTGTGTTGCGCTCTACCAGACGAGTTGCCACGCCACCTACCGTTTCGATCGACAGAGAAAGCGGCGTTACATCAAGGAGCAGCAAGCTGTTCGCCTGCACAATACCAGACGCTGAAGCTGATAGCGTCTCCCCCTGAATAGCAGCGCCCGTTGCCACGCATTCATCAGGATTGATGGAAGAAGAAGGCTCTTTCCCCGTAAGCGCCCGTACATGGTTTTGTACCGCAGGAATACGAGTAGAGCCACCAACAAGCAGCACGCAACCTAACTCTGAAGCAGCAATAGCTGCATCATTTAAGGCAGACTGCACAGGACCTGTAGTCTTTTCTACTAGATGGGCAGTCAAGCGATCGAATTCAGCACGCGTGAGCATAATATCCAAATGCAATGGTCCAGATGAGCCTTGAGCAATAAAGGGCAAATTTATTTGAGTAGAGGTAGCCGTCGAAAGCTCTTTTTTGGCTTGTTCTGCCGCTTCAAGAACTCGCTGCATTGCCATAGCGTCGCGTTGGAGATTTACTCCTGTTTGCTGCTCAAAAGCTTGCAGCAAATACTGCGCAACGCATTCGTCGAAATCGTCGCCGCCTAGATGATTGTCTCCCGAAGTTGCCAGTACCTCGATTACATCATCGCCTATTTCAATAATGGAAACGTCAAAGGTACCGCCACCTAAGTCATAGACCATGACTTTTTGAGCAGCGCCATTATCGAGACCATAAGCCAAAGCCGCACTGGTAGGTTCATTGATAATACGCAACACGTTAAGACCAGCAATACGTCCTGCATCTTTCGTTGCCTGACGTTGGGAGTCATCAAAATAAGCAGGAACAGTAATAACAGCATCGGTTACTTCTTGCCCTAAGAAGTTTTCTGCATCACGACGCAACTTGGTTAAAATCATCGCAGAAAGTTCTTGAGGGGAATACGCTTTACGGATGCGGACTGGGCGGAACTTGGTAACGACTTCATGC
>URMQ01000136.1 GCA_900548955.1 uncultured Eggerthella sp. | reverse complement strand
CTGCAATCGAAAAGCAGATTGTTGAAATGCCTAACTACTTTGCAGATTACGACACCACGGTAACCTTTATTTCTCAAGAAGAACTCGATCGCGATCATAAGGGTATTCCTCATGGTGGTTCTGTAATTCGCACTGGCGTTACGGGTGATGGTACGAACAAGCATGTTATTGAGTTCTCTTTGAAGCTTGACTCTAACCCTGAATTTACGGGTAGCGTTTTGGCTGCATGTGCTCGTGCTGCCTATCGCTTGAATCAGGAAGGTATGACTGGCTGCAAGACTATCTTTGATATTGCTCCTGCTTATCTTTCTCCTTTGAGCGGCGAAGAACTTCGCGCTCATATGCTGTAGGGTGACGAATAACGAAGCTGCTGCAATATTCAAGCACGTTAACGAAGCTTTGCAGCACCAACACATATAAAGCGGTATTGACTGGTTTGTAAAATACCGTAAAACTTAGTTACAAGATTACTAAAAGAGCCACTACTTAGTGGCTCTTTGTTTATTTATACCTACCTGCGTATATACCCACCCCGTATAAATCAAAAGGTTGTATTAAAATTGTTAAATAGGTCGGGTCTTTTAAAAATAAACAACAAAGTAATCTAAACTGTAGAAAAAGCCATACCGCAGATTTTGAGCTTGCTTTTCTCTTATCCGTCGGCATGACTAAGTTTCGATAAGCATGTTCTCACAATCTGCATGAATGACAGATTGGAGCGTGTGTCATGAACCAGACGATCATGAACGCCAAAGGGTCCATCCTCACACTCACTGCCATCCTTTCTATGGTTGTTGCTTGTGTGCTTTTGTGTGGGTGCGCTTATTTTCAGCCTCAACAGACGGCTATGCCTGAAGAAGGCGGGATCCTTTTAATTAAAGTAAATCCTGAAATTGCTGTTGTCTACGACAAAGATGGCAAGGTGGTTGCCGTAGAAGGTCGTAATGATGATGGCCGTAATCTTATTACCGACGATGCAGAATTTGAGGGAAAGTCGTGCAATGAAGTAGTTACGGCAATTATCGGAAAAATCAAAGATGCAGGCTACATTGTTGAAGAAGCTGAAGCTGATGGAAATCAAATTACAATCGAAGTTGAAGATGGATCAAGGGTTCCTTCCGAAAACTTCTTAAGTGGCATTGTGTATGGTGTTTACGAATATGCTGATGGTCAGAAAGTTCCCGTGAATGTAGCAGTTGCTGGTCAGAGTGCCTATGGTTGGACTAATTATGGTGATAGCGATTACGGTCCTGAAAATGATGGCGCTACTGATTACGGCGAAATAAAGGCAGCAGCTGAAGCTGCGGCAGCAGCAGAGGCGGCAGCTGCGGCGGAAGCAACGCAAGCTCCAGCAGCTTCGAGCGGTGGTGGTAATTCCAATTACGGAAATACTAACTACGGCAATTCTAGCTACAACAATTCTTCCTATGGTGGATCTACCGCGGCTCCTGCTCCCGCACCAGCACCTTCTACAGGCGGCGGAGGTGACGGAGGAAACTCCAACAGCGGCAATTCTAACAGTGGTAATTCCAGCTACGGCAATTCCAATAGCGGCAATTCCGGAAATGGAAACTCTGGTAATGGAAACTCAAATTATTAATAAACACGTAATGGTGTTTATTAATGAGGTTTAATGAGGTTTAATGAGGTTTCTTGAGTAGGCAATAGGTTTAACAAACGATTGATGTCCCTGTATATAAGCCATGTATGTTTCTGAAAAGCCAGTTTTAAAATATCGACATGAGCTAAAGCATCTGGCAAACGAAGCTCAGGCGGATATGCTCTCAAAGCGACTTGCGTGTCTGTTCCCTCGTGATAAAAATGCGGGGGAACACGGCCGCTATTATGTTACGAGTGTCTATTTTGAAGATCCGTTCGATTCGGCGCTTCGTCAAAAAATCGAAGGAATAGACAGACGTGAAAAGTTCAGATTGCGTTATTACGGTAGTGATACTTCTTTTGTAAAACTCGAACGAAAAATCAAATACAAAGGATTATGTTCTAAACAAAGCGCAAAACTTTCTACTGAAGACGTCCGTCACATCCTTAACGGTGAATACGGATTTTTGCTTGATAAGGATGATCCTGTTTGCGTTGATTTTTACTCAAAGCTTCAAGGAAATATGTTGCGTCCTCGTGTTGTGGTTCGATACGAACGCGAAGCTTTTTCCTATTTTCCGGGCAATGTGCGTGTGACAATTGATCGTGGTCTTAGAACGAGTTTAAATGCGATAGATTTTTTAACGCCGTTTTCAGGACGTGTTCCTGTTACTGATGGGGCGGTAGTAGTTGAAGTTAAGTTTGATGAGTTTTTGCCCGAAGTAGTGCAGTTAGCTTTGGCTCCTTTAGGTCAGCAGGCTAGGGCTTATTCAAAGTATGCATTTTGTAGAAGGCTAGATTAATTAACATACCAAGGTAAGAAGTAGGTAGACGAACTATACCGATGAACCAGATTATTGAATTGTAGTATCAAGGCAGAGTGATAAAGGAACGCCATGACCTTCCAGGATATTTTTACTTCAGATTTTCTTGAACGAATGACTACAACGTCGCTTATAGATGCGGCGTTGGCGCTGGGTCTTGCATTGGTATTAGGCCTTTTCATTTATGTGATTTATCGCAGAACCTATAGCGGCGTTATGTATTCAGCGAGTTTTGGCGCAAGCCTTATTTTAATGACGCTTATTACTACGTTGGTAATTTTGGCGGTATCAACCAACGTTATTTTGTCACTAGGTATGGTGGGCGCCCTTTCGATTGTTCGTTTTAGAACACCTGTTAAAGAAGCGATGGATATTGTGTTTCTGTTCTGGGCAATTGCGGTTGGTATTGTGCTAGCCGCAGGATTACTTATGCTTGCTTTTTTCGGAAGTCTGTTCATTGGCATTGTCATGCTGGTTATTTCTACAAGAAGAAACCCCGTAAACCCTTATATCTTGGTTTTACATTGCGATAATGAAGAAGTTGAAGAAGAAACGCGCAAGCTTGTTTCCAGTAATGCACGTGCTTTAAAACTAAAAAGCAAAACGGTATTGCCCGGGTCTATCGAACTTAATTATGAAATTCGCCTTAAGGAAGATAAAACTTCCTTTGTTAATGATCTTTCTCAGTTGTCAGGCGTAAATCATGTTGCACTTGTTTCGTATAACGGCGATTACATGGGGTAGTTTTACCTATTGATTAGTCAAATGATTGTGGCATCTTACTGTAGCGCATACAGTTTGTTGCTGTAGCTAGTAAACACAGAGTTAGTTATATGCTTCATTCGAAACGCTTCGAAATAGTATGTATTGTATTGGTGGTGCTAACAGGAATTGGCATTGTTTTTGCTGCGTTGTTTTGGCCTAAGCTTGGTATAGCTCCTGCTAGTGCAAATCCTGAATACATGACCCGCTTGTTTGACGATTCGCGTGTTCATACTATAAATATCCAAATAGATGACTGGGATACGTTTATTGAGGAAGCTTCTGAAGATGCTTATACCGTTTGCTCTCTTGAAGTAGATGGGGAAAACTTCGAAGGTGTAGGCATTCGTGTAAAGGGTAATAATTCTCGTTCTCTTGTAAAGGATTATGGGTTAGAGCGATATAGTTTTAAAGTTGAGTTTGATCACTTCAAAAAAGGCTCTAGCTATCACGGCTTAGATAAGCTGTCATTAGATTCTTCGTTTCAAGATAACAGCTATCTTAAAAACTATATGTCCTACGACATGATGGAATATATGGGAGTTCCTTCGCCTGCGTGTAGTTATGTCCAGGTAGAAGTAAATGGACAGCCGTGGGGGTTGTATTTGGCGGTTGAGGAAACTGAAGAAGCGTTTTTAGATCGGCAGTTTGGTATTGATCATGGAGTAATTTACAAGCCCGATTATAAATACTTAGAAGATGAAAATGCCGATGTCGCTTTGCGCTACATTGATGATAATCCTGAATCGTATGACAATATTTTTAGAAAAGCGTTAGTAGATATTACTGATGATGATAAAACACGACTGATAGAAGCGCTTAAAGTGTTGTCTTTAGCTGAGCAGCTATCAGAAAAATCGACTTCTGAAAGTTTGTCTTCTGAAAGTTCTTCATTTG
>URMQ01000135.1 GCA_900548955.1 uncultured Eggerthella sp. | reverse complement strand
CAGAATTGAGCAAGGGTACCAACATGCTGTTCAAGATGTAGCCAGGTTGTTCTTTCTTTAAGCAAAGTGGAACCATGCCGATTGCTTTTGCGAATTCAACGACCTGGTCATAGTAGCGCTGTTCAGTGCGTGCATGCCCCATGATCTCTGCGGTATTGTTGCGCCAAATTTCATTGGCAAAGTGAAGAGCAAGATATTTTTCGGGGCGACCAGTGTAATCAGCAAATGCACTTGGCAGCATCGTAGAAGAATTTGTGCACACAACCGTATGTTCTGGTAGGTGCTTTGCGGCTTCTGTGTAAAATGCAATCTTTTGTTCAGGATCTTCCGCGATTGCCTCAATAACTAAATCAGCATCTTTAAACGCTTCTTCGTAGCTCGTGGTAAGGGTGAGGCTTTCATAAGCTTGAATCGCTTGCTGTTTAAGGGTATCTATTTCTTCAACAGAAATATCAGGCGAATCTGCTAAGCCACGCGCATAGGCGGCAGAGTTTGTTTTCATTGCTTCGATGGTAGATACATATATATCGCGAAAACGTTCAAGCTTTGGACGAGCGCGATCGATAGAGGCATCGGTTCTGAGCCAGATGGTTACGTCGAATCCTTTGTAGGCGCTTTGCAAGGCAATTTGACTTCCGAGAACTCCGCCTCCAGCTACAACAACTTTTTTGAAGTTCATAATGACCTCCTTGATAGGGAGTTTCTGTATGCTCTATCTATACTCGAAGAAAATGCTTCTAAATTAGAAACATTTATATTGATAGTGAACTGTTAGCTAAAAGGCTTGTTTTAAGAAGAAAAGCAACAGAAACAAGCGGATGGGGAATAACGAAGTATTGCGTTTAAGATCGCGCCTAGTTTAATAGCGCATAGTACTTCTCAAGAATGAACTTGTTTCTAAAAGTGTGAGAAGATGGGTGCGTCAAGTGCATCAAGTGCGTTAAGTGCGTTAAGTGAGTTGTTCGCGCCAAGGTAATTCAAAAGTAATTCAAAAGGATTGATATCGCATGGAACTTCCAGGACTAATTACTATTCAGCCAAACCAGACCGATCTTTTGCGTAAAGCTGCCAAAATGATGGGCACAAGCTTCATGGAAGAGATGTGGTTTATTACCTGGCTTAGTGCCCTTGATGAAATCGGTACGTCTGAGTCTCGTAAAGAAGAGCTTATGCATGCTGTGTTTATGGATGATCTGACTAGCCATGCGCCTTATCAAGGCGTATATGCGCTACCTGATTTAAGTGCAGTTACGGGAGGTTATCTGTATAGCGATCTGGACGGTATGACTCATAGTGCTATAGAAGAACAAACAGGTAAGTACTTCTTGGAAACTGCAACCAAAGAAGAGCTAGAACTTCTTGATGCGCAGGCGCAAAAGATGGAAGCTATTTCGGAATTCGACTGGGCACGTGTTTTAGAACAAGACAACGACCATATATATTTCTATGCGTGGGCTGTGGATCCACAAGCCCGAGGTGCAGGGGCTCTCCGTAAACTGCTTACGCCAATATTTAAGTATGCTGATGAACATAACCTTAATTGCTATTTAGATTGCTACGCTGACAGACTCCAGCGCATGTATGAGCATTTAGGTTTTGAATTAATCGATGAATTGCATTCTCCTGATTTCGAGGTTTATGAGCGAAGGATGATTCGTAGACCTCGGTAATGATAAAGGTATCAGCATGGGTACTTGGTAAAAAGGTCTTGCTCTCCTAGATATAAGAGGAGCTTATTGTCACTGATCAAGTACTTGTTTGCACAACTCTGGATTTAAATCTTGAGCTGCGGGAAGTCCGCAGGCGGAATGTGCTAACGCCGCTGCACGAAGAATTGCTCCTTGCATTGCTTCAGTTGCCATGATGGCAACAAGATCAAAAGCAGCTTCTTGTTCGCCTGAAGCCATAGTGAAGATAGTGTCACCATCGGCAGAGGTATGAACAGGCTTAATGGTACGTGCGTAGGCATCGTGCGTGATGGAAGAAACTTTTTGACATTGAGCTTTGGTGAGCTTTGCGTTGGTAAGCACAACGCCAATAGTGGTGTTAGTACAAGGAGTCGTGCAGCCTTCTTGTTGTGATGTGTAAGCTGTATCAGTTGAAACGGTAGTTGACTCGCTCGATGCTGAACCCGAATTGCACGGTGCCATTGAAAGTAGCACAGGATCAAGCGGATCCATGAGTAAGCCATTAGTGCTTTCCTCAATGTTCCGATGTCCAGCAAGGGGATTGCCATCAGATAAGCAAACAGTACCTAACGCATTAACCGCAACAATTGCAACGGCAACAACATCACCGCAACGAACGCCATATATGCCAAGCCCCGATTTTGTCGCTTGTGTAGGATCGAGTATTTTGCCAACAGTAGCACCGCAGCCAGCACCAACATTTCCTTCGGTAACTGGTGCATTATCTAGTGCACTACGAGTAGCTTGCGCACCCATATCTGCGGTTGGGTGTTCTGGTTTACCGTAAGGCAAATCAAACAAGCACGCTCCCACAACGATAGGAATATGTAATCCGCATAGTTCAAAACCAATATTTCGTTTAGCCAGTTCTTGCATAACACCCGTAGAAGCCTCTAAGCCAAAAGCGCTGCCTCCAGAAAGCACGACAGCATGTACTGCCTCTACCATGTTTTCGGGCTTTAACAGGTCGGTTTCGCGCGTTGCGGGACCTCCACCGCGAACGTCTACACTACAAGCAGCGCCATCAAGTGACACAACGACGGTGCAACCCGTTGCGGCTTCTTCGTTGTTTGCGTGGCCGACATGGAATTCTGGTAAGTCGGAAAGTGTTGCTTTAGTGAACTGCATAAAGGTGCTCCTATCAATGTCTTTAGAGTGAGTATAGCAAACGTACGTACAATGCGGCATCATGTCTTCGTAAGCATCATGTCTTCGTAAGGAACAAAGTTCCAAGCGAAATCGGTATTACATCGTATTAGCTACACGCCGAATTGCTGCCAAGTAGCATCAATTTCTATTGATTACTTAAGCTCAATAGTAGCGTCGAATTTCCATCGATTACTTGAGCTCAATAGCTTCTGTGGTAGTCGCTTTCATGAATGCTTCATCGTGACTTACCAGCACCAAAGCACCTGGGAAGTTAGCGAGAGCCTGTTCAAGTGCTTCGATAGAATGTAAGTCCAGGTGATTAGTAGGTTCGTCCATGATAATTAGCTCAGGAGCATTCATAATTCCATAGGCTAAGAAAAGCTTTCGTGCCTCACCTGGACTGGTAGATGCACCTGACAAAATACGTTTTGGATCAGAATTAAGCTGTGCCACTATAGAGAGTAATTTCCCCTTTTCTTCTTTTGGTAGAGCCGTAATTCTAGCAAGTAAGGTTTCACGATCGGACTTGGTAAGCTCTTGTGGCAGGTATAGTATTCGCAGAGGTGCTTGTTCTGCTTGATTTTGAAGTACCTGCAACAGTTCATTGATAAGCGTTGTTTTTCCAATGCCGTTAGGTCCACGTATTCCAAGATGGGTCGTATTTTCTAAGGTGATTGTTGGGATCGATCGTGTTTCACCTTGTGGGGTAGTCATGGTATGGGCAGGAAGATGCAAGAGCGTTTTGCGTGGCGACGGTGAACTTTCAACCCAAAGTGTGCTCTTGTATTCTTTAGCGATAAACATGTCAGCTAATTTATCCTGTTCTTTGGAAAGCCTCGCATCCATATTTGCTGCCAAAGATCCTGCTTTACCGTCTTGTCCAGTGAAGATAGCAAGTTGGATTTTTGCTCGACCGTCGCGATCGTGCTTATCTAAGTTTCGAGCACTTCTACGTGCTGCTGTTTGACTTGCCTTATTTGCTCGCTGTGCATATTCGGCTTGTAGTTTTTGTACTTTGGCTTTCTGGGCTTCTTTGGTACGGGTTGCTGTAAGTATATCTTGCTGTGCTTGTGCTTTTGCTTGAGAATATCCTCCAGGTCTCATAACAGCCTGACTGCCTTCAAAACACAGGCAGTTAGAGGCAAGCGCATCAAGCAGTGTTCGATCATGAGAAATCAACAGACCAATACCTTTATAGGTAACAAGTGCTTCTTGAATTTCAGCCCGACAGACAGCATCAACGTGATTGGTTGGTTCGTCGAGCACTAAGAGTTCTGGTTCCATCCAAAGAGCGGTAGCAACTTGAATTTTCTTTTGTTCGCCACTACTTAATTCA
>URMQ01000134.1 GCA_900548955.1 uncultured Eggerthella sp. | reverse complement strand
GTATCTTCCTGCCGATGATTGGTATGATGGGTATTGACTGGGCTTACGTTCAGGGTGCTGACACCATCATCGCAATCAACAAGGATCAGAATGCACCTATCTTCAAGCAGGCTGACTACGGTCTTGTAGGTGACATTTACAAGGTTCTTCCTGCTTTGATTGAAAAGCTGTAAAAAAAAGCTTAATATGGCAGGGCGCAGGTTTTCTGCGCCCTGTTTTTTTGTTCGCTCTCTGAAAGGAAAAGCATGTCCGATTTTGACGCGATTGTCGTGGGTGCTGGTTGCGCTGGTAACGTAGCTGCTTATACCCTCGCGTCCGCCGGCAAGTCGGTTCTTGTTGTCGAGCGTGGTAACTACGCTGGCGCTAAGAACATGACGGGCGGTCGTATTTACACGCATTCGCTCGCCAAGGTCTTCCCAAATTATCAGGAAGCTCCTTTGCAGCGTAAAGTTACCCATGAGCGTATTTCGCTCATGTCACCTGACTCTAACTTCACGGTAGACTATTCTGCTCGTGAACTCGAAGAGGCAGGTAAAGAATCCTACACCGTTCTTCGTGGCCCATTTGACCAGTGGCTGGCGGAACAGGCAGAAAATGCTGGTGCTGAATACATTTATGGTATTGCAGTAGAAAACCTCATCATCGAAGACGGTAAGGTAAAGGGTATTGACGCATTTGGTGACGCAATTACTTCTGATGTAGTAATTCTTGCTGATGGTGTTAATTCCTTGCTTACTTCTAAGGCGGGTCTTTCTAAGAAGGCTCCTGCAATTCATCAGGTAGCAGTAGGTGCAAAGGAAACCATCGAGCTTCCTGCTGACGTTGTAGAAAGCCGTTTCCTGTGCAACCCAGGCGAAGGTGCTTCTTGGCTGTTCGCCGGTGATTGCTCTAACGGTATCATCGGTGGTGCATTTATCTACGCAAACCAGGAATCTGTTTCCGTAGGTATTGTTGCAACCATGAGCGAAGTTTTGAAGCAGGATATCCCGGTATATCAGATGCTAGAAAACTTCAAGAATCGTCCTGAGATCAAGCCTTTGATTGCTGGCGGTAAGACGGTTGAATATTCTGGCCACGTTGTTCCTGAAGGTGGCTTGAAGATGATGCCAGAAATCGTTGGTGATGGCGTTTTGGTAGCTGGCGATGCTGCTATGTTGTGCATGAACCTTGGCTATACTGTTCGCGGTATGGACTTGGCTGTTGCCTCTGGCGAACTTGCTGCTAAAGCTGCTATTAAGGCACTTGATGCAGGTGACACTTCTAAGGCTGGTTTGTCTGACTACAAGACCATGCTCGACAACTCTTTCGTAATGCGCGATATGAAGATGTATCAGGATGCTCCTGAGTTCTTGGAGAACTGCCCAGGCATGTTCCGCGGTTATCCTGAAATGATCCGCGATATCATGACTCCATTGTTCATGGTTGACGGCGAACCTCGTAAGCATGTAATGCAGATTGCATTGCCTCCTGTAAAGAAGCAGGGTCTGTTCAAGCTTGCTAAGGTTGCTATGAAGGGTGTGAAGGCTCTATGATCGATATCACGGTTAACGTTGACGAGAAGCTTTCTCTCAACAAGTTCAATGTTGATGAGGAAAACGCTCACATCAAAATTAAAGAAGGCGTTAAGGCTTCCGATCCAGAATTCCAGAAGCTTGTTATGTGCTGCCCAGCTGCACTGTACAAGATGCCAGCAGAAGGCGACGAGCCAATCTTCGACTATGCTGGTTGCCTTGAGTGCGGTACTTGCCGCATGATCTGTGGCGAAACCATTCTTGAGAAGTGGGAATATCCTCAGCCAACTATGGGTATTGAATACCGTTTTGGCTAAGATCTTCGCCATATAGGCAAATACCTATATTTATGTAATTCCAAAGACCCGCATCATTTCGATGCGGGTCTTTGAATTTACTAAAGAAAAGGTAAGTTAACAAGGATTTATAGGAATATCTATATCAATTATGCTATAAGTTATTAAAGAAAATGTTATAGGTATTCCAGATATACATTCATGGCATTTATTGGACTTATAAATTATATAAACATAACATGTTCATTTGGTGATAGGAATTCCATAGGTTTGAGAGGGTTATGGAATTTCTTTTGTACTTAATCATTTTAAGGAAAGGGGAGAATGATGAGTGCAGCTAAACAGGCTACGAAGTACTTGTTTGCTATCGCTACCGTGTATATGTGTTATCTGACACATGGCGTGCAGGCAATTATCTTCAGCCAAAATCAAGTTAATTTCTATACTCAGTGGGGATTTACCGATGCAGCTGCAGGTGCTGCGGCAGTTTCTATGGCTATCACCTGGACCGGCGTTGGTAAATTTGTAAGTGTTTGGATTGGTGGCGAAATTTCTGACCGTATTGGCCGTAAAATCATGGCTGTAGGTGGCGGTATTCTCTACATCATTTCATTTGTCATTATGCTTACCACGACTGATGCAACTATTGCTTGTGTAGCAGGCTTCCTCTCTGGTGTTGCAACGTCTGGTTTCTGGGATGGATCGCTTTACCCAGCAGTAGCTGAAGCAAATCCGAAGTATTCTGCTTCTACTACTATTGGTATTAAGGCAGTTATCTCTCTGTCCGGTATTGTCTATCCTCTCTTGGCAGCTATGAATGCTGGCGATTCTTGGCATATCAATATTTGGATTCCAATCGTTATGTCTATTATCGCTACCGTAATGGCAATCTTTACACCTTTCATCTATGACGATGAACGTAAAATGTCAGCTGGTGAGACGGATGATTCTGCTGCAAAGAACAAAGCAGAAGCAGAAATTCAGGCAGCAAAAGACGCTATGTTGGAGCAGCCAAATGCTTTGATCCAGTTCGTTACTTTGTTCTTTGGCTTCACCATCATGTTCGTAATGTATGGTGCTCAGCAATACACTAAGCAGTTCGGTATTACCAATCTGGGTCTTGATCCAGTAGCTGCAGCAGGCTTGACCTCGATTTACACTGCTGGTTCAATTATTGCTGTTCTGTTCTGGGCTTGGATTATGGGTAAGCTTCGTTGGTCGCCATTGAAGGTTATCTTGTTCGACTCTATCTTGGGTGCTGCAGCTCTTGCGCTCGTAATCATCGCATTGCCACTTGGTCTTGGTGCTGGTGTTGTTTATGTTGCTATCGCTGTTCTGGGCTTCTCCGCTGCAGGTGGCATGCTCCAGACTGGTGTTTCCTTGCGTCAGATGATGTGCCCAGGTCCTCGCGGACGTAACGTAGGTATGTATTACACCTTCATGGGCTTTGCTTCCGTATTCTTGCCTTTCATCGTAGGTAGCATGACTACTGCAGTTGGTGAAGCAAGCGCAGTATGGATTATGATGATTCTCTTGCTGGTAGTAAGCTGCATCGAAATTTTGATGTCCATTGTTGCAATGGCTGCATTCAAGCGTCAGTTCGGTTACAGCGCTATGGAAAAGCTTCGCGAAGACTAAATAATCTTGAAGACTAATAACGATTAGCAAGATACTCTGCTAACTCACTTGCAATAACGTTATAAAGTTTGGTTAACAAGATTGCATGAGAGACCTCGGGATTACCCGGGGTCTCTTTTGTATTTCTTTTATATCTCAAGTGCTTTTATATACTTGTTGACTTTATCTATACTTCTCATATTTAATTGGGCTCTTTCTTATCAATTCTGAACAATCTATCGGTATTACGTTATAATTTCCTCTGTAATATCCATTTCAGAGGTGTTCAAGGCATGAATCTTTCTCAGCTGTATTATTTTCGTAAATTAGCAGAGCTGCAGCATTACACTCGTGCTGCAAAAGAACTGTTTATTACTCAACCTACGTTGTCTGGCTCAATTTCATCGCTTGAGCAGGAATTAGGCGTGTCTCTTTTTCAGAAAGCTGGACGAAATGTTGAACTAACCAAGTACGGTTCAGAATTTCTTGAATATGTAAACGCTTCTTTAGAGCAGCTTGATAAAGGTATTGCCATCATGAAAGGCTATTCAGGAGAAGGGGATGGTGGCACAATCGATATTGGCTGCATCATCACTCTTCAAAATGATTATTTGCCTCGCTTGCTTAAATACTATTCTTCGGTCAATGATCATGAAACGGTATTTGATATTAACCAAAAGCCCTCCCAGGAATTAATCGCAGGTATTAATGAAGGAAAGCACGATGTTGCTTTTTGTGCTTGCGACGGAACCGAAACAGGAATTCATAAAATTCCC
>URMQ01000133.1 GCA_900548955.1 uncultured Eggerthella sp. | reverse complement strand
AGTGTATCCTCAAAAATCAAATCGGATTCAATTAATAAAGTATCTTGCTTTTGCACCAAACGAAGACTGCCATGTTGCGTCATGTAAGCCTACAGAATTACCCACAAAAGGCATCCAATATGAAACAGGGGTTTCATAATCTATTTCACCATTAGGCTTATAACCAGTAAGAACCGAAGGGCTCTGCTTGTGGTTTAAGAAATACACACCAGTTGGAGTCGCGCGATCTGCGGTAGGTAAACCAGAAACAATTCCGCAAGAATGAAGCAAATTGCCAGATGCATCATAGTAGCGTGCTGTCTGCTCTGACAGGTCTACATCCACGTAAGCACCCCAGTCCCGCTTGCCAGCGCCATTGTATTGACCGCCTGACTGCGAGCAAGGAATATCAACAGTTGTTGCGCCTCCTGCCATCATAGTGTCAAACACAGTTTGACCAAGGGTAGAAGTATCAACTTTCCAGCCATAGGTACCGCCAGACACCGTGCAAACTTTGCCATCTTCACGAGTCCAAGTGCGTGTAGTTCCCACGGTATTCATGCCCGCGGTAGCTTCATTCACCCAAGCAGTAAGTGTTTCTTGATTCAACTTAGGCAAAAAATCAGCAGGATCTATGTAAAGCCAACTCGCAATAGTTGCCTTATCGATTGTAGCGGCTTTCACGGAACCATTTAAGGTAAGAGAAACTTCGTTAGGAAACATCTGCTCAGCAGTCTGCAACGCCTGCAAGGAACGAGGATCCGCAGCGGAAACGCTCGGCATAATGAAATCTTCTTGCGAAACTTCACATTCTGTACGCATGGACTTTACCGCTTCGCCTGCTTTTGCAAGAAGTTTCTCTGCATCGATCTGGGCTCCGTATACCTCGGGAACCAAAGTATAGGTACCTGCTTCTTCGTCAAAAGCAAAATGCGCGTTTGCGGAAGGAGTTTGCGTCTCATTGTAAGTGGCAATCTGCGCATTCAAAATGTCCGCAAAACCCGCTTCATCATAAGAAGCTACTACGACATCGGAAATATCGTGAGTCTTAAAAACTTCAACGGGCCACAAAGCTATATCTTGCGCTTTGGTAGTATCTTCAGCAATCTTATGCGGATCAATACTCAGCGCAGTTTCACCCTGTTTAAAGGTGTACGAAAAACCTTCGCCTTCAATGGTCAAAGAATAGGTGTCAGCTTGATTTTGAATCTGATTTGCAAGCGCATCGCTTGGCTGCATGGATAGATCCTGGTCGTTTAAAATCGTGTTAGGAAAGAAATGCGAAGAAAAGTACCATGCACCCCCGCCATAAACAGCAGCCAAAAGTACCACAACAACACCTAAAGCAATAAGAACACGATTACGCACAGTATGAGAAGATGCACTTTTAGCAGATGCATCCTGTCCTTGGGGTGATTGCTGACCAAACGAAGTAGTTTGGGCGCCCGGATAGGCGGAATCAGTCGAAGCAGGTTTCATGACAGAAGTTTTATCCTGGTTCTGTTTCGAATGCTTGCCTTTATTTACAGAAGAATTGTTTTTATCCTTCATAGTTGCTTTCTTTTCTAGATATTAAACTTACCTATTTAAATGCACCCTATAAAAAAGTACATCAATTTAGTTTTAAGTGTATCAATCAACCTGATCAGTTTACTTCTCTTGTCAATAAAGAGTTATATAAATTGGCGAGTAAACCAAATAAATAAACAAAGAACTGAAACAAGCTATTTTGTTATACCCTAATCCATTTCATATAACCAGTTCTCAGATTTATCAATAACCAACAACATTGTAAAAAAATCTTAAACTCGTAAGATGAATCCGTTGCTTTTTCGCAGATTGTTTACGAAAACTAGTCAAGCAAAAAGACTTACCACATAAACAATCTGACGCAGTACCGCACATATAGAAAGGAAAACCCCGAAATGACTAAAGTTTTTTCAAAGAAGTCATTTGCTGTTTTAGCTACCTGCTTCCTAGCAGCACTTCTTGCCACACTGAGCTTTACCGGCTGCTCTTCTGATTCTGGCACTTCCGAAGAATCCGAAGACAAAACCATTACGGTTGCTGCAAGCCCTACCCCTCATGCAGAAATCCTCAACAATGCAGTAGCACCTATCCTTGAAGAGCAGGGCTACACCTTGGAAGTTAAAGAATTCACTGACTATGTTCAGCCTAATACCGTAACCGAAGCTGGTGAGGTAGACGCCAATTACTTCCAGCATCGCCCTTATCTTGAAAACTTCAATGCCGAACAGGGCACTCATTTGGTAGAGGTTGCAGGCGTACACTTCGAACCTATGGGAATTTTCTCTTCTAATCTTGGTTCATTAGATGAAGTAGCTGACGGTGCAATTGTTGCTGTTCCTAACGACGCCACCAATGAGGCTCGTGCGCTTCTTCTTTTAGAGCAGGAAGGTCTCATTGAAGTAAATGATGAAGCTGGCATCAACGCAACCATCAATGACATTACCTCCAATCCTAAGAATCTTGAATTTAAGGAACTTGAGGCAGCAAATCTTCCAAATGTTTTGCAGGATGTAGCAATTGCAGTAATTAATGGCAATTATGCTCTTGCGGCTGACTTCACCATGGATGATGCGTTAGCTGTTGAAGCAAACGACTCCTTGGCAGCTGAAACCTACACCAACGTTATCGTAGTAAAGGATGGTAACCAGGATTCTGAAAAGATCAAGGCTCTTGCTGAGGCTTGCAATTCCGATGAGGTACGCGACTACATCGCCGACAACTATCAGGGTTCTGTAGTAGCAGTATTCTAAACATCCTGTTGCTTCACAAAAAGCCGTTACGGAGCTGATGAAAGACAATCCCCACGAATTATTCGTGGGGATTTTTTTGGTGCTTATTTGAGCTTTTGGCCTATAACCATACTTTTTTCTTTTTTTGTGCCTTTTTGTTGCCGATATAGTTTATTACCTGCAGTTTTCAATATTTATTATTTCCGGTTTTCAATATTTATTACCTGCGATTTTCAATATGCCCAATATTTTTCAATTCAATAGAAATCAAGCCATTAGGCGTGCTGGCAAATTCGATGAATTCAGGATTGTTGGCGTATTCAGAAGGGAATGTTATTTCGATTCCCGTATCAGTACGAATTTTGTGATTACGGGTAATACGTTCTGCCGCCTTCTTTTCTACGTGAACATGTTCAGGGAGCTGTTCTTCAGTTGCACATGCTACAAAACGCTCTCGTAAAGGTTCATCTTCAAAAACCTCTTGTGCTAAATCAAACGGAGCGATATCGGCTTCTTCGCCCTCTTCGGCAGCATCGCATACATATGCCTTTGCTTTGGAAAGCGACACCACAGGATCCGCACCGTATTCGGTAGCAACCTCTTCTACAATACGCGTTAATTCGTCAATCACTTCTTTACTTGATGCTTGCGTGGAGCACTGCAACAGACCATCAGGAATAAGATAGCGCTCCTCCCCTGCAATCACCCGCTTCTTATCTTGAAAAGCAACTTCCATCGAACGCATATTAATTACTGCAAACGAACTAATTTTTTGCGAAGGATTAGGCAAAATAGCATGATGGCGTTCAATTTCATTACAAGGCTGACCATCTTCGCCATAAGCAATGGAATGCATAAATGCTTGGCGACTCTCCAATAAAAATATTCCGAAATAACGGTTAGCACGTCCCTCGAACGAAGCAGTAACCGCCTCTTCGTCGGCACTTCCTCCTTGTAGCTGCTCTTCTTCTTCGAAATCTACCACCAAAAGATCGGTAGATTCTGATTTAGACATACGACCCAATTCTGTGCTAATAAATTCCGCAATCTGTACAGACAGGTCAACAAAGTTGCGTTGCCCAGCAAAATACGCCTGAAGTTCAGAAGCAAACATGCTGTCGGGTGCAAATTCACCACGCTTGTTATCAATATTGCCAAACGCCTTTTTTACATGTTTCGATACGTAGCCCTTAATGAGACGGCTTTCCAGATCGAGCTCCCCTTGAGAAAAGACATTTACACAGGAAGTAAAGTCAAAAACGTGCAAAATAGCATGATTAATGCGAAGCATATACGTCCTTTCAAAATAACAGCAGGAATCACCATACACCAAGATACCGTGAGGGTGAACGTTAGATTTATTGTCAGCATCACAATTTGACAGTATTGTCATGGAGTAGTTCGCTCACTCTACTTAAACGCGAAAAGACTGGCAAAGAGAACGAAGTACACATAATGTCAGGTGGCAGTTCATACTACT
>URMQ01000132.1 GCA_900548955.1 uncultured Eggerthella sp. | reverse complement strand
CATCAAAGGTACCTAATACATAATCTTTAAAATTGCCATTAGGATCAGCTTTCTTGGGCATATGGTTCGCATCAAACCCAATGCAATGCGAATCCAAGAAATTCTGGTCTTGCAAGTTGTTCGAAATTATCCAATATGCAATACCTAACAATAACGCAGTATCAGTTCCGGGACGAACAGCTATCCATTCATCTGCCAGTACTTGCATTGAAGGATTAAACCACGAATCGATAAAGATAAAACGGGCTCCTGCGCGTTTAGCTTGCAGGTAGTGATACATCGGATTACCCGCAGAGGACCAGGCAGGGTTCTGACCCCACATAATAATTAACTTTGCTTTGCGTATTTCATACCTATCAGAAAAATCAAGAGCACCTAAGTTGTAAGACCCTTTCATGCAGTTTGATACTAAAGGAAACGCTCCTTGAGAGGCCTGCCCCCAGGTAGTTGTACAGCCACCATATGCGTTCAAAGAAGGAGCCGTGTATAGACCAGGAATGACATTTCTATATTCATGGCCCAATGCCAGAATAGACTTATTACCATAAGCATTTTTAATTCGAGTTACTTCTGAAGCCACAATATCGAGCGCTTCATCCCAACTGATACGTTCCCATTCATCTCTGCCGCGAAGTTCTTTGTTGCCTCCGCCTACACTCCAATGCTTGCGTTTTAATGGATGAGTCAATCTATCTTTACTGAATATTGCATGACGAAGAGAACGACCACGCGCACATCCTCGCTGCTGCGGATAATCAGGCGAATCATTATGAAGGGAATCAGTGTCCTGAACTAACACTTTCCCATCACAAACATACGAACGATTAACGCATCGACCACCACAAGAAAAGAAGCAGGAATGGGTAACCCAATGTCCCAAATCACTATGAAGATGACCCTCTTTTAAACGCTGCCCCATGACTTCCCCCCTACATATCACAAAGCAAGAGTTGGTATGTAAGTTAACACATACGCCTTATCCACTTCGTGAGAAATTACCTACAAAATGCTACACCTCGGGTAGGAATTTCAACCGTGCGCACAAAAAGTCATGAAACCGAATCCAAATATACGATACAAAGTAGGTGACGAAACAGATATGTGCCTAAGCCCGATAAGGCAACTATCTACGCCGAGCTAACCATTCGGCTCGTCCGCACACGATGCGTTTCCGCACAAGGTGTGCCTCCGCATGGGGTGCGAACAGAGCCTCTCCCCCTACCGCGCTATTCTTAGCGCAAAGCAGAGAGGAAGGAGTCTCATGAGAACGGTTAACCTCACTGAGACAACAAGCGAAGAGCGAAACTTTGTCCAAGAAATTGCCCAAAACGCAGGTGTAAACCTTCGCGACTGTTATCAATGCGGAAAATGCTCTGCTGGGTGTCCTATGGCAGAAGCAATGGATCTGCCTCCGCAACAAATCATGCGATTACTCCAAATGGGAAAAGTTGACCAGGTTGTACAGGCAGAATCTCCGTGGATATGCGCACAATGTAATACCTGTTCGGCACGTTGTCCACAAAAAGTCGATACGGCAGCAGTAATGCGCGAAGTCCGTAGAGCCTCACATGAAAAAGGTCATCACAAATTACACGATAGTAATGTCTTTGAAACCTTATTCATAAAAGGTATCAAAGCCAAAGGTAAATCAAACGAACAATATCTTGCTGCTCAATACAACATGGCATCGGGACACTTCATCCAAGACGCATTTAATGCTCCTAAGATGTTCCAAAAAAACATGATAGGTGTGTCAATCCAGCAAAGCGAAAATCCTGCAGCCATCAAAGCAATAATTGAAAAGTGTCAAGAACAAAAGCCCTACGATAAACAACAACTACCTGAAGGAGATGATTTAAATGACTAAAGCATTTTCCTTCTTCCCAGGTTGTTCTTTTCATTCAACCGGGATTTCCTATGCTGAATCCACTCAGTATGTTACAGGCTGTCTAGATATAGCACTCTACGAAATCAAAGATTGGAATTGCTGTGGTGCGTCAGCAGCTCCCACCGTAAATGACGACTTGATGTATTCCTTGTCGACTCGCAACCTAGCACTTAGCGAAGATCAGCATCCCTACTTACAAATAATGACTCCCTGCAGTGGTTGCTATGCAGCACTTAAACGTGCTGAAGTCAAAACTAAAAACGATGCAAGTTATCGCACACACATTAACAACATTATTGAAATGAATTACCGAGGAACAGTAGAAGTAACCAACTTGCTAGATGCTTTTACTACTCCTGAAATGATTAACGATATTGTTAATCATCTGAAACTCCAACTTGGCGGAATGAAGGTCGCTTGTTACTACGGTTGTGCACAAGTTCGCCCACAAGAAATTACGCAAGCTCCTAATGCAGAAAATCCTATGAATATGGAGCAATTGCTGAACGCCGCTGGTGCTGAATGTATTGACTGGAGCTACAAAACAGAATGCTGCGGTGCATCAAACCATGTTGTTCGCCCAAAGGCTGCACGCAATGCTGCAGAACGTATTTTCCATAATGCCCAAATAAACGGAGCCGAATGCATTGTTACCGCATGTCCTCTTTGTTGGATGAACTTAGACATGCGCGAAGAAAAGATTAATCAAGAACACAAAACCAACTACCACATGCCAATCTATTTCTTCACAGAATTGATTGCGATGGCACTCGGTGCTAATCCTGAACAAGCGGGCATCACACGCCACTTTGTTCCAGCGGTGGATCTGGTTACCCAAAAGCTTGGACCAATTGTTCCTAAAGAAGAACCTGAAACTCCAGAAGAAGCAAAAGCTCGTCGTATCCGTGAAGCGCTTGAACGTAAAGCAGCACGAGATAAAGAAAAAGCTGCGACAGCTAAAATCGCTAAAACAACTGAATTTAAAACAACTGAATTTAAAACAACTGAATCTAAATCTACTGAATCCACCGCAACAGTCGAAGCAAACAAACCAACAGAGTTGACCGAATTAAAAGATAGCGATAGCAACAAGGGAGGTGGAATACATGAGTAGAATCGGCGTATTCGTCTGCCAATGCGGAACCAACATTGGTGGCGTAGTAAACACACAAGAAGTTGCAGCGTATGCATCTACCCTTCCTAATGTTGTTCATGTCGAAAACAACAAGTACACCTGTTCTGATCCAAACCAAAAACAGATTAAAGAAGCTATTGAAGAAAACAATTTGGACAGAATTGTAGTTGCGGCTTGTTCACCTGCCATGCATGAACTTACCTGGCAAAAGTTACTAGCCCAAACCTCAGTTAATCCTTATATGCTTGAGGTTGCTAATATTCGTGAACAATGTTCTTGGGTTCATACCGACAAAGAAGAAGCCACTGCTAAAGCAAAAGACCTTCTGAAGATGGCAGTTGCAAAGGTCGAAAAAGCCAAGCCTCTTCACACTCAACAAATTCCCATTACCAAGCGTGCCCTTGTTGTTGGCGGCGGCATTGCTGGTATGCAAGCGGCTCTTGATATTGCAGATGCAGGATATCAAGTAACTATTGTGGAACGAAAGCCAACCATTGGCGGCAAAATGCCGAAGATCGATAAAACCTTCCCAACGCTAGACTGCGCAGCTTGCATTTGCACACCTAAGATGTCAGAAGTTGGCAACCACCCAAATATCACTATAAAAATCCTTTCTGAAGTTGAAAAAGTAGAAGGTTATGTTGGTAATTTCCAAGTAACTATTCGCGAAAAAGCAAAATACGTAGACCACAACCTTTGCACTGGTTGTGGTATGTGCACCACAAAATGTCCTGAAAAGAAAATCCCTAATGAATTCAATGAAAACATGGGGTTTCGCAGTGCAATCTATAAAACTTTTGAACAGGCGGTACCATCAAAGCCCATTATCGATAGTGAACATTGCCGAATGTGGTGTTTGCGCAAAGGTTTGCCCCACGGGTGCCATTGTGTATAACGACGAAGACAAGGTAACAACTGAAACCTATGGCGCTGTTGTTTTGGCTACAGGCTATGACCTCATCCGCTGGCAGGACATTTATCCTGAATACGGCGGAGGTACCTACCCCGACGTAATTGATGGCTTAAGCTTTGAGCGTTTGGTAAACGCATCGGGTCCAACTGAAGGTCATATTTTGCGTCCCTCGGATGGAAAAGAACCTAAAAACTTAGTCATAATCAAATGTGTAGGAAGCCGTGACCCACACAAAGGTAAAGCATATTGTTCTCGTGCATGCTGCATGTACGGCGCAAAGCACGCCCATCAATTTATGGATAAAATCCCCGATGGAAATTGCTATGTATTCTACATGGATGTTCGAAGTCCCGGCAGACGCTATGACGAATTTTACATGCAGGCTAAAAATGATGGAGTCCTCTACATTCGTGGTCGCGTAAGCAAAA
>URMQ01000131.1 GCA_900548955.1 uncultured Eggerthella sp. | reverse complement strand
ACTACTACATTATGGTAGATGGCGATGATACCTATCCTGCAGAAGCAGCACCAGATTTGCTGGCTCCCTTGATGAATGATGAAGCGGACATGACCGTAGGAGATCGTTTATCAAACGGCTCTTATGGTGAAGAAAACGATCGCGCTTTCCATGGTTTTGGTAATAACTTAGTACGCTGGCTTATTAAGACCATTTATGGCTATGCCTTTGAAGATGTTATGACGGGCTATCGCGCCTTTAATAGGGTATTCGTAAAAACGATGCCCGTGTTATCTGAAGGTTTTCAAATTGAAACCGAAATTTCTATTCATGCGGTGGATAAGCGCTGGCGCATTGTAGATGTACCGATTGATTATCGCGATCGTCCTGAAGGAAGCTATTCGAAGCTTTCCACCTTTGGTGATGGCGCAAAGGTACTAAAGGCAATTACGGCTTTATTTAAAGACTATCGCCCTCTTGCCTTCTTTGGATGGTTGGCACTACTGCTCATTATTTTGGCAGCTATAGCAGCCGTTCCTATTCTTTTGGAATATGCACAAACTGGCTTAGTTCCTCGCATTCCTACTATGCTGGCATCGATTGCTCTGGCGGGATGTGCGGCGCTTTCGTTTGCGACGGGCTTGGTGCTTGATACGGTTGCAAACAGTAACCGCCGCCAGTGGGAACTGGATGTGTATAAAGCAAACGGCAGCTTCTATGGAAAAAAATAATATGCCAAATTAGCACAAGAAATTGACAGATTCTTTGTTGTGCTCTGAAAAAAATAAATTAATAGGTGGGTTGCTTGCGTGCAGACTGCTAGACAAAAAAAGAAGCTCGCTTTCAAAAGCGAGCTTCTTGAATTTGTGCTATGTGCAAAATGCATCTTCATGCACGATAAATGTCCAGCGTAATAGATTAATCGTCCGCCTGCTGAATTACACCATAAACTTATAGACTGCCTGGGTGTAAGCTACTGGGTCATCAATCGGTAAGCCTTCGGTAATCAATGCCTGGTCATATAATACGCGTGCATAAGACTGTACCTTTTCATCATCTTTTTCTTCAAAGGCTTTCTGTAATGCCTTAAATACTGGATGCTGAGCATTAAGCTCAAGAACACGATCGCTCTTAACCTGTTCTCCGTCAGGACCGGCGGCTAAGATTTTTTCCATTTCAAGGGTAATGGGTCCTTCGGCGGTTACGCAGGAAGGCGTATCGGAGAGACGAGTTGAAACAGCCACACGCTTCACCTTGCCATCCAAGGCATCTTTCATGGCGTTAAACAGGTCTTCGTTTTCCTTGGAAATTGCTTCTGCTGCACTCTTTTCATCTTCTGTTTCAAGACCAAGATCGCCGCCAGCAACATTTTTGAATTGCTTTTCTTCGTATTCGTTCATCGACATGAGGCAGAATTCATCAACGTCCTGTGGGCAAAGTAAAACATCAAAGCCCTTACCCAAGATGGTGTTAACAATAGGACGATGCGCCAGACGATCAACGGATTCGCCTGCTGCATAGAAGATAGACTGTTGGTCTTCAGGCATTGCCTCAAGATATTCCTTGAGGGTGATCATTTTCTTCTGTTTTGCGGAATAGTACAGAAGAAGATCGGCCAACGTATCCTTCTTCATGCCGTAGCTAGAATAGATGCCGTACTTTAAGTTGCGGCCAAAGTTTTCAAAGAATTTTTCGTATGTGTCGCGGTCGTTGTCGCGCATTTTGCCAAGCTCGCTGGTGATTTTCTTTTCAAGCTTGTTAGCGATAGCGCGCAGCTGGCTGTTGTGCTGCAGCGTTTCGCGCGAAATGTTCAGGGTAAGATCCTGGCTGTCAACAACGCCGCGAACGAAGCTGTAATAGTCAGGTAAAAGTTCAGCACACTTTTCCTGAATAAGAACATTGGAGCTATAGAGTGCCAATCCCTTTTCGTAGTCTTTGCTGTAGAAGTCATAAGGCGTGCGACTTGGAATAAAGAGCAGCGCATCGTAACTCAATGCACCTTCTGCGTGAACCGAAATAGAGGTAATGGGATCGAAGAAGTCATGGAAGTCGGTCTTGTAGAAGTTGTTGTACTCTTCTTCGGTTACTTCTGATTTGCGACGCTTCCAAATAGGAATCATTGAGTTGATGGTTTGAATTTCGCGAACCGTTTCAAATTCAGGAGTGTAATCGTCCCCTGCGTCTTCGGGTTTAGGCAGTGGTTTGCGAGTTTCGATTTCCATACGAATGGGGTAGCGCACATAGTTGCTGTACTGTTTGATGAGCGCCTGAAGCTCGTACTGATCAAGGAACGTGTCGTAATCTTCTTCTTCGGTATTGTCTTTCAGGAACAATACGATGGTGGTGCCGTGATCACCATGAAGGCCAGCTGCTTGTTCTTCGCTTGCTTGTTCAATAGTGTAGCCTTCAATGCCGTCGCTTTCCCATACCCATGTTTCATCGCTATTGTAAGCACGAGAAATAACCATGACGCGCTTGGATACCATGAAAGAAGAATAGAAGCCAACGCCAAACTGGCCAATAATATCAAGGTCTTCGCCCTGCGCCTCGGCGTTATCGGTTTTGAATTCAAGGCTACCCGAATGAGCAATGGTGCCCAGGTTGGTTTCTAGTTCGTCTTTGGTCATGCCGATGCCGGTATCAGAAATTGTGATAGTGCGAGATTCTTTGTCGAAATCAACATCAATCTCAAGATCGTCTTTACTAATACCGATGGACTGGTCGGTAAGACTTTTGAAATAGAGTTTGTCTACGGCATCCGATGCGTTAGAAATAAGTTCGCGAAGAAAAATTTCTTTGTTGGTGTAGATGGAGTTAATCATAAGATCGAGGAGCTTTTTGCTCTCGGTTTTAAATTTACGCATGAAGCAATTCCTTCTTTCCAAACAAATGGGGAGTAAAGAAAGGGTGCTGTCTTTAAAGGTAGTACTTCTACAAAATGATAAAGGTACTACCTCTACAAAACGATCTTTGCAAAGCGTCGTTTTGGGTTTTAGCAACGCCTTTTCTTTAACTACTTACGTATCAGGATAAAATTAGCACTCTCAATAGGAGAGTGCTAACACAGATTGTAGTATGTGGATTGTGCTTGTCAAGGCGTTTCGTTATACCCTTCACGAGGGCTTCATGAGCTGGTTAGAATTTGGTAAACCAGCTATGGCGGTGGGCCGCAAGTAAGCTTGACTCGGTTATGCGCTAGCGAGTTGCAGGGCGTAGAGCTTCTCTGAAACGCTTGAGCCTTACATCGTGCGAGCTTTAGCAACTGCGGCGCGAAGTGCCTTCATAACGGTTCCGCGGAAAGCACCCTCTTCAAGACTTTGAACTCCTACGATAGTAGAGCCAGAAGGTGAAGTTACCTGATCCTTAAGTTCGCCAGGATGTTTTCCTGTTTCGAGCACCATCTTTGCGGAACCAAGAACTGCCTGCGCAGCAATGTAGTACGCTTGCTGGCGGGTAAGGCCATCGGCAACACCAGCATCTGCCATAGCTTCGATAAACATATAAGTATAAGCAGGAGAGCAGCCTCCTACGGTTGCGGACACATCAAGCAAAGACTCTTTTAATTCTATTGCAGCTCCGAAGCTTTCAAGAAGGCTAACTATATAAGCAACTTCTTCTTCGGTTACTAATTCGTTGGCGTGGTAGGCGGTCAAGCCTTCGCCAACCAAGGCAGGCGTGTTGGGAGCCGTGCGAATAATTTTGGTAGGCTTTCCAAATTGTTCGGTTAACCATTCGATAGTTTTGCCAGGGGCAATGGTTACTATGATTTGATCTTCACGCATGGAATCTTTAATTTCTGCAATGACATCAGCGTACTGGTAGGGCTTGACGCTCAAGAAAATAATGTCGCCCTGTTCAACTACTTCAAGATTGTTGGTGGTTGTGAAAATACTCAGTTCTTCAGCTGAAGCTTTTGCATGAGCCTCCGATGCATTTGAAGCGAAAATATCTGATGTTGGTACCAATTCGCTTGAAACGATACCCTTAATAATTGCTTTTGCCATATTGCCGCAACCAATGAACCCCAATTTCATAGTGCGTCCTCCCTCTTGTGTTTTGGTTAAGCATGTTCATCATAGCAAAGGAGCGAATTGCTTCAAGAAGAAGCAACTACAGAAAATAAGCAACATGGGATCAGGATTGATACCTCGAGTTTATAGCTTTTGTTTCTTGGTCGAAACTTATTGAAAGAAATGCCTGGTTATAATGGAACTTAAACTACCGATCGGGGTAATTGAATTTCCTTTGAGCTTTTTTGATAAAAGAGCTTTTTAAGGAAGCTCTTTGGAATTAGGGAAGCTCTTTGGAATTTGGAGATTACTAAAAACAATGAAAGAAGGTTAATATGGCTTCGCCTTATGAAGGGAAAAATTGGCAACTTATTGTGGCGGGGATTTT
>URMQ01000130.1 GCA_900548955.1 uncultured Eggerthella sp. | reverse complement strand
CCCTGCTTTCTGTGCACTGCTTCAGATATGGACATCCTTCACAGACGATTCCGCATCAGCCTACCCTTTCTGCCACTATCAAAGATACCGAGCAGGAACTGGGAATCTCTATTTTCAACCGCACTAACCGCGGCATCACTCTTACCAGTGAAGGAACTGAATTTATTGGGTACGCACGCCAAATCCTAGAACAGTTCGACTTATTTGAAGCCCGTTATTCCAATACCCACAATTCGTCATCGGGACGTTTGGCAATTTCTTCTCAACATTACGCATTTTGCGTAGAAGCTTTTGTTGATTTAGCCGAAGAATATGATGAAGAAGAATACGATTTTTCGCTGCGTGAAACCAGAACAGCAGACATTATTGATGACGTAAAAGATTACCGTAGTGAACTGGGTATTATATATTTAAGCGACTTTAATTCGAAGGTTCTTACCAAAGCATTTAGCGATGCTGGTCTTACTTTCGTCCCTCTGTTCCAGGCGCATCCTCATATTTTTGTTGGCAAGCAACATCCTTTGGCGCAACGCAAAAGTGTAACACCTGATGATTTACAGGATTATCCCCGCTATTCTTTTGAACAGGGTACAAACAATTCATTCTTCTTTTCCGAAGAACCTCTAAGTCACCTACCCCACCGCCAAAACATTACCTATTCCGATCGCGGAACACTAACTAATCTGCTTACCAATCACAACGGATACACCATTACGACGGGTGTTCGAAGCGGCGAAATGGGACAGAGCAATATTGTTGCTATCCCCTTAGAAGTAGATGAAACCATGACAGTAGGATATGTTTGCCATGAATCGCGCCCACTTTCCACTCTCGCAAAACGCTATCTGGAAAAATTGCGCGCTCGTATAGAAGCTAACCCAACGGTAAGCACCTACTACCCTTACAAACAATAAACGCGGTCTTTCGGAAATACTACTGAACTAAATATGCAACCAACACATCAACGAATCGGTCTACCGCATCTTGAGTAGTGTCGTATCCAAAACTGATACGCAACGTATTGCGTCCTAAAGAAAGTGGAATTCCTGCTGCCTGCAACGACAAAGGATGTTTTGGCCTCCATGTTCCAGGCGCCACCGTCGTATGATTCGATTCGCACGCAGCTGCCTTAGAAATATAAATGCCGTTGTCGCTCAGATAATCCAAAGCTTTCTGGTTATTCATGCCTGGAACCGTAATATTGCAAATATAAGGTGATCCATCTTCGCGTGAATTAATAATTATCGATGGAATTTCTGATCTAAGACGTTTCACCAGATAATTCCAAAGAGAGCGTGTAGCCCTCCTGTCCACGTCAAACGTTGCATATGTTTGCTTCATCGCTTCCGCAAATCCTGCAATTAAAAACACCGCTTCAGTACCAGAGCGAAGTCCTCGTTCTTGCCCACCACCAAATGCCGTCGTAAACAGATGCGTTCCTCGTTTTACGTATAAAGCACCAATGCCTTTAGGTCCTCCAATTTTATGAGCAGAAAATGAAGCCATATCCACTCCCCATTCACGCAAAGGAAGAGAAACTTTACCTAAGGCCTGCACCGCATCAGTATGAACAAGTGCCTGAGGTGCATATTTATCTCGAAGGCCGCAGACTTCTTTAATAGGCATGATGTAGCCCAGCTCATTTTGAACGGTCATCACCGTAGCTAAAATTGTGTCTTCTTGGAAAAACCGCTCGCATGCAGCAAGGTCGAAATTTCCCCCTACCGCTTCTACGTACGATACAGGCCAACCTTCGCGCTTCAAGCCACGAACTGATCGGGTAACCGAAGGATGCTCTAACGCTGAAGTAATAATTTGGCCTGCCCGCTTACCACGAGCACGACAGGCACCACGAACCGCCAAGTTATTGGATTCAGTCCCACCAGAAGTGAAATAGATTTCATCGGGCTCTACACCAAGAGCCTGCGCAATCACTTCACGGCTCTCTTCCAAAATAGTATGAGCACGTCTTCCAAGTGAATGTAGCGCAGAAGCATTGCCGAAATTTTCTTCGAGCACCTTCTGCATTACGCGTATTACTTCGGGACGAGGCTTCGTCGTAGAAGCGTTATCTAAATATGCTTCATGTTCCATGATTCACATCTTCGCTATAGAGCTTTAATGTTTAGCAACTACCTTGCGCTCAATAGAGCGCACCTGCGCAATAAGTTCAGGCGTAGCTTGAGTCTCAATTGGAACAGCATCACCAGACACAAACAACCCAGCTTGCGCGCATTTTTCAAAGGCTGTATCCAAAGCTTCATCTGCCTTTTGGGCTAGTTCTTCTTCCACCTGACGAAAGATATCAACCAACGCGCGAGCTTCTGGAGTGAGCGATGATCCACTTGCGCCTTTGCGAATAAAAAGCTTTATGCCAAGCGCGTCTTCGGCATTTTTCACGATACGCCACGCTTTGCTATACGCCATACCCATATCCTGTGCAGCACGATTAAGAGATCCCAAGCGTTCCACCCGTTGGCACAGCTCAACTACACCCAAACCAAGACCAGTAGCCTGACCCGAATCGTTGGTTCTCAAAAAAAGTTTTACGCTTGCGGAAATATCGCTACGCTGCATGGCGCTTTCCTCCTAAATCCCCTTACGGATTTTCTCGGTCGCTAATTTTTCACGTTCGCTGGGTTTTACACACGTGCTGTTTTTTCACGTTCGCTATTTTCTCGTTCTATGCCTAGATCAACTACTTTTGTGGGTTCGATGCCTGAAAGCGCGGATCATGAGCAATGGCATCAAGGCGAGCAGTAACCACTTCTTCTACTTCGAATGAGAATAGTCTTAGCGCCTCTTCAATAAAGACACTGCGAATATAGCCTCCACATTCATCACAGGTAGCAATGCGATGACCATCGTCACCTTCCACGTTGAAATAATGCAGATGGCCCTGATTGCGAGTGCCGCAACGCGCACAACGAATGCGCTCAAAATCCCAAACACAACCACATTGTTGGCAATACAAAGATCGACCACGACCATCAGTGGGACTATCAGCACCACCAACTCGCGCAAGCGCTGGCTTACTTCCACACACAGGACAACACAGCGGATTGTGGTGATTGTCATCGCCTTTAGGGAATTTTTCGCTCAACGCACTGGCTATTCCTTCAAAATCTACGCGCAGCGCAAGCATAGCAATAAGAACAACCAAACGCTGGGCACCTGCAGAAAGATGAGATTGATCGATTTCTTGAGAAAGGTCATTCAAAAATGCTTCAGGATCTTTTCCCGCTTCAGTAAGCAAATCTTCAGAAATCGAAGAAGCTATATCAAAGGCAAGCAGCTCTTGTACAGCTTGTTCGTCCATAACATTTGCCGAAGCCACATACGTGCACAACGCTTTAAAAATTGCTACGAAGCGATCTTTGTTCAATTGCGCAGGAGCAATACGAAGAATTGCATGCATCAAGAATAGCCTCTTGACTGGGTAGGTCATAACCCTTTGCTGCGGCAGTGGGACCACTTGACCAGCGATCCATTTCTTCCCAAAGTCCCTCAAAGAAAGCAAGACGAGCCTTATCAGATTCATCAAGTGTTTCGTTATATGAATCAATAACACGATGGATTAATTTCAAATTCATTGTTTTAGGCTCCTTACCTTTGCATGAGACTAAAATGAGGCTGCCCTAGTACTGCCAGGGCAGCCTCGATGATGTTAGGCAAACATCTACTTTTCTATGATGTTATCGCCTTTCTTGATTTCCTTGCGGGCCCAATGTCCCCAGTGGTACAAAGCATCGGATTCTGATACATATCCATCGCCCCACATGAGCTTCCATGTACGACGATATGGCTGGAATAAACCAGAGCCCAAGAAAATATGAGCCAGGCCAAATACTGCAATCAGAAGGAATCCGATGTCATGAATGAAGAGGACTACTGCATAAGCATCTCCTGGAAGGGTAAACAAAGTAGTACCCAGAAGCATCACAACACCAGTAATAGCCATTACCGCACCCGAGAACCAGAGCATGCCATCTGCAAAACGCTGACCACTCTTGGTTTCATCTTGATCGGGCATGTGAATCCATTTTGCAAGGAACAGATAAGGCAAGAACAGAATCATCCATTTCTTGTCATCCGAATTCCACTTTGCAAATAATTCCTGGAAGATGTGTTTTGCTCCCTTAGGAGACTTAATGGCACTGATGATAGGTACCGCAACAAAGACAACACCTAAAACACGATGTGACATACGCATAACGAACACCACATCCTGACCTGCCATTTGAGTCAAAGGAGGCACGAAAACAAACAAACCACTAATGCAAAGCCAAATGCAACTAATTACCGTGATGCCATGAGTTAAACGCGCCTGAAGGGAATGTCGCTTAATGTAGCGCTCGGTTCCCTTGCGCTTGCGCTCCGCTACAAACTGAGCGCACCTTCCTGCGCCTGCAATACAGCACCCATAACTTTCTGCCGAAGTTCCCGCAC
>URMQ01000129.1 GCA_900548955.1 uncultured Eggerthella sp. | reverse complement strand
ACGAAGAGAAGCTGGCTTACTCCGCTATCTTTGAAATGACAGACAAGGGCGAGATATTGAATTTTCTTGCTTTAAAATATTTGAGCGCTTTGACGCAAATCGTTTTTACGAATTCATTTGGACCGTTAGCTTAGTTGGTAGAGCAGGGGACTCTTAATCCCAAGGTCCGGGGTTCGAGTCCCCGACGGTCCACCAGTTGTAACTTACGCGAACCCGTGAGATGTTCAGTCTTGCGGGTTCGTTTTTTCTACTCACGGATCTTCGTGTTTTCCTAGAACCCCGATGTTTGCATGGAATTTACGGTTATGTACGAACGTTACACCCTCAATAATCGATTAGAAGAGAAATTTGTTCCTGATTTGCTTTTCGTGTCAATTATTTAATTGATGATTACCGATTCTATTTTAAAAAATGGGGAAAAAGGCTTGCGCACCCAAAAAGTCGTACATAACTGTCAATTCGATGCAATTATGGCTAGATCAGAATTTTGGCTTCCTCTGATTTAAAAGATATGAAAATTGTTTTGGAACTCTTCAAATGTATCTAATTTAGAAGCAATTTGTGTGTAAGATAACTTATAAGAAACAAAAGGGTTTTAACTCGTGATCGAAGAGATGATATTTTCCTGTCTTTGCGAATTATCTTTTCGTTATTAGTGGCGTGATTTGAGCATTAGTAAGGAGTCTGATTAGTGGAGGCATTTGAACTTATCCTTCTGTTAATGGTTGCTGTTCTCCTGTCTTCCGTTCTTGATCAGGTAGTTCCTCGAATCTCTTCTCCGCTCATTCAAATAGGTTTAGGCGTTATTATTGCGTTATTAGCAATTGCACCTATTGAGGTTTCAGTCGACCCTGAACTCTTTCTTATTCTTTTTATTGCACCACTCCTTTTCCACGATTCTGTAGAAGCTAATAAAAGGAGCTTGTGGGACAACAAGGGCATTATTGTCTCCTATGCCATTGGGCTAGTCTTACTTATCGTGTTGTGCGTGGGCTTCGTGCTTCATTGGTTAGTTCCTTCAATTCCTCTTGCTGCTGCGTTTGCTTTAGGGGCGGCACTTGGTCCTACTGATGCTGTTGCAGTTGCAGCTCTTAAACGAGAAGCGCAGGTAGGGAAGCGCGAAAACGCAATATTGCAGGGTGAAGCACTAATTAATGATGCATCAGGCGTTGTTTCGTTTCAGTTCGCTATTGCTGCAGCAGTTACTGGCTTTTTTTCGGTTACGGATGCTGCTACTACGTTTGCTGTTAATTTCTTTGGCGGTATTATTTTAGGTATCATTCTTGCTCTGATTTTTGCGTTTTTTGCGCGTCGTGTTCGTGAACTAGGTCTAGAAAACATTACCTTCCATGTATTTTTGGAAGTGTCCATACCTTTTATCGTGTTCCTAATTGCAGAGCATATGCATGTTTCAGGCATTTTGGGTGTTGTTGCATGTGGCATTGTTTGGTCCCTCATGCGGGATAAGCGTATTTCTCCGTATCATTCGCGTTTGAATATTGCTTTGTCTAGTGTTTGGAAAGTGATTAGCTTTACGCTCAATGGCATTGTGTTTGTTCTTTTGGGTGTTCAGCTTCCTAACGCCATGAAATCTACCTGGGACGATGTTTATATCAATAACGTAGATTTGATTTGTTATGTACTTATTCTTACGGTTTTGATTGTGGGGCTTCGCTTTTTATGGGCTCTTGTCATGGTGCGTCTTTTCCGTAATCCTCTTACAGGTAAGCGCGATAAGTTCAATAAAAAGACGGTCAAAAACGCTTTTATTACAACCATAGGCGGTCCAAAAGGCGCAATTACGCTTTCGATTGTTTTCTCTATTCCGTTTCTGGTCAGCACGGGTGAAGCATTTCCGCAGCGTTCCTTGATTATTTTCTTAGCATCAGGTGTTATTGTTTGTACGCTTCTGTTGGCTAACTTCCTTTTGCCCGTTTTGGCGCCAAAGAATGAAAAGGAAGTTGATGAAGAAGATGTTGCCGATTATGAATGCATCAGAATCGAAATCCTGCGTACTGTTATTGAGCGTTTAATGGCGGATTCTACTGACGAAGATGATCGTGAAACGAAACAAGTCATTAAATCGTATAACCAGCGCATCAGGGCAATTCGTACCATGAGTAATACATTAGAAGATGCTCCTTTGTCGCCAACGCTTCGCTTTGAGGTTATTGATTATCAGGCAGAGCGTTTGTTTGATGCGGCGAAGCAAAAAGAATTAGAACCTTATGCGGTTTATCACGTTATAGATAGTCTTTCGCGACAGAAAAATATTATTGCTCACAATAAAGGACCATCTTTGGTGGCGAAATACAGTTTGGGCCGTTTACGTAGTTTGATTTCACTTATTAAGCATAATATATTGAGCTCGTTGCCTTTTAGTCGTGCTGAAGATAAGGCTGCAATTGATAAAGCTCGTGTTTATAGTGAAAAATACGCGGTTGAATTTCTACGCAGTTTAGTTGACAACCCTGATTATCCTAGTGATGAAGTGGCTCGTCTTTTGATTCGTCATGAACGTGCATTAAATGTGTTGGCAGAATCAACAGATGCTACAGTTACTTCTGAGGCAGTAGAGAATGCCATGGTAAGTACAAATAATATTCAGCGCCGGGGTTTACAGTTAGAACTTGAAGTTATCCAAGATTTCTATGCTTCTGGTGATTTAACGCGTGCTCAAGCAAAAGAGTTACGTGATAACACCATGTTGATGTTGATGGATGTAGAAGATCAGGTGTAGGGTAGCTTATTATGAACGCTGCCAAACTTCAGGAAATAAAAGCTCAACTTGCCAGTGTGCCTACTGAACCAGGGGTATATCTGTGGAAAAACGCCCAGGGTGAAGTAATTTATGTTGGCAAAGCAAAACAGCTTCGTGCACGTATGCGTCAATACGTAAACTTTCAAGATACTCGAGAAAAAATACCTTTATTGGTGTCTCAGATTGATTCGTTTGAGTATGTGGTTACTGCAAATGAACATGAAAGCTTAGTACTTGAGCGTAACCTTATTAGGCAGTATTCGCCATATTTTAATGCGGACTTTAAGGATGATAAAAGCTATCCCTTTATTGCATTGACCAAGGGCGATGTTTTTCCTGCTATAAAGTACACACGCGAGGCACACAAACCTCATACGCGATATTTTGGGCCCTACACTGATAGTCGTGCGGCACGAAACTTGGTTGATATCGTGCGACGGGTGGTACCCATTTGCGCGGCTTCTTGTGCGGAATGGCGTCGGTTGACACGCCGTATTGAGCAGACGCCCTATGAAGAATTAGAACTTTCTGAGCGTCCCTGTTTTGATGCGCACGTTGGGTTAGGTCCAGGGGTGTGCTGTGGGTATATGGAACCTGCAGAATATCAGGAACAGGTCAGTCGTGTTGAGCGTTTCCTGGCGGGATCTCATAGTGAATTTATTGAGGAATTAACTGAAGAAATGCAAGAAGCCGCTGCTTCTCTGGATTTTGAGCGTGCTGGACGAATTAAAGGCCGTATTGAAACTATACAATCGCTTTCCGACACGCAACATGCCGTTTCTTCGCACCGCTTAAATGCGGATGTTATAGGAGTGTATCGAGAAGAAACTATTGCTGGTATAACGGTGCTTATTTTGCGTGAAGGTAGAATTGTAAATACTAACGAATTTGTATTCAATAAAGGAAAAGATATCCCGAGTGCTGAACTTCTACGCATGTTTGTTTTGCGTTACTACGATTCAACAGAATCTATTCCGCATGAATTGATTATGGAAGAAGCTCCCGAAGATGCAGACGTTATTGAGTCTTGGTTAACGGAAAAGTTGGCAAGTGTACATGGTGCAAAAGTTCACTTCACTATTCCACAGCGAGGAGAGAAAAATGCACTAATGGCAATGGCGAATAAAAACGCTCGTCATGTGCTAATGCGTTACAAGGCTAGGAGCAGCTATGACGATGATCGTATTAATGAAGCGCTTTTGCAACTAGAAAGCGCATTGGCTCTTGATGCGCCACCGATGCGTATTGAATGTTTTGATATCTCTACCATTCATGGCAGGCATTCGGTTGCTTCCATGGTGGTGTTTACTAATGGGAGGCCCGATAAAAGCCAATATCGTCGCTTTAAGATTCGTATGGAAACTGAAGAAGCTAACGACTTTGCCATGATGAGTGAAGTATTTGCGCGTAGGTATTGTAGGGAACGTCTTGGAGATGAGCGGTTCGGAAAACGACCCGATTTAATTATCGTGGACGGTGGTAAACCTCAGCTGACGGCTGCCGTCAATCAGCTTCAAGAGTTAGGAGCAGGCGATATCCCTGTATGTGGTCTTGCCAAACGCGATGAAGAATTGTTCGTTCCTTGGCAAGATAGTGGACCTGTGGTTTTGCCGGGTGGTAGTCCAAGTTTGTATTTGGTTAAGCAAGTTCGTGACGAAGCCCACCGATTTGCTATTACTTTTCATCGTGAA
>URMQ01000128.1 GCA_900548955.1 uncultured Eggerthella sp. | reverse complement strand
GCATTTATTTTGTCTTGCAAAAATTCATTCAGGTCAATGTAGTTGGGGGCGGCACCGGAGCTCCAGTTTCTATCCGGACCTTGCTTGCGTTAGGGGTGCAAACATCAGCTGTTGTTGCTATGGCAGATGATGGGGGATCTACGGGAATTTTGCGTGAAGAAGCCCATGTAACGCCTCCGGGGGATATTCGCAAATGCTTGGCGGCATTTGCAGCTGATCCAGACGATCCGTTAACGAAGGCGTTTAAATATCGTTTTGATTTTGCGCGAAATCACACCCTTGGCAACTTAATGCTATCTGCCCTAGAAAATGCTACGGGGTCATTTCCGGAAGCTATTAAAATATGCGGACAGTTACTACACGCGCGTGGACGCGTGTATCCTTCCACGCTCAACAATGTAACGCTGTGCGCTCGCACTCTGGATGGCAGAGTATTGCATGGACAAGCGCTTGCTTCCCATTCTTCAACGGCACTTGAGCAGGTTTGGCTGGAATCACCCGAAGAATGCCTTCCGTATATGGAGGCAATTCGTGCTATTCGTCAGGCGGATATTATTGTGCTTGGTCCTGGATCACTCTTTACGTCCATTATTCCAAATTTGTTAGTGCCGGGTATTGTGGATGCTATCGCGCAATCAAGTGCACGCACGGTATTTGTTTGCAGTTTAGCGGACCAGCAGGGTGAAACTTGGGGTCTTTCTGCGCGTGAACATGTTGAAGCGTTGCTTCGTCATGGTATGCAGGGCAAGTTAGACTACGTCCTTATCCATAGCGTGGGACAGCCGAAGAAATCGCGTTTTTCTACGGATGCGTTTGAGGCGGTAGCAGGGTCAGCTTCGCAAGAACGGGCAATGACAGAACTTAGAGATGGCAAAAGTTTGCCTTCTCGAGTAAAAATTCGTTCGGTAAAAATTACTCAAGAAGACATTGATTCTATTCAGGCACAAGGTCCTGTGGTGCTTTTGCGTGACATGAAAGACCCTATTCGTCCTACTTGGCATGACCCCAAAGCGCTCGCCGATGCTTTTATGGGGGTGTTTAAGCTTTGTCGTTCACAACAGAGGTAAGAGAAGAATTATCTCGTGTAGAGCCAACATGTTCTCATTGTGATGCCGCAACGCTAGCTGCTCTTATTCGTATTGAAGGGTCCATTTTCTTTAATGGACCTGGTAAGCTGCGCCTTGAAATATCGACTGATGTTCCGCAGGTTGCTCGTTTTATTATTCGTGCGCTGCACAGTATGTATGCCCTAAAGACTGATTTGACTATGCGCCGCAGCGTTTTGCATAAAACTCCCAATTGGTTAATTGAAGTACCAACTCAGCCTCGTTTGAACGAAGCCTTGCACGATTTAGGGATTATTGGCGAAGAAGGTCTTAACCGAGGTATTGATCCAAAACTCGTAAAAAAATCTTGTTGCGCTTCTGCGTATTTGCGTGGGGTTTTCTTAGGCAGCGGATTTATTTCTAATCCACGAGGGGATTTTCATTTTGAATTAACGGTTGAATCACAGACCATGGCAAACGATATTGTTGATCTTCTTGCGACAAAAGATATACATGCCAAAATTGTTGAGCGTCGAAATACCTATACAGTGTACTTGAAAAGTGGAGCTGCTATTTCTTCGTTTCTGGCATTCGTTGGAGCGCATCAAAGCGCACTAAAGATGGAAAACGAACGAGTAATTAAAAGCGTGCGCAATGATGTTAACAGGCGCGTAAATGCAGAAATTGCCAATCAGGCAAAAACGGCGGAAGCTTCTGTTGAGCAAGTGCAGGCTATTCGTACTTTGCTTGATTATAGAGATATTAAATCTCTTCCGCGTGGCTTACAGGAATATATCCAGCTTCGTGTTCGTTATCCAGAAGCAACTCTTAAAGAATTAGGGGAGCGCGCTAATCCACCGTTATCTAAATCGGCTATCTATCATCGTGTTCGTCGAATTGAACAAATGGCACGCGAGGTTTCTGGTAAGCTAAAAAAGAAGTGAATAGTCAACAAATTGCTTGGTTTGTTTCAATTTAGAAGGTCAACGCCTACAAAGTTTTCCTATATTTCGTGCCTTATTCATTTGCATGATAGAATGACTCTGTCATGTTTTCGTTTGTGCGGCTAGCATGACGCACTGATCTATAACATATTGAAAGGGGAGCCCTATGGCAACCAAGGTTGGTATCAACGGCTTCGGCCGCATTGGCCGACTTGTTTTTCGAGCAATGGAAAAAGATCCTGCGTTCGATATTGTCGCAATTAATGATCCTGGTAGCATTACCGCTGCAGCTCATCTTCTCAAGTATGACTCCATTCATGGTCGTGCCTATGATGAGGTAAAAGTTGATGGCGATTCTATTATTGTTGATGGAAGGCGCGTTCGTGTTCTTTCTGATCGCGATCCTCACAATTTACCATGGGGCGATCTCGGTGTTGAATTGGTAATTGAATCCACTGGTTTTTTCACCGATGCAAACGCTGCTCACGCTCATATTGATTCTGGAGCAAAGAAGGTTTTAATTACCGCTCCTGCTAAGAATGAGGACATTACCATCGTAATGGGCGTTAACGATGATAAGTACGACCCAGAGAAGCATCATATTGTTTCTAATGCTTCTTGCACTACCAACTGCCTTGCTCCCTTTGCAAAGGTTTTGATGGACAGCTTTGGTATTAAGCGCGGCTTTATGAATACCATTCATTCTTATACCAATGATCAGAAGGTTCTCGACCAGTCTCATAAGGATCTTCGTCGTGCCCGCGCTGCTAACCTTTCTATGATTCCTACCACTACGGGTGCTGCTCGTGCAGTTTCTTTGGTTCTTCCTGAACTTAAGGGTAAGCTTGATGGCTTTGCTACTCGCGTTCCTACTCCCGATGGATCTATGGTTGATTTGACGGTAGAACTTGAACGTGAAGTTACCGTTGAGGAAGTAAACGCAGCTATTAAGGCTGCTGCTGAAGGTCCAATGAAGGGCATTTTGGCTTACGTTGAAGATCCAATTGTTTCAATGGATATCGTAGGCGATTCTCATTCTTCATTGTTTGATAGCAAGCTCACTATGGTTCTTGGTGGAAAGGGTAACTTGGTTAAGTGCGTATCTTGGTACGACAACGAATGGGGTTATTCTAACCGCGTAAAAGACCTTGCTAAGATCATGCTGTAATTAATGATTCTGGGTAATTACAGGAGTTTTTTCGAAGTAAGTAAGTAACAAGAGAGCCTCAATCGTGGGGCTCTCTTTTGGTTGAGGGGTAAAGTGCACGTAAGGCATGCTTGTGCAGCCTAACTGATGTACATAAGCCTACTGTTAGAGAAAGGCGTGTTATGAGTAAAGTAAAGACTCTTTGCGATGCTGAAGTTTCAGGAAAGCGAGTTTTGTGCCGCGTGGACTTCAATGTGCCGCTGGCAGATGGGGTAGTAACTGATGATACCCGTATTCAAGCAGCACTTCCTACCATTACGTATTTGATTAATCAGGGCGCAAAGGTAATTCTGTGCAGCCATTTGGGCCGTCCTGAAGGAACAGGTTATCAGGCAGAATTTTCTTTGGCGCCTGTTGCTGAACATCTTTCCAAGGTTTTAGGTAAGCCAGTTGCGTTTGCAACTGATACCATTGGTGAATCTGCCCAGGCAGTTGTTGCCTCTCTTAATGATGGCGATGTAGCATTGCTGGAAAATCTGCGTTTTGATAAGCGCGAAAAGAAAAATGACCCTGAATTCGCTAAATCACTGGCTTCTTTGGCTGATGTTTATGTAAACGATGCTTTTGGTGCAGCTCACCGAGCACATGCTTCTACTGCTGGTGTTGCTGCATATTTGCCTGCATATGCTGGCATGCTTATGGAAAAAGAAGTAACTACCTTAACTTCTATGTTGGATAATCCCAACCATCCTTTTGTAGCTATTCTTGGTGGATCTAAGGTATCCGATAAGGTTGCGGTTATTGATGCGCTCATCGATAAGTGCGACACGCTTATTATTGGTGGTGGCATGTGCTTTACTTTCTTGGTAGCACAGGGTTATACCGTGGGCACTTCCTTGATGGAACAGGATTGGGTAGAACGCGCTTCTGGAATGCTTGAAAAAGCAAAGGAAAAGGGTGTTTCCATTCTTCTTCCAACTGATGTGGTATGTGCAGATGCTTTTGCAAATGATGCCAATACAGTTACCTGTGGGGTAGATGCTATTCCTGATGACATGATGGGCTTGGATATTGGCCCAGAAACTACTAAGGCTTATGCAGATGCTATTGCAGGTGCTAAGACAGTATTTTGGAATGGTCCTATGGGTGTATTTGAAATGTCTTCTTTCGAGGCAGGCACTAAGGGAGTTGCCATGGCAGTTGCAGCAAACAAGGATGCTGATACCATCATCGGTGGTGGCGATAGTGTAGCTGCAGTAAATAAGTTTGACTTGGCAGACCAGATGACCTTTATTTCTACTGGCGGTGGCGCTTCTATGGAATTGGTGCAAGGGGAAGCTTTGCCAGGCGTTGAAGCGCTCAAATAAAA
>URMQ01000127.1 GCA_900548955.1 uncultured Eggerthella sp. | reverse complement strand
TCACCATCAGTGCTAGAAGAATCAGAACTGCCAACACCGACATCCGAAGAAACCGTCATATTGTGAAAGCGTTCTTGGAGCCATTCATCAGGAAATACTTCATCAAGTGCTCTATCAAGAGGCGACTCCGCAGGAATACCTTCAGCACGTTGCCCCTCTCTATGAAGTGCCAACACGGTAACCACCGCGTTAATAGACATGAGCACAATCAAAATCCACGTAATAACTTTGTAAGGATTATTATGAGGTCGTGGAAACCTTCGCTGCACCCGCTTAACAATAGGCAAAATCATGCGGCACCAAAAAAGACCAAGCGCTCCCCACATAACACCAAAAAAGAAGTTTGTTCTACCGGCAATAGACCCAAAAGTGCCCGTATAATCCCATGCAATTGCGTTCCAAAAGTATTCCATCATCCAACTAGCGCCAAATTCCAAACAAGAACCAAGCACCATAGCAACCAAAAAGATAATAAGGTCATGCGTGTAATAAAACCGATTTAAAAACAACGTAAGCACTACCGCACCTACTCCATAAATAGGAGAAAAAGGCCCCCACACAAACCCAGCACGGCTTTCCCAACCGCCATATACCAAAATGTGAAAAATGTCTTCCAGGACCAAACCTAAAACAGATGCCAAAGTAAAAATCCAAAACAGCGTAAACAGCGATAAATCAAGATAACGCGGAGCAAGCTGAGCGCGAAAACTCTTAACTAGTTTTGTATCTACTATGTAATCACGAAGACTATTCATAACGTTCAACTATAACAGAAGCATCTCTGCGACCTTCGATTAATGAAAACCGATTGGTTGGAGACTCCTAAATCCATCACAACCCTATAAAACCCTAATAAAACTAACCATAAAACTTCTAGGAGTTAGCCCTTTAAGTGCGCTAGACTTACAGTTTATAGACATAGTCCCCGATCTCCTTTTAGAAAGGACGGCACTCATATGCGCCTGCTTGAAGAACGTATCCAGAAGGATGGAAACGTAAAAAGCAAAGATGTATTAAAAGTTGATGCATTCCTCAATCATCAAATGGATATCAAACTTTTTACCGAAATGGCGCACGAGTGGAAACGTCTTTTTGCGGATAAGCCCATCAACAAAATATTGACCATTGAAGCTTCGGGTATCGGAATTGCTGCCATTGCGGGTTCGGTATTTGATGTTCCTGTAGTGTTTGCTAAGAAAGCTCAAAGCATCAACCTAGACGGTACCCTGTACGCCACACGCGTAGAATCCTTCACTCATGGAAAAGTGTTCGATGTTATTGTTTCTAAGAAATTCGTAGGACCAGGTGATCATCTTTTACTTATCGATGACTTTATGGCTAACGGATGCGCTATGACTGGGCTTATTGAGATTTGCGAAGACGCAGGCGCTACCATTGAAGGCATCGGAATCGCCATCGAAAAAGGCTTCCAGGGCGGCGGACAGCGTTTGCGCGACAGAGGTTATCAGGTTGAATCTCTTGCTATCGTTGAATCCATGGACCCAGAAACGGGCGTGGTGTCTTTTCGATGAAAAAGAAAACTGAATTTAAAGCACCTAGCTATCCTGAGCGCGACATTGCCGCACAGCTTGCAAACTTTGACGGCAAGATTTCTATTGCACGAGCTTTCCCTTATGGCATTCAGCATGTGCTTGCAATGTTTGTTGCTAACTTGGCTCCTATCGCCATCATTGCCGCCGCTGCAGGGTTCGACGATGTTACTACCTCTATCCTTATCCAAAACGCCATGATTATTGCTGGTATTGGCACGTTTATCCAGCTCTTCCCTGTATGGCGTGTGGGTGCCCGTATGCCAATCGTTATGGGAGTAAGTTTCACCTTTGTTACGGTACTTTGTGGAATTGCGGCACAATATGGTTACGGTGCCGTCGTAGGAGCAGTTATAGTAGGCGGCATTTTCGAAGGAGTCCTTGGCTTATTTGCTAAGTACTGGCGAAAATTCATTACTCCTATCGTATCTGCTGTTGTCGTTACTTCAATTGGCTTTTCGCTACTTTCAGTCGGTGCCGAATCTTTTGGCGGCGGCAGTGGAGCTGCTGATTTTGGCTCTCCAGAAAATCTTATTCTTGGGTTTGTTTCTCTTATTGCTTGCTTGCTGTTTCAGGCCCTTGCAAAAGGAAGCGTAAAGCAGCTTTCCGTATTATTTGGTCTTGCGGTTGGCTATATTCTTGCGCTGTTTATGGGCAAAGTAGATTTCAGTGTGTTTAACAACCTTGCCATCTTTTCGCTGCCAACCGTTATGCCCTTCACGCCAGAATTTCAACCTGGAGCCATTATTGCCGTTTGCTTGCTGTATTTAGTAAGTGCTGCAGAAACTCTTGGCGACACTGCTGCACTTTCTAGCATCGGCTTTAAGCGCTACCCCACCGAGCGCGAATTTTCGGGCGCAGTTGCTGCGGATGGTTTCGTAAGTTCTTTGGCTGGCGTGTTTGGATGTTCACCTCTTACCAGCTTTGCACAAAATATTGGTCTTATTGCTATGACAAAAGTAGTTAATCGCCGTGCGATTGCTTGCGGTGCTGCCATTTTGGTATTGGCTGGTTTTATTCCTGCTATTAGCGCCGTATTCAGTTCGTTGCCCGATGCGGTATTGGGCGGTTGTACCATTATGATGTTTGGCAGCATTATCTTAAGTGGCTTCCAGATGATTGCGAGTGCGGGCTTTTCGCAAAGAAACATAACTATTGCAGCAGTTTCTCTTGCTATGGGTATTGGTTTTACCCAGGTAAGTGATATTTTTGTTGCCTTCCCTGAGCTTCTTCAGAATATTTTCGTAGGAAACAGCGTTGCTCTTACCTTCTTGTCTGCTGTTATTCTTTCTGCTTGCTTACCAAAAGACACCATCATTGATGGTCCTTTAGTTCATAAAGAACACAGCGAGCAAGAAGAGCCCCAAGAACAAACAGAATCGCAAGACGATTCAAAACACCACGCAGAAGAAGAACAAAGATCTTCAACTGTTTCAAAACAAAGCACAAAAGACCAGCAAGAAGACTCGGATAACAAGCACTGACGATACCTGAACAGCTACAATATGCCTAACTATTGCGAATCTTATTTAAGGAGCTTTTCGCTATGAATTCTTCTGAACAGAAAACGGTACTCATTGGCGTAAGCGGCGGCGTTGCTGCATATAAATCTTGCGAGGTACTACGCGGTTTACAAAAAGCAGGCGTTCGCGTAAAGGTTGTCATGACTGAACATGCAACCCATTTTGTAGATCCCCTTACCTTCCGTGCGCTTACCAATGAGCCTGTAGCAATTGGGCTTTTTGATGATCCGCAAGACCCCATCCATCACATTTCGCTTGCACAAGAAGCTGATGTATTCCTTCTTGCTCCATGCACCGCAAACGTAATAGCAAAAGCCGCCCACGGCATAGCAGATGACTTACTTTCAACCACTATTCTTGCCACTACCGCTCCAGTAATGGTAGCTCCTGCCATGAATGTTCATATGTATGAAAACGCAGCAACACAAGAAAATATGGCAACACTGAAGCATCGAGGCTTTACCTTTATTGAAGCAGATGAAGGATATCTTGCCTGTGGTGATGTCGGTAAAGGCCGTATGGCAGATCCCGATATTATTGTTGCTGCGGTATTGAAGAAGCTCGATGAGATAACTGATACTACCGGTACTTCCACAACTCTAGATTTAGCAGGTAAACACATTATGATTACCGCTGGTCCAACCGTTGAACCAATCGATCCTGTGCGCTATTTAACTAACCGCTCTTCAGGAAAGTTTGGGTATGCCATTGCCGAAGCTGCAGCTAAGCGTGGCGCAAAAGTTACGTTAATTTCTGGCCCTGTTGCCCTACCCGCCCCTGAAAATGTTGAGGTAGTGTATATCGAAACTGCCAAGAATTTACTTGAAGCATGTAAGTCAGTATTTCCGCAGGTTGATGCTGCTCTCTTTGCTGCCGCAGTTGCCGATATGAGGCCAGCAAATGCTGCAGAACAAAAGCTCAAAAAGGGCGTCAATGACAAAGAGCTTTCCAATATCGAACTTATTGAAAACCCTGATGTGCTTGCCACTCTAGGTCACGCAAAAACTAATCAAGTTGTTGTAGGATTTGCGGCTGAAACCAATGATGCCGTAGATTACGCCACCAAAAAGCTTGTCAAGAAAAATGCTGACATGATTGTAGCTAACGAAGTTGGTGCAAAGAAAACCTTTGGTGAAGATCATGATGAGATTTGGCTCGTAACTGCTGAGGGCACCGAACACCATGATCGTGCAACCAAAGCTGAACTTGCTCACGTAATCCTTGATAAAGTTAAGGATATGATGGATTAGCATTTACGATGCAGTAAGTAGTAACTACTGTGTACTAAGTAGTAGCAATTTATGTTGCAATAATTAATACCTGGATCAACCTTGCAATCTTTGCTGGTTGCGGTATTATATTCGGGCTGCAAAAAGCAATCGGGACGTGGCGCAGTTTGGTAGCGCACTTGACTGGGGGTCAAGGGGTCGCAGGTTCAAATCCTGTCGTCCCGACCATTTAATAACACTAGGTCGCAGGCGATTTTTGTTTG
>URMQ01000126.1 GCA_900548955.1 uncultured Eggerthella sp. | reverse complement strand
TATTAGAAAACGTTTATTTATGCGCTATAGGGTAAACCCCTATAGCGCATAGGGTGTTCCCCTATATCTCTTTAGTTCTCTGGGCTCCACAATAGTTATGGGCAAGATTTCGCATGGCGTACAACAAGGAATGCTATGCGAACAGGAGATGGAGGACTATATGGCTAGAGAGGTAACGCGCAGGGGGTTTGTTAAGCTGACGTCTGCAGCAGCACTTGGTGTTGCAGGCATGGGCGCTGTTTCTATGAGCGTCCCCGCTGCTAAAGCGTTGGCAGAATCAGCGCCGCCTGAAGGCATGTGGGTGCGTACCACGTGTGCACCAAACTGTACGGGTTCTTGCGGTATGAAAGCTTTCGTGCAAGACGGACAGATAAAGATGATTTCGCAAGCTGCAGATTATCCCTATGAACGTTACAACCCACGCGGTTGTTTAAAGGGTTTGTCAATTAATACGATGATTCATGGACCAGAGCGATTAACCGCTCCTCTTGTTCGTAATGAACAAGGTCAGATGGAAGAAACGGATTGGGACACTGCTCTTAATACTGCAGCAACAAAGCTGCGTGATATAGCTGAAAAGTATGGTCCTGATTCCATTGGTGTTATTTGGCAGGTTCAGGGTACCGGTCATGTTCAAAAAGGATCGCTTGTTCGTTTGACTAATATGATGGGCTGGTCCGCTATTGGCGGGTATGAACTCAATGGCGATTTGCCTATGTTTTGGCCCGAGACTTTTGGCTGTCAAAGCGAAGAGCTGGAATCCTATGAATGGGAAGACTCGCGCTATACCATGATTTTTGGATCCAATCCTATGGTTACGCGCTTGCCTGATTCTCATTTTCTGAATTACTCACGTGAAGCCGGCGGGAAAGTTGTTTGTTTTGATCCGAATTACTCTGCTACAGCAGAAAAATCCGACGAATGGGTACAGATAAAGCCTGATACCGATGCAGCTTTTGCTTTAGCGGTTGCTAAGTATCTTATTGATGAGAATCTCTACGACAGACAGTTCGTTTCTAACTTTTCTGATTTACCCATTCTCATTGATGTCGCTACAGGAAAGCGCGTATTAGCACGTGATATTTCTGGATTACGTGCATTTGATGCGCCTGAATATCGTGAGACCTATGTGGTGCTGCAAAACGGTAATGCAATAGCACTTGATCCCGAACATATTGGAAATACCCCCGACTTGGATTTGGAGGCCACAACCACTCTTGAACTTAAGAATGGATCCATAATTCAGGCAAAAACGGCCTTTACGCTGCTCCGTGAAAGTCTTGAGGAATACACCCCTGAAAAAGCAAGTGAAATAACAGCAGTACCAGAAGAAACAATTACTCGAATTGCGCGGGAATGTGCAACCATTAAACCTATGCACATCATTTTTGGTGGTTCTGCTATGCAATGGCATCATGGGGATTTAAAGGGGCGTGCTTGCGCACTTCTAGCGGTATTAACAGGAAACGTTGGGCAGCTGGGCGGCGGCATTTCAACCTATGTTGGACAGTACAAAACACGCTTTAGTACAGCTTCTTGGTTTATTCCTGAAAAAGCAAAACGCGCTTCAGCTCCCTTTCACTATGCCGTGAATGGTCGTACTGAGACCATGAGTGCTACGTTCCCTAAAAATGGACTTAAAGCGCTCGTGGTTGGCTGGGGTAATCCTTTTGAACAGCATAATGTTGCTAACTGGCTACAGCAGGCGCGTGAATCTGGCGAGCTGGAATGCGTGATATGTTTCGAATTTCAGCATACTAAAACCGTTGACTGCAGCGATGTTACGTTTGCGTCTGCTAGTTGGTACGAAAAGACAGAACTAGTTATTACGCCGCTTCATCCATGGGTTCAAATCATGCAGCCTATGGTAGATCCTCCCGGAGAAGCTCGTCCTGAAATATGGACTTGCAAAGAGCTGGCATGTCGTATTGATCCTTCTTTGGCAGATCAGTGGCCTGAATTTGGCCCAGAGGAAGCAGAGCAAACTGCTGAAGAGGTGTTGCGCATGCTTCTTGAACAGGGTGGTTCGACTATTAATCATATTACGCTAGAAGATTTGAAAGCTGGTCCTTGCAAGCTTGCTCATACTAATCCGGGTGAAAAGAAAATACCTTTCTATGAGCAAATTCATGGTGGGCAACCTTTTCCGACGGTGTCGCGCCCTAACGATTTAGAGAAAACAGCACATTTTGTAAAGTCTGGTCGCATTGAGTTTTATAAGGATGAGGATATGTTTTTGCAAATGCATGAACAACTTCCTTGTTACAAACCTGCTTTCGAGGAAACTGAATATGCGCTAGATCCTGAAGCAAAGGAAAAGTATCCCTTCTCGTATATCACTCGTAATAGCTTGTTCCGCGTGCATGCAACCTATAGCAATAATCCTTTTATGTTGGAGTTGCAGAATAATACTCCGAAGGTGTTTATGAATCCAGACGATGCTTCTGCTAAAGGACTTACTCAAGGTGATGTTGTTGAGGTATTTAACTCCAGAGGAAAAATAAGTGGCGCATTAATTACTGATCCGGGAATGTACCCTGGACAGGTGGTTTTTGATCAAGGTTGGTGGAGTCGTTATACCAACAACGAAAGTTATAACTCTCTTATTTATCCCTGGATTAACCCCATTCATGAAATTTACTACGTTTCAAGCGTTTGGTCTCCCAATATGGCATGGAACGAATGCGTTTGTGATGTTCGCCTTCTTGAAAAGGGTGGTGCACTTGAGGAGGTAATCTCATGAGATACGGCATGGTAGTTGATTTAGATAGGTGTATTGGGTGCAGAACCTGTGCGGTTATTTGTAAAGACCACAATGCGCTACCTAAAGGCATGTGGTGGAACCGTGTGTTTGTTCCTGGTGCTCCTGAGTATGGAACATCGGTAATGGTTGATGGTAAACCTCGTATGGAGTTTACTCCCGTTAGTTGTCAGCATTGCGAAAATGCTCCTTGCGAAAGTGTATGCCCTACGGGTGCTACCTACACTGATCCTGAAACAGGTGCGGTGCTTATTGATTACGAAAAATGTATCGGTTGTCGATATTGTATGACGGCATGTCCTTACAATGTTCGTCAATTTAACCTTGGAGCGGAAGAGGGTGTAGAGGGCATAGAAGGAAGATATTACTATGGTTACCCTTCCGAATATCGCAAAGATGGACACTTGGTATATAGCCCTAAGCCTCCAGAGGGGATAACTGAAAAATGTACGTTTTGTGTTCAGTATACAAGTCAAGGTGTAGAGCCGGCATGCTGTGCGGGATGTCCTGGTAATGCAAGAATTTTTGGTGATCTGGACGACCCTGATTCTGAAATCTCTCAATATCTCAAAGGAAAGGAATCCTTTGTTTTAGGAGAAGAATACGGTACCAATCCTAAGGTTTTGTACATTTCTTCAAAGCGCGGAATAGCAGAGGGTGATTAACGTGAAAGAGATTTTGTTTTCCAAGAACACTAAACTCATTCTCCTTGCCGCTGTAATGGTAGTGGTTGGAGGGGTTGCTTGGCTATCTATGCTGGTTTTCGGCCTGTATGATACTGCCAATGTGGGCAATGCTATGAGCTGGGGATTGCTGATCGCGGTTTTCGCTTTCTTGGTAGGATTTGGTGCCGGTAGTCAATTTCTTGCGTCTTTGATAGTGCTTCTTAAAAAAGATCACTTGCTTCCTTGGGCTACGTTAGCTCAGGCAATTGCTCTTGCAGGTGGTTGTGGTGCAGGGGTAGCAATTATCGCCGATCTGGGTTCACCTTGGAATATGCTTGCTATGATTTTGTCCCCTAATCCAGCATCGCCTTTAACGTGGGATATGCTTGCTCTAAGTGCGTTTGTGGTGGTGTCGCTAATTTGTCTGGTTGCTCTTATAAGAAACTGGAAGAGTATTCGTGTATGGATGGTTATTGGTCTTGTAGCTGCCGTGGCGCTACAAATCGTGGAAGGCTTATTGTTTGCTCAGCAAAGCGCACGCTTATGGTGGCATAGTCCCATTGTGGTAATTGACTTTTTGGCAGTTGCGTTCGTTTGCGGTCTTGCTATCATGACACTTCTTGTTGCATTGTCTCGCAAAGAAGTAGCTCCTGAAGCACTGCGTTCATTTTCTAGTTTGTTATGCATAGCGATAGCGGCGCATTTAATTCTTGCTTTAGCGGAGTTAGGTATTCTCGTATCTGAGACCACCCCAGCATCCCTTGCGGTAAAGAGCATCATTCTTCAGTATTTACCGCTCTACTTGATCGAACTGGTTTTACCATTGGGCGCTGCGGTAGTTTTATGGGTAAAGCGCAAAAATCTTACCTCAAAGATTTCGATTGGGTGCTCTGTTGTAGTAATAGTAGGCATGTTTGCTCACCGAATGATGCTGCTCTATCCTGCATTGGCGGGATCAACCTTATTTGTCTCGCTTTCCAATGCAGAGTCTCCTTTCTGGGCGTATCCCGTTTCCACTGGTTTGTTCGACAAGCAAGCAACGGCATTTGCTCTTGTGCAGTCGTATTTTCCAACACCCGTAGAATGGATTAGCGCTTTAATGCCAATAGGACTTGCGATTTTGATTGTTGCAATAGGTATGAATATTGCTCGTTCATTAAGGAAGTAACTTTAACTGGAAAGATTTTATGTGGCGCACAAAAGTGCGCCACATTTTGCGCCAAG
>URMQ01000125.1 GCA_900548955.1 uncultured Eggerthella sp. | reverse complement strand
CCCCTGAAGAAAGACAGCAAGCACTTGAAAAGGCCAAGGCTGCACGTATCAAACGAGCTCAAGTTCGTGAAGATTTAAAAAATGGGAAGTTAAGTCTTGCAGATGTCCTCGCAATGAAGGATGATCCTATTGTAGGTCGTATGAAGGCTTCTACCTTGATTGAGACTCTTCCAGGTTATGGCAAGGCAAAAGCTGAAAAGATTATGAAAGAATTGGATATCGCTGAATCTCGTCGTCTGAAGGGATTAGGTGAACGTCAACAGAAAGCGTTGCTTGATCGTCTTGGAAAATAATTCCCGCTTTGGTAATCTCTTTGTAATCTCTGGTCCTTCAGGGGCAGGGAAAGGTACATTGTTATCGAAGGTTATTGAACGGATACCCGATGCATGGGTATCCGTTTCTGCTACTACGCGTCAACCGCGTCCTGGTGAAGAAGATGGTATTCATTATTATTTTTTAGATACCAATCATTTTTTAGATCTTGTCAATAAGGGTGGCTTTTTAGAGTGGGCCAAAGTTCATGATAATTACTATGGAACGTTGAAAAATACCGTTCTTGAGCATATGGATGCGGGGGAACAAGTAATCCTTGAAATTGATGTTCAAGGTGCCCTGCAAGTGCGAGACGCAATTCCGCAAGCTCATTTAGTTTTTATTGAACCTCCTTCTTTAGATGAACTTGAACGACGGTTACGGGGTAGAGGTACAGAATCTGAAGATGTAATTTCTTCGAGAATGAAAACAGCAGAGGTAGAGTTAGCTCATAAAATGGAGTATGATGTTCAGGTTGTCAATGATGACCTTGACCGTGCAGTGAATGAACTTGCTGCTGTTATAAATTCGTTTGCCAATACTACGAAAGGGATCTAGTCAAGATGAGCATTATCGAACCAAAGATTGACATACTTTTAGATCAAACCGACGATGATCGTTTTTTGCTTTGTGCACTTGCTTCTAAGCGTGCTCACGATATCAACGAAATGATGCGTGGTCAGCGTAATCGTGCTATTCAGCTTCAAACCGCTGTAGATATTGCAAAAGCTAACAACCGTCGTCCTCTCTCTATTGCTTTTGATGAAATTGCTCGTGGAGATGTGTCCTACGATCCTTCTACTATTGACGTTCACAATCACTAATCTTTTGAGGATTTACGTAGCTAATGACTGATCATATTAGTTCTGAAGAAAGGCAGACGCGTCATCGTGTCTGCCTTGTTCATTATCATGAAATAGGTCTTAAGGGCCATAATCGAAAAAAGTTTGAACAGCAGCTTATAGCAAATATTGAAGCTCTTATTCAAGACAGTACGATTCGAATTCGTCGTATTTCGGGTCGTATCTGTCTTTTTATGGAAGACGGTAGCTCTTTTGAAGATGCGTGTTTGCTAGCCGATCAAATTGCTGGCGTACCGGGAATTGCTCGAGTTTCTAGTGGATACCGATGCGCTCAAGATCTTGATGAAATGTATGAAACTGCCTGTATGGCACTACGTGATGCAGGTGATTTCCATACCTTTAAAGTGCAAGCTCGTCGTAATCATACCGATTTTGCTATCGATTCTATGCAGTTAAATCAGTTGGTTGGTGCGGCACTTTGTCGTGCATTTCCTGAGAAAAAAGTTGCTATGAAAAACCCAGATGTGGAAGTGCGTGTAGAAGTTATTCAAGGTTCCACCTATATCTACGGTAGAAGTATTCCTGGCATCGGAGGTCTTCCAGTCGGCAGCGCGGGAAAAGCAATTTGTTTACTTTCTTCTGGAATTGATTCGCCAGTAGCTACTTGGCGTATAGCTCGTCGTGGAGCTACGTGTATCGGAGTTCATTTTTCTGGCAGACCTGAAACATCAGCTACCAGTGAATATCTTGTTCAAGACATTGCTGAAGTTTTAGAAAAAACTGGCTGTTTTGCTCGATTATATATAGTACCTATCGGTACATATCAACGTGAAATTTCTGCATTAGCGCCACCTGAATTGCGGGTAATTTTATACCGACGTCTTATGTTTAGAATTGCAGAGCTAATCGCTCAACGAGAGGGTGCTAAAGCCCTAGTAACAGGTGAAAGCTTAGGACAAGTAGCTTCTCAAACAATGGATAATATGCTTGTTGTAAATCAGTCGGTTTCTCTTCCGGTTTATAGACCGCTGGTAGGTTTTGATAAAGTTGAAATTATCAATGAAGCACAAAGGTTAGGTACCTTTGACATTTCATCTCAGGATGCTCCTGATTGCTGTACGCTCTTTATGCCGCGTAACCCTGAAACTCATGCAAAACTCCCTAAGGTTTTAGCAGCCGAAGAACCTCTTCCTATGGATGAATGGGCACATGAAGCGGTATCTCAGGTAGAAATTCATACCTATACCTGTCCATCTTACAAAATTCCTCGCGCAGAACGAAAAGCTGCTAAAGAAGCTTCGAGCCAATAAAGGCATCTTTTATCGCTTTTATTTGGTATATGCATTTCGTATCTGGTTACGTGTGTCCTAACTAGGTTATATGATTCACGAACGAGAATTCTGTGATCTTTGTAAACAGCTGGGGTAATTCACTAAGAGTATAATTTGAACCCCGAATTTGATATATGTGAATCAGGTAGTAAGTTTATGTGAACCACGTGGTAGGTTTATGTGCGCTTCATTTCATCTTTTTGTGCACTAACTGTGCTTAAAAGTTCTCTTTTATGTGAATCCTTTCTCATATTCTGACTAGTAGAGTATGAGAAAGGATTGCAATGTCGTTTCTTGACGAAGTTGATTCCATAAAACAAAAAGCAGGTATCACTAAGCCAAAATTGCCGCTAATCTTAGCTATCGGATTAGCTGTAGTGCTTGTTCTAATCTTTGCTGCTGGAACACTTTGGACAAATTTATCTACTCCAGGTTTAGAGATATTACATTCCGATGAACAAGTTGATCAAACAAACACTACTTCATCTGATTTAGATACAAGTCAATCAGGAAATATCGCTCAAAGCAGCCTATATATTCATGTTACTGGCTGCGTAGTAAATCCTGGACTTTATGAATTACCAAGTGGCTCTCGAGTTTCAGACGCTATTTCAGCCGCAGGCGGATTTAATGAAGAGGCTAACGATAGCAGTATAAATTTAGCTCGAGAACTTACTGATGGAGAACAGGTAGTTGTAGGAAGTCTTACTGACACTCAAGCAAGTGTACCAACTACTTCTGGCGACTCTCCTTCTGGTTCATCTACTGGTGTATTTAGCGAAAAAGTAAATATCAACATTGCCTCAGCAGATGAACTTATGACTTTAGACGGGGTGGGCGAGGCAACAGCAGAAAAAATAATAGCCTATCGTGAAGAGCAGGGCCCCTTTGCTTCAATAGAGGAAATTAAAGAAGTATCTGGAATAGGAGATAAGAAATATGAATCTATGAAAGACTCAATAACGGTATGAAGTTTAAAACTGGCATGCATCTAACTGAGCGTCCATCAGTTTCGCCACTTCTTTGGTGTGGCATTGTTTTGTGGTTAGGTTGTTACTGTGCACTTCACGCTATGACACTAAATAACGCATTGGAATTCCTTTGCTTATTTGCCGTTGTAGCAATTATTCTTTGCGGTGTTTTATTGACGTGTCATTTTCGAGGTGTTTCAGCTTTACCTATCATCTTGATAATTGGTTTTGTCTTAGGCTTTATTCTTTGGTCAAATCAGATACTCACGCTCGATGCGCAAAGATCAGTTCTTTCAGCCTATACTGGCAAAGAATTGGTATTTCGTATAACCGAAGACCCTTCATTTGAATCGTATGGAACTACAGCGATAGCTGAAGTATCAAAAGATTCACAGGTGTTAGGAAAAGTTAATTTATACTTACCGGATGATTCTTTTACTTATGGTGATGAATTTAGGGCAAAGGCAAGTTTTTCTACACCTAAAGAATCCAATATACAACGCTATAATTCTCAAGGCTTGCTTGGAAACGCATCAATTGAGTCTTATGATTCACTACCTTCTTCTCCGTTAGGCATGCTTATTCAGGCAAGAACTATCTTTTTAAGCGTAATAGATTCAACGAATGATCAATATAAGCCTGATGAAGTATCTGCACTGCTGAAAGGCCTTGTGGTAGGGGATAGGTCAGAGTTATTTGTCCTACCTTTATATCAAGAAGTCAAAGTTCTTGGGCTTGCTCATCTTGTAGCAGTTTCAGGTTCTCATCTGGTAATCATTATGGGATTTATCGGACTTATATTTCGTGCATTAAAGCTTCATAAGAAGTTTTCTATTGTGCTTCAAATTTCGATACTTTGTATTTATGTGTGTATGGTAGGGTTTCCTATTTCTTGTATACGTGCTGCCTGTATGAGCATAATAAGTATTCTTTCTTTTAGCGTTTCAAGAAGACCGCATGCGCAATCTGCCTTAGGTTTAGTGATCATGGTATTTATAATTACTGATCCCACCACGGCATTTTCGTTATCGTTTGTGCTTTCAGCTTTTTCAACTTTGGGAATTTTACTTTTTATGCCCTTATTCACTTCTTGGATTAGAAGCAATAATCAAATACTTCAAACTCTTGTTATTGATCCTATTGCTATGACATTTGCTGCATTGGTTTTAACCTTTCCTATCAGCATTGCTACTTTTTCTATGTTTTCGGTTATTGCACCTTTGGCAAACTGCATTGCTACATTGTTCGTAACTGCAATATGCATAGTTGGCCTTTTTGCC
>URMQ01000124.1 GCA_900548955.1 uncultured Eggerthella sp. | reverse complement strand
ACTCGGTGGGCATCAACGTCTACAAGATGCGGTATGCCGGTGTGCTCATCTCCGGCACCCATCAGTAAAAATATCATGCAGGGGCATCTTAGCGATAGATGATCCTACCACCAGCATTGCAGCAGGAACCGTCATACCACCTAATAAATCACATGCTTGTTGAATAGGACTACCTGGCGCATTGATTTCAAAAATTGCCAACACCGCTGCACAACTTGAAGCGATGACCGCAGGTTTTAACAACGCATGGCCTACCGCACTTAATTGCTTGCGCCAACCGCGGCGTTCATCGTCGGAGTTGCTTTCGCCTGAGATAAGCATGACTCCAGCAGAGAAAATAACAATGTTGAAAATGATGTTATAGATTGCCGCATATAAAACTGCACTTGGATCTAGAACAGATGCTAAAACCGCATAGCCAATAAATCCCGTGTTGCCAAATACCATCATGAATTCATGCGCACCACGCGTTACTTTCGGCATTTTTCGATATACCAAACGACCGATGATTAGGCTAAGTGCAATAATGATTAAAAAGTACAACGCAGCATATAAAAGCGTAAACGCAATATCGTGTGCGCTGGGAAGATTGGTGCTAGAAAGAACCGAATTCAGAATAAGCGCAGGCAAAGTAATATTAAACACCAGCTGCGAAAGCATGGTATCGAACGTGTCGTTCATTAAGTTCTTTTTACGAGCAATAAAACCGCATACCACAATAACCGCCAAAATAAACATCTGAATAGCGGTATGTTGAAATACTTCCACGTTCGCCAGAAAGCTCCCTTACTTGTTTACGACAGTTTTGCGTAACACGGTAATTCGCACACCATAATAATTAGGGACAAATTTCACCGCTATCTAAAATACAACATCACAAGCAAGCCTATTTATTTAAATTCCGCATTAGTATATAGCTCAATCGAACAATAATTTTGAAGATGATTTGGTTTTAAGTGGTGCTCATTCTATAAGAGCAGATTATCTTGCGACGCATGATAGGCAGCTGACTAAGTGCCTAAAAATGCATGAGAACTCCCGTTATGTACGAAATAAGACTCCCATTAGAATTGCTCATGCGATAAAAGAAGCATATCTAGCAACGAAAAATGGATGTCTCCAAAAAGTGGCGCCCCTACAGGACGCCACTTAGAACAACCTATTCACAGAAGTGAAAGTTTAGATTTTTGTTAACCGCACAACAACATCGCCAGCTGCGCAAAAAACGAATTATTCGCTCGTCACGAAATTACATCATGCCGCCCATGCCGCCGGCACCAGCGCCTGCGAGTGCGGACAGATCGGGACCTTCCTTAGGAATCTCGTTGATAGTTGCCTCAGTGATGAGGATCAAGGCAGCCACGGATGCAGCAGACTGCAATGCAGTACGGGTTACCTTAACAGGATCGTTAACGCCCATAGCAATCATGTTGCCCTGCTCACCATTTGCGAAGTTAATGCCTTCGCCCTTAGCAAAGCCCTTTACTTTTTCAACGACAACAGAGCCTTCATAACCAGCGTTGGTAGCAATTGCACGCATTGGAGCTTCCAGTGCCTTGCGAATGATTTCAATACCAACCTGCTCGTCAGCGTCAGCTGCTTCCAGATTATCAAGAGCGGTAGTTGCATTGATTAGAGCAACACCACCACCAGCAACGATACCTTCTTCAACAGCAGCACGAGTTGCCTGAAGAGCGTCTTCGATGCGGGACTTGGTTTCCTTCAATTCGGATTCAGTAGCAGCGCCAACCTTCAAAACAGCTACGCCACCAGAAAGCTTAGAAAGACGTTCCTGAAGCTTTTCGCGATCGAAGTCGGAATCAAGACGATCATATTCAGCGCGCATAGAAGCAACGCGAGCATCAATTGCAGCAGGATCGCCAGCACCGTCAACGATAACCGTGGTATCCTTGGAAACCTTTACGGTCTTAGCAGTACCAAGAGCATCAATGGTTACGTCAGCTAAGGTCATGCCAAAGTCCTTAGATACAACTTTACCGCCCGTAACAACTGCGATGTCTTCCAAGATGCGAGCACGACGATCGCCAAAGCCAGGAGCCTTAATTGCTACAACGTTCAAAGTGCCACGCAGCTTGTTCAAAAGCAAAGTACCCAAAGCTTCGCCTTCAACGTCTTCAGCAACGATGAGCAAAGAACGGCCAGATTTCATGATCTGCTCCAGCAAAGGAACAAGATCTTGAATGGAGGTTACTTTAAGGTCGGTAAGAAGAATGTATGGGTCATTCAGAACTGCTTCCATACGTTCAGAATCGGTTGCCATGTATGGGGAAATGTAACCGCGGTCATACTGCATACCCTGAACAATGTCGATATCGATACCGAAGGTCTGGCTTTCCTCGACAGAAATAGCGCCGTCCTTGCCAACTTCGTCCATTGCTTCAGCGATCTTTTCACCGATGGTTGCATCCCCCGCAGAAATGGTACCAACGTTGGCAATCTGATCCTTAGTGGTAATCTCGGTTGCATCTTCCTTGATAGCAGCAACAACTGCATCAGTTGCCTTTACGATGCCGCGGCGAATACCAAGTGCGTCTGCACCAGCAGTTACATTGCGAAGACCTTCGCTTACAATAACGTCTGCGAGCAAGGTAGCGGTGGTAGTACCGTCACCAGCAACGTCGTTGGTCTTAACAGCAGCTTCACGAACCAGCTGAGCACCCATGTTCTCTACAGGATCTTCCAGCTCAACTTCGCGAGCAACCGTTACACCGTCGTTAGTTACCAAAGGAGCACCAAAAGAACGCTCGAGTGCAACATAGCGACCCTTAGGGCCAAGAGTTACCTTAACAGCGTCAGCAAGCTTCTTGACACCTTCAGCCATGCCAGCGCGGGCATCGGCCTCAAACTTAATTTCCTTTGCCATAAAAACAATTCCTTTCAAAGAAGTGTTACTAAAGTGATTGGACTAAAGTGATTGGACTAAAGTGATTGGACTTTATTCGGCAAATACTGCGTAGATGTCGTCAGCGCGAAGAATCATTACCTTTTCGCCGTCTACATCAACTTCGGTTCCGCCATACTTACCATAGAGAACGCGATCGCCCTCTTTAACTGGCATGGGAAGATGATTACCTTCGTTGTTGATCTTACCTTCACCTACAGCCAGAACAACACCCGTTTGAGGCTTTTCTTTAGAATCAGCTGCGATATACAGACCGCCTGCAGTGGTTTCCTGTGCTTCGTCCTGCTTAACGACGATGCGATCACCAACTGGCTTAAGATTCATAACGTACTTCCTTTCTTAAGTTCTAAATCACGCAAGAAAAAGCTCGTGCCGAGTTAATCGCAAACTTTTTCTCGCGCGCCTTATTACCAAAGTTTCAACCCAGAAAGACCGCTCTGCTTTGTTTGCGCTAGCTTTGCTCTTGTAAAGCATTACGTGCTTTGCCCAAACGCTTGCAGCAATCAATTAGCAGTCAAACTTCTAGTGGCTAGCACTCAAGCTTTATGAGTGCTAACGCCTATACATATTAGCAACTTAAGCAAGGAATGCAACCCATCATGAAGAAAATATGAGTGCGTAGGACTTAGATTTCTATATAAGGTTAAACGACCAGTATCTTTATTAAGTTCTTTGGTTTGACCAGGCGTTTTTTGGTGATTTTTTTGCTCAATCGTGTCAAGAAGAGCTCATATTGTTCCAAGATTTTTAGATAAGTTTTATAAACTGTTACTTTATATTTTGGCTTCGGTCAGCTGCCGTGCGCATAAGGTGAAGCCACGCAGTTTTTATCCGCAGCCTCTTTGTTGCGCAATTTACAGTGCGCGAATTTGTTCTGCCAGCCAATTCGCCCAAGCATCTACCCCTTCGCCATTTGTTGCTGATATAGGGAAAATAGGTGCCGTGGGATTCAAGTTATTAATGTGATCGTAGAACAGTTCTTTATCGAAGCTGAACACAGGCAACGTATCAATCTTGTTCAAAACAATAGCCTTTGAAGCCTGGAAAACGCCAGGATATTTAAGCGGTTTATCATCGCCTTCGGGCACACTCAAAATCATAGCCTTCATATTCTCGCCCAAATCAAAGTCGGTCGGGCAAACCAAATTGCCTACATTTTCAACAATGATAAGGTCAAGGTTGTCCAAATCAAGCACGTCAACCGCACGACGAATCATGTCACTTTCTAAGTGACAAGCTCCACCCGTATTGATCTGTACTGCAGCAATACCTTGCTCTTTGATCTTTTCGGAATCAACTGAAGAAGCAATATCGCCCTCAATAACGGCAATATTAAATTCATCACGCAATGCTTCAATAGTTGCCAAAATAGTCGACGTTTTGCCAGAACCAGGAGATGCCAACAAATCCAGCACAAATACTTTCTTTTCTTTGAACAATTCGCGATTAGACTGAGCAAGCTTGTCGTTCTTATCGAGAATAGGTTGCTTTAAATCGATCTGCATAAGATGCCTCCTGAACACAATGTTCATGTTTTCTTCGGTGTTCGCTTTTTGAAGAACACGCGGGGTAAAACCTATTAGTGTCTATGCCTTGTAGTTAGCAGTGTTACAAATACACAATAACGTATCATTGCCTATGTGTCGGCAGAAGTTTGGTCTTCGTCGGGAATATCTACTTCAATGGAATCAATCCGCAATTCCTTACCCTGCAAGAGCTCCGAAAATGCACTACCACATTCGGGGCAGAGCATATGAAATCTGTCGTGTTCGTATTCAAGACCACATTCA
>URMQ01000123.1 GCA_900548955.1 uncultured Eggerthella sp. | reverse complement strand
GAAGAAAGCGCGCACTTCCCAACGAAGCAATACAACTACAGAAACAATAAGCAAAATTGCCGCCTGCCATGACCAGGCAAAAATAAGCGGTGTTGCCACCATAATGGCATCCCAGTTAAAAATCTGGCATGTCGCACAGCAACGGTTTTTCATGAAAATTACCTGCAGCGGACACCACAACACAACACAAACCATATCAAACCAAAAGAAGAACAGCATCCAAAGCACCACAGTTGCAGACGACATCCATCCCATATGAATAAGGAAGATGCCCACTGCTGCCGTTAAAAGAACCCAAAATATAGCAACGGGTAAAATTTCCCGAAGCCTTCTCGTGCGCAAGACATGACGTGCCTGAGAATTCACGTCTAGGTCCGAATCATCGAAGGAAAGAGCTCTCATAAGATCTAAATCGCGCGCTATATGACGCACTTCGCGACTAACGTCATCTTTAGCATTAAGCAAGTTATTACGAACTCCATCGATGGTTTTTTGGATGTCTTCGCGAGGATGCTCATGAACTCGGTCGGTACGAATTGCGCCTTCTTTAATGATTTCAGATACACGATTCAAGAAAGCATCTATGCTTCCCCCTACCGTATTTTTGGTTGGAATTTGAAAAAACTTATATTGCTTCAAAGACCCAATAGAAATTCTTGCGCGAGAAGAAAACTTGGTAAGAAAATCGTACAGCACAAAAACGAACGCAACATCAACAAAGTTGAAGCCATGTGCGAGCCCAACGTTCTCCAAAGCAAGCTGTGTTTTGTCATACACAAAAAAGTAAATACCCAAACCAAACAATACCGTTCGTACTGCCAAATTAATGCAGTACTTTTTAAACATCCACGTGGCGCGACGGGGCTGACTATGCTGAACTTGACTCACCATGCAAGTCATTATAGCCGCCCTATTAACAATCCTCCTACTAACAATTTAGTAAGAAAAAACGAAACGCCCATGCAATATGAGCGTTTGCGTAGGTAATTGCTATTTTAAATATTGGCACGGGAGCGATTAGCTCATCCCGCCTTATAAGAAGATATCCTATGCTTCAAAGAGTGGCGTTGAGTAGTAGCGCTCACCTGTATCAGAAAGCACCGTCACTACCGTTTTCCCAGGACCTAGTTTACGTGCTAAACGAAGGGCACCCACCACATCGCTACCGGAAGAAATACCGCACAAAAGACCTTCCTCACGTGCAAGGCGCTGTGCAGTTTCAAGCGCCTCTTCATCAGAAACAACCGTGATAGCATCGTAGATATTTTGATTCAGGTTATCGGGAATAAGACCGTCCCCAATTCCCATTTGAATATGGGTACCAATTTCGCCACCCGATAAAATAGCGGCATGCTCAGGCTCAACCGCCCAAATTTCTATGTCGGGATTCTTGGCCTTAAGTGCCTCGCCAATACCAGAAATGGTGCCACCCGTGCCAATACCACAACAAAATCCATCAATAGGACCCTCGACATCAGCCAAGATTTCTTGAGCGGTATAACGCTTATGGACTGCAGGATTATCAGGATTAGAAAACTGTTGAGGAATATATATGCGCGGATCGTTTTTTGCCATATCGAGCGCCGTCTGCATACATTGGTCAATGCAAACACCAATATTGCCTTCGTCATGAATAAGAATTACTTCTGCACCATATGCTTGGCAAAGTTTACGACGTTCTTCACTAACGCTATCAGGCATAATGATACGTACCGTATAACCACGAACAGCACCCACAAGCGATAAACCGACGCCCTGATTGCCGCTAGTAGGCTCTACGATAATGGTGTCAGGCTTAATATCGCCACGAAGTTCTGCTTCGCGAATCATGTTATAGGCAGTACGTGTCTTAATAGATCCACCAATATTTACTGCCTCATATTTAACAAGCACATCTGCCATAGTATCGTCGACAATGCGGTTCAATTTAATAAGCGGTGTATGTCCCAGCGCTTCAAGAACGTTGTTGTATACCACTGAGTATTCCTCCTTTTGTAACCGATCTATTGTAGCGCTTTTAAAGATCAAAGAGTTTGAGGAGGTCTCTTTCGAGTAAGTTTTCCAGCAAGAAATGTTCGCTGACTTTTATTACAATACAACCCAGCTAGAAATCCTATTTCAGTAAGGACCCCGTATGATCAACGTTCTCTTTATCTGCCACGGCAATATTTGCAGATCTCCTATGGCTGAATTCGTCATGAAGGACTATGTTCGCCAAGCGGGGTTGAAGGACGACATTCATGTGGAATCTGCTGCTATGCATCGCGACGAACTAGGAAACGATATTCATTGGGGCACGCGCGAAATACTGGATCGCTATGGCATTCCCCACACGCCACGACAAGCGCATCTCGCGAAAAAAGCAGACTATGATCGTTTTGATTACCTTATAGGAATGGACCGCTATAATATGCGCGATATGCTGCGCTTATTCAATAATGACCCGCTACAAAAATGCAGTTTACTTATGGATTGGGTAGGTACCTCACGCGATGTAGCAGACCCTTGGTATACGGGAGACTTCGAAACCACCTATGCTGACGTTGATGCAGGATGTTTATCTCTGCTTTCGCATATTAAGCAAAGCTTACATAGATAACAAAAGATCAAAGAATTTGCCCTCTATAATAGAAGTGCTTAACACTTTTGTTTTAGGGAGCAGGCCATGTATAGCCCATTCCGCAACGAACAAGGTCAGCCAAAAGATTTAGCTGACGTTACCTATGAAGACTTATCACAGCTAGCAGATCTTGATGAAGGGTTTGTTCTTGAATTTAAGCGCACCTGGAATGACAACGTTCGTAAAAAGATTCCTAAAATTATTGCTTCGTTTGCGAATTCCCGTGGCGGATGGCTTGTTATTGGTATAGCCGATGATGACAAATCAGTATGCCCGATCCCTCGAATATCGGCTGATTTTTCGCAAATTTTTGGCGAATTGTGTCGCCACCACGTATCACCCACACCACGATTCGACGCCCGTTTCATCGCTGATCCTAATAACGACAAACAAGGCGTAGTGGTGGTGCAGGTTCACGAAGGAGACTTTCCGCCCTACGTTGCTGATGGCATTGTAGAAATCCGCGAAGGGTCCACATCGGGACCTGCGCTTGGATCGGCTCTAGTAGAACTTTATGGCAAAGCAACCAAGCGCGCCCAAGAAATTCGCGATTTTTGCCAACGCACTGTATGGTATCCGGGAGATAACAGCAGTGCTCCCAACCAACGGCCAGTGCCTATTCCCCTATTCAGCTTATATTTATTTCATATGGGAAGCCGAGCTAATCAAAGCATATCGCGCAGCATAATAGACAGTCATGTAAATGCTATGCGTGCAGCCTTTGCACAACAAACTATGAAATGCCACGTGCAACACGCCCACGACTCTCTTATCCTGCGTGCTTCGGTTGCTATTCCAGGTGGCCCTGCTCATTCTGCCATTGAGTTATTTCCCGACGAATCGATGAAACTCACGGTTCCCGCTATTATGCTTGAGCTTGATGCTTACAAGGCAGCCGTTGATGAACTGAAAGCCGATGGTATTGATATTGACCCTAGTGCACGCTTTATTGGAGCAACGCGTACGTTAAAGCGTGTCACTCGAATGGCATCATTGCTTGATCGCTATGTGCGTGAACGCGGAATTTCCTGGACCAGTTATGCCGTTGCCTACGAGCTAGAGAATATGGAAGGCGTTATGCTGTGGTCTGAAAAAGAAACCTATCGCACCTATATTCGAAACCATGGTCTTTTGTTCTGTGGAACCACTGACGGGCGTAGCCGCATTCGCTATTTAGATGATGGTGAACACGATTCGTTCCGCGCACGCCAATTTGCGGGGAGCCATTTCTTTGAAGCTTGCGGATTACCCCTAGGCTCGCCCGATCCTGAAGATAATGAATTGGTAGATGCGCTATTGCGCGGTGGTAAACCGTTTCACAGAGACCAGGAATAGCTAAGTGTCACGCTCAAAGATTAGGCGCCAAACTCATTTTCCAACACTTAGCTCAATGACTAAGTACCAAATCCGATAGCCAAGCGCCCCAGCAGATTAAACAATCATGCTTACCAGCAGACTAAGCAGCTATGCCTATCAGCAGACTAGGCAGCTATGCCGGTATAGGTAAGAACCACATACAGGATTAGTAACAGCAGTAAAAATACCCCGTTGTATATCGTAAAGGTGCGCAAATATACCCCGCGTTTTACCAGTCCTTCAGTGGTAATAAGCTTGAACGAAATAATACTTGCCATAGAAGCAATCAGCGTTCCCAAACCACCAAGATTGGTGCCCACGATAAGCGCGTGCCACTGATCGGTAAATCCCGACAACAACAATGCGGCAGGAACATTACTAATCACCTGGCTTACTAGCACCGAAGCCAAAACAGGCGCTGCACCAATCAATTGGGACACAACGTCATGAATAACAGGAATACGTCCCATGTTTCCTACAAAAATGAACAGCGCGATAAAAGTGAAGAGTAGACCGTAGTCTATGCGCGCTAATATTTTTCTATCGACAAGCAGCACCACAACCAACACAACAAGACCAACAGTATAAACATCTATAAGATTCGCCACCGCGCAAAGACACACTACAAACAGCACGGCATATACTACCGCGCAGAAGCATTTCCTAAAGGGAAGCTTTCTGTGAGAGATAAGCAAACACCTCTTGCCCGTGTTTTCTGCTGCTGCCCTAGCCTGCTGTCCACTTACCCGCTGCTCACTAACCTGCTGCTGGTTTTGTGGCGTATTCTCAGAATCTTTTTTGCGGAATACCACCAGGAGACAAAATGCGCAGGAACGTCGATTTGCCCGCGCCGTTCGCGCCGATA
>URMQ01000122.1 GCA_900548955.1 uncultured Eggerthella sp. | reverse complement strand
GCAAAGACCGTGAATTCACGAAGAGCATCATCTCTGATACCAAAGAATGACACAATATCAAATGCGAAAATATGAATAAGAGCCCACATCACCGTTCCAAAAATGGTGGCAATCAAAATACCGTATCCAAGAGTACTACGAACACGAGAAATTAAACTTGCGCCGTAGTTGTAACCAAGTAAAGGTTGAATAGCGATAGCAATACCGATCAAAGGAAGCACCGCAAACATGGCACAACGCTGCACAACACCAATGGAAGCCAACGCTGCTTCAGCACCAAGCGGAGACTGACCACCATACATAACCAACAGATAGTTCACTAAAAAGTTAATAACCGACATTGCAAGCTGCATAATAAAGCTTGCCGCACCGAGCGAAATAATAAGACCCACTATTTCTGCTTCAAGTTTTAAGTTGCGGGCATACAGCTTAAAAGCAACATCTTTTGTAAAGAGGAAATACCACAGCACACTAACGCACGAAACAGCCTGACCAAGCACGGTAGCCAAAGCGCTACCTACCACTCCCCAACCAAACACCAAAACAAATAAGTAATTCAACACAACGCAGGAAATGGTGCCAATCACCATAGTTCCCAAAGCGCGATTTGGAGCACCCGCAGTACGGATGAAGTTATTAACACCTGCACCAATTAACTGGAAGATAAAGCCAAGCGCAAGAATATACATAAACGAATAGGTGTAATCACGAATCTCTGGCGTAACGCTCGAAAGCGTAAGAATCGCCTCAACACAGGGTGGAATATGAATAAGTATTGCCACAAGAATTGCTGCAACAATACCCAAGCATACCGTGTTACCCAAGCTTTTTTCTGCAGCATCTTTGTTGCCTTCGCCCAAACGAAGCGCGGCAAGCGCATTGCCACCATTACCAATAAGCATTGCAAGCGCCATGAATATGGTCATAAGCGGCATTGCTGCTGTTGCAACTGAAAGACCAATTTCCCCCATTGCCTGACCAAGGAAGATGGAATCAATAACGTTGTATGCACCATTTACCAGCATGCCCACAATAGAAGGAATGGCAAATTCCATGATGAGCTTTGGAATAGAACCTGTTCCCATGCGCGCCGTACGAGCATCGCCCTTGCGAAGCTTTTGCTCAGGCTTTGGAGTATCACCTTTGTGAAGGGAGCCCTTAGCAAACGTTACCTCTGATTTACTCGCATCATTTTCTTCGTTTGTTTGCATCACTTCGTTGTCTTGATCGGTCATTAAGTTTCCTTTAATATGCCGCTTAGTAATCATCCTGATCATTTATCACGGTTACAAGCGGTTTGTTCTGTTGTCGCCTTCAGAGATCCCCAATTCCCACCTTGCTACTAACAAGCACGCGCTATTATCCCACTGTGAACACACAAGCGCCATACCATTCAAAGAGCATCAATAATCTTTACTGAAGTATTGCCTTAGATAAAGCGCGTAATTCTCGCCCACAGATGACAAATATCACCCATGTCACCCTTAAAGTTACTATTCGTGAAATTTTGCGTTTGAGGTTTCTTACACAGAAAAGATGTCCTATAGTGGTCGAATTGCGAAGAGAGGACAAGTTGTGACTATAACCGAAATTGTGCTTCTAGGTTTAGCGCTTGCCATGGATGCATTTGCTGTCACAATTTCAAATACGTTTATTTATCAGGGAAATTCGAAACTCCGAAACCTTATGATGCCTATTGCTTTCGGTCTATTCCAGGGCATCATGCCCTGTATTGGCTATGTTTTAGGCAGGCTTGTTAGCGACGTTATTTCTCAATATGCAGGCATTATCACGTTTGCCATCCTGGGCTTTATTGGCGCCAGAATGATATGGGATGTTTTCCACGAAGAAACCAAAAATACCACTTCATCAACTCAATATCCAAGCGATAATAAACAAACCGACTCTATTGACTCATCTGGTCAAACTTTGACGATGCCTGTATTAGCACTCCAAGCAATCGCCACCAGCATTGATGCCCTCGCTGTTGGAGTCAGCTTCGCAGCACTTTCGGTAAATGTAGTATTTTCAGCAAGTATTATCGCTATTACTACCGCATGTGCTTGCTTGGTTGCTCTTGTAATAGGACGCCGCTTCGGAAGCGTTTTAGGCGATCGCGCAACCATCGTCGGAGGCATTGTACTTATTCTTATCGGCTTAAAAGCATTGCTGTTTTAAGTTTTGAGCTTATTCCAACGCCTTTATGTGCACCTCGCCCGAACTCGCGCGAAACGCTTTTATGTGCACCTCGCCCGAGCTCGCGTGAATTACCTCTCCTGATGAAGTTCGAACAAGAAGTAGCCCTCCATCATCCACGCCTTCGATAATGCCTTCACAAAGAATCGAACCATCTATTGATTCTAAGCACACCGCACTACCCAAAAATGCCATAGAGCTACGATAGCTATCTATAAACGGAGCAAAGCCTTCCATAACCCATCGCTCGTACGCATGAGCGATTTCTTTTAGCAGCCCGCGAAGTGCTTCGCTCATATAATTTTGCTGCTCGGTTGAAAGTTCATCCTGAACAACTTCATTTCGCACATACGAAAGACGATATTTCCCTGAAACTTCGCCAGTATTGTTATTTGGGAAAAGATTGATACCAATACCAACGCAAATTCCGCCCGATACAGCTTCAAGCGAAATTCCGGCAATTTTCCCGCCATCATAAAGCACATCATTGGGCCACTTGATAGCAATCTTTGATGCGTCTTCGACCAAAGATTCCAAAGTCCGAGCCACAGCAAGCGACATAACCAAGCTTAAAAGGGGAATGTTTTCAAAAGGAATTCCCTTTTTTACAGGGCAAAATGCAAGCGAAGTATACAAACCGCCCACGGGACTTTCCCATATGCGACCCTGCCTGCCATAGCCACCTTGTTGTTGAAGCGCTGTTGCTCCGAATCCCTCTTCTGCTCCTGCGGCAAGTGCCTGCTTTACGATTCGGTTCGTCGAATCAACAGATTCGTACGATTGAATATCCCATTGAATTGTGGAATTAGTTAGCACTTCCATGCCTTGCCTACCTTGACGCTATCAAGGCTTACCTTTGTGCCATTTGCTAATTCATGACGCGGAGCAAGTTCAAGCAAGGGCTTAACTACGAAATCGCGCTCATGAAGCAAGGGATGGGGCAAGGTTAGAATTGCGTGTTCACACACATAGCCCTGATAATCAAGAATGTCCAGATCACACGTACGTGGGCCGTTTTCGCGTTCCCGTACACGCCCCAAACTCTGCTCAATTGCCTGCAAGTAGCGCAAAAGCTCTTGTGGAGGTAAGCCAGTTCGCAAAAGCACTACCGCATTAACAAAGGTGTCCTGGTCTTCGAAATATGCTGGCTCGCTCTCATAGAAGCTGGAAATATCAACAATCTGAGAATCAGGCAGCATACACATATCCGAAATTGCCTGATTAAGCATTGCTTTTTTGCCTTCAAGCTCCTCGCCCTCATTGGCAACCAGGGCAACATTGCAGCCCATACCAATAAAGACGTAAGGACGTAAGTTTTCCTCAATAGATTTCACGGTAAGAGGAACATTATGGGTACGAACAATCGATGCACCCAGTTCGCACGCCATTAATGCCTCGGCAGCAGAGGCGTTATCGCGTTGCTTGGCGTCTTCAATTTCATAGGCATAGCCAATATAGCTTTTTCGAGATACTGCCACCATTAAGGGATATCCCAAGCGAGCAAACTCCTGGAAGTTTCGCATAAGCTGAATGGTCTGCTTTGCGGTTTTGCCAAAACCAGGACCAGGATCTAAACAGATTCGATCGCGGCTAATGCCTGCCTGTTCAAGCTGATTGGCGCGATCTTTCAAGTAGGTCAGAACCTCATCAACTACATCGGTATATTCTGGCTCATTTTGCATAGTGCGAGGATCGTCGCCCTTCATATGCATTACCACAAGACCCGCATCGCACGATGCTGCCACCTTTACCATTTCTGGATCACGAAAACCCGTAACATCATTAATAATGCTTGCGCCTGCCTCTACACATGCTTTGGCAACAGACGGATGGCGTGTATCGATGCTAACGCATATACCTTCATCAGCCAGACGTCGCACAATCTCTAAAACGCGCTTGAGCTCTTCTTCTTCCGAAACAGGATCTGCTCCAGGACGGATGGATTCTCCGCCTACATCAACAATAAGAGCGCCATCTTCAACCATTTGACGACCAGCTGCTATCGCCTCATCTACAGAAGCATACGATCCTCCATCAGAAAAAGAATCGGGAGTCACGTTTAGTATTCCCATAATGACAGGAGTTCTGGAATCAAACGAATATGAGCCACATCGCCAAATCATGCTATTCCTCCAAAAAGCCCCGAGCGAATTGCTCGGGGCACCTCACATGTATTCAAAACGTTTGCTTATAGTAGCACGTTTTACGCCCTTCAAGCTTATGTATAACTACCTAGTTGGTAAGCGCTCAAAACAAGTACATCAAACAAGCATTTAATACTTTCTGTATAGAGTAATGCTTGTTTTAGTTCTTATCTGTCTGAATATCATCAGAATTTGCCTGCTGCGCAACATCAGGACCAGGTTGCTGTGGTTGCGGTGTTGGCTGCACTGACTGCTGTGACTGTACCGGCTGAGTAGGTTGCGCGGACTGCTGTACCGGCTGGGCAGGTTGTGTAGGCTGCTGTATTTCAGCTGGCTGCTTCTGCTCAGGAACCACATTAACCAGATCAATTGGCATTGGACGCCTTGGACGCGAAGGGTGCGTTGCTGAAGGCGGAAATGGCTGATTGCGAGTAGGCTGCTCCTGTGCAGGCATCATAGGCTGACTACTATTGCCTGATGCAGGTACCTGAGGATTGCCGGATATACTGGCGGAACTGAAACGGCAGCA
>URMQ01000121.1 GCA_900548955.1 uncultured Eggerthella sp. | reverse complement strand
ATGCCAAGCACTTTGGTTCAGCTGGTTATTTTGATTGTTTGCGTTGTTCTGGCAAACAATATTCATAAACTTCGTCAGTAAAGTTGTGAACTTACAAGCTCATAAGTCTACAAACCAACAAACCAACAAGTTCGCAAGCTCATAAGCTTACAAGCTCATAAGCTCACAGATTCAGAAGTTAGAAAGCTCATAAGCTCGCAAACTCAGAAATTAGAAAGTTTGTAATTTGTTATGGTTTATCTTTTCGCTTTGTCGAAAAAATTTGAGCATCGTAAGATCGTTTTAAAATATGTGTTCAATAAAAATGGCAGGCCTCTTAAGAGCCTGCCATTTGGTTCTTTCTGGTGGAGATGATGGGGATCGAACCCACGACCTCAGCATTGCGAACGCTGCGCTCTCCCAACTGAGCTACATCCCCAGTGCGTTGTTATTCTACGACTACGGGTTTTCTTGTCAAGTTGAGCAGCTATGAGAAATGTTTAATAAACAATTCAGCAATTTATTATTTCGATTTCTATCTTAAGGTTTTTACGAGGCGCGTATTTGATAAGATAAGATCGCTTTATTCGTTTTGAAAGGAAATTAATGAAAGCACTTATTCCTGCTGCTGGTCTTGGTAGTCGTTTTCTTCCAGCAACTAAAGCTCAACCTAAAGAAATGCTTCTCGTAGTTGATCGTCCCGCTATTCAGTATGTGGTAGAAGAAGGTCTCGCTTCTGCAGCCGATGAAGTAATCATCATTAATAGTCACGATAAAAAATCCATTGAAGAGCACTTTACTCCTAACCCTGCTTTAGAAGCTGAGCTTCGCAGCCGCGGTAAGGACAAATATGCAGATAAAGTTGCTCATGCGGGCAACCTGAACGTTAGTTATGTGTATCAAGAAGAGCCTTTGGGGCTTGGTCATGCAGTTCATTGTGCTGCTGATCGTATAGATGGCGAGTCCTTCTTTGTTTTGCTGGGTGATGTACTGGTTCCTGACAACCAGATGCTTATTCGCATGAAGGAAGTTTCCGATGCTCATAATGGCGCAAGTGTTATCGCTGTTCTTCCTGTTGCTCGTGAAGAAGTAGACCGTTTTGGAGTAATTGCTGGTAGTGAAGTACAAGACGGTGTTTGGAAGGTAGATTCTTTAGTTGAAAAGCCTCCAGTAGATGAAGCACCTTCTAACTTAGCGGTATTCGGTCGTTACCTTTTGACTCCTCGCGTTATGGATTTGCTTGCTGAAGTTAAACCTGGTGCTGGTGGAGAAATTCAGTTGACCGATGCTCTTGACGAACTTCTGAAAGAAGAAGAAATGTATGCGTTAGTTATTGATCCTGAAGATGGTTTCGATACTGGCACAATTGAAAGTTGGCTTGATACAAACAACCGACTTTATAAACGCATGTTTGGGTAAAGATCAGGAAACTCATATAGGTGTCTACCTACCTATAAGTATCTACCTTTCTATAAGTATCTTCTTACCTATAGCGCGCAAAATTCCTGTTTCTCCTGAAGAAGCAGGAATTTTCATATTTAGGGAGAAAAAAAGGAGGAATTATAGGCTTGTAGGATTATAGACTTATAGGAAAAATGCGGATTATAGGAAAAATGTATAGAAATAACCGTTATGTACCAGTTCGTCGAGCCTGAACAGATTTACGCGTAATGAACCAAGCAAAAATTGTACTTAACAAAAAGCAAGGATGAAATTGGTTGGTTTTAATGCAATTGCCCGTACATAACAGGAGATTTCATGTAAGAATGCCTTGCAAATTCAGGAATCTTTAGAGAATCGAACATATACCTTAATTGTGACCAAAAAAGAGGAGGGGCCCGAGAGAGGGGATCTCTGCAGGCCCACAAGGAGGGAGTTCCGGTGCCTTTTATGTTTGGGGATCTGGCACCGACTGCTTTTGGGGAAAGCAGTTGCAAATTTGGGAGTGGACCACATTTGCTGTTCTGAAATATACGATTCTCTACGCTTGTATACAAGAGAAAATGTCCTATAACACGTTCAAGTGGATAAAAAATGTAGGTTGAACGGGTTCACACTTTTTCTCTTCGCATTTTCTCCATTTTAGCTTCAAACTTTCATAAGAGATATTCTGTTATTACGAACGCTAATAATTAAGTAAGGTAATTTTTCTTCATAAAAGTTTGAAGTTTTTGATTGGATTGGTTAAGTATTCCCGTACAGAAAGTGTTTTTAGACAGATTGTTTTGATGATCGTGTATTCACGCTAAAATGAACTACGTCAAAAGGAACTTTCGCACAATGGCACAAGAGGATTTCCTTAGAAATTCTTTGTGAAGGATCTACGAAGGGATTTTCATGCCTGATATTCAGCTTCGTTTTAATAAGGACATGCTTGTTCTTTCAACTCCTATTGATTATCAATTGCAAGCCCAAGGTTTTTCTGAACCAGGCGATCGTGAATATGTTGCACTTTGCGAACCGGAATTAATCGAGGAAACCTATAAGCTAGAAAAAATCATGGAAACTCCCTGCTTGGTTACGGCAACTGAGGGCATAACTCGTGCGCGATTAGCGTATGCGCGTTTTGAAAAACAAGCTGACGAGATGGCTCGAATTGCCTATGAGCTGGGATCTTCGTTTTCTCCGCAGCATCTCATTGCCGCTATCGGCCCTACTGGTTTGCCTTTAGATCCCACAATGGCTTCTTCAGTTAAACAGTCTATAGCCCAGTATCGAGAGGCAGCAGAGATTTTGACCCGGTATCCTTTTGATGCTCTTTATCTCACGGGTTTTACTACTCTTGAAGATGTTAAATGTGCTCTATACGGTGTACACGAAGCTAGGAGCGTTGAGACGTCTACGGAATCTAGTATTCCAGTCTTTATCTCGTTGATTGTTGGTTCGGATGGGTTGCTTTCTGATGGAATTACGTTAGAAGATGCAGTTCAAACTTGTGATTCTTTAGGTGCTGATGTAATTGGTGTTATGAGCGGTGCCTTACCTTCTGTACTTGTAGGGTTTGCTCGCACCATGCGTACGGTAACCAAGAAACCACTTTTATTTGATATCTTGGTAAATCGTATTGATTCGCGTCAGTTTGAACCTACAGAAGAAAACGCCTATCCAACTGCGGATTCTATATTTGCTGCTGCCTGCGCGCTTCAGCAGGTAGGTGTTCAATTCTTACGAGCTTCAGGCAATGCAACTCCTTCCTATACAGGAGCATTGAATGCAGCAGTTCTTGGTAACGACGTAAAGGTGGCAGAGTAGTGGCAGCTAGAGCAAAGAGTAAAGACTACGGCGAATTGCAAGATTTTGTTGAAGGTCTGTACGGAAACGATGAGGAATTAGAGCTGTCACGCCTAGAAATAATCATTCAGGCTGAAGCGGCAGACTTAAATAGCGATTTGCTAGAAGTTATTTCTTTGTTGCCGCCTTCTCGTTTTACGCGTGTGAAATTGTGCACACAGTTGAATTCTTCGCTGTCATCGCATGGTTGGGGTTATGTTTACGGAGCGGTGCATTAATATTTCTGGCAAAGAAATGCTTTAAAGCATAGAAAAACCACCCCCGCTAAATTGGATGAACCCACCTTCGCTAGGTGGGTGCCCGCAACGACCTTCCTGGCTTTCGTATCAACGGATACGAATCTCCATTCCACCCGTAATCTGAGGCTCCCAATTTATATTCATCGGTCCATCGCTAAACGCGGAAGTGGCTTACTTTTAGTATACGTTTCGAATTTTGAAATTAAAGTCTTGACACACCGCTCATACTCTAGGAGCGTAAGAGATGTATGTAGTTCGAAAGGAGCATTACGTAGTGAAAAGAACCGTCATTTTATTTTCTACGTACGAACAGGCTCTTTCGTATCGCAAAAAAATTGCGCTTTCTAACCCTAATGGTTTATTTGGTATTAATGTCGAAACTCCCTATTCCTGGCTTGTGGATACGTGGGAACGCTTTGGTGATGGGAGAGTATTAATTTCACCACTCGAGCGAGCATTTGCTGTTAAACATATTCTTGATTCGTCTGATTTTGACTTTGATTCTTTGTCGGTTACGGACGGAACAATTTCTTTGATTAGCAGGTTTTTTGCCGATCTTTTAGGCTCTCGGGAACTTGAAAACGCCTTAGTAAAATTAAATTTTGCCCTCTCAGATGGCTATTTGCTAACTGGGTCAAAGCATTTAGCGGATTTGGAAGACTGTGTCGAAGAGAATCGAGAAAAGTGCTACGAAGAGCATACTTTTTCTGATGCAGAACTCGCTCTTTTGTCGTTGGTTCCTCCCTATAGAAAACTTTTACAAGAGAAAGGCTTAGTGGAGCCCGGCGATGCACTTACGGCGCTTTCAGAATTGGATTTGCCGTTTGAGTTTGAATTCGGTTTGCTTGATGAATTGTCACTTCCATTTCAAAGATTTTTCTGTAGTGTCGCACCTTCTATCATTGCGCAGCTAGAAACGACTAATCAAATTACTAAAACGCCAGATAATGTTAAGCCTTTTCTATTACTTGCTGATGGTCCTTCGGCGCAAAATACACTTATAACCAGTGCTGTATTAAGCGCCATTGAGGAACGATATAGTGCTGAAGGCTTAAACACTAGTGTTGGCTATTGCGCGACTGAAGTTGATAGTTGTTCCAAAGCTCAGCTAGCTAGCGATATTAATGCCCAGCGCACTACGGATATCAAAGCTCAGCTACCTAGCGATATTAATGCAGACGATGATTGTGTGTGAGGAATAAAAATCTGACCACAATTGATAACATCTGCATGGAGAAAGTGCCTGAGCGAAGGAATGCTTCGATTCTTATTGTATCTTCGGATACCCAAAAGCTTTTTGAATACGTATCGAATGCTGTTGTCCATACTCCCAAATGCCAAATAACGTCGTTCGAATTAAGAACAGCTACCTCATTTTCTGAAACTGATTTCGGTCGAGCTTTTAATGCTTTAAAAGCTTTTCTATTAAATGAAACCCACAATATAGATGCTTTATTGGATTTCGTTGATTCGCCTTTTTCTGGAATCGATAGCATCCAAGCAGCTCAGATTGCCTCTGCTGTTCATGGAGATAGGTTACTTTCTTTTGAAGAAGCGCATGCGATGATTCATTTAATGTCACCGCACTTTGATACGTTCGAAGAGCTCTTCCACGATAGTGATGCATCCTTGGTTCTGGATTATTTTTATGATGTT
>URMQ01000120.1 GCA_900548955.1 uncultured Eggerthella sp. | reverse complement strand
CAGAGCAGTTGCTTGCTTTAAGCATTTCGTGTAAATGACCTGCAAGACCAAATCCCGTTATGTCGGTGGCGGCATGAGCGTGTGCTGCTATCATGGCAGCGCTTCCTGCGGCGTTGAGTTCTTTCATCGAATCAATAACAGGTTGCATGTCCGTGTCTGAGATATGGCTGATATGTAATGCAGCGCTCATAATTCCCGTACCCAAAGGCTTTGTTAAGTACAAAACATCTCCTGGTCGAGCGCCCTCGTTGCGAATTATGTGATCGGGATCTACTGTGCCGAAAACGCAAAGGCCGTATTTTGGCTCAGGATCATCAATGGTATGACCGCCAGAAATAAACGCACCCGCTTCGCGAACTTTATCCGCACCACCTTCCAAGATGGCAGCTGCGACATTTGGGCCGAGTGCTGCATCAAGTGCCAGTAAATTGAGTGCTATATGAGGTGTTGCCCCCATAGCGAAAACATCAGATAAAGCATTAGCTGCAGCAACGCAGCCAAAATCATAGGGATCATCAACAATGGGGGTAAAGAAATCAACGGTGAGTACTGCTGCTAACGAATCGGAAATTTTCCATACTGCAGCATCGTCGTTCGTTTCGTATCCAAGCAATAATCTACTATCAACAGGCAAAGAGCCTGCTTTATTAAAAGAAGAAAGTATGTCCTTGAGGTCTCCCGGACTCCATTTGGCTGCTCAACCGCCTTTTGAGGTTAGCTGCGTGAGGCGTATACGTTCAATTTCGGAAGCGCCCACTGGTCCACAAGAGCTAGATCCTGAGCAAGCGTCTACGTTTGGGCCGAAGCCGCATTCAAATAAGGGCATACCTATCCTCCTTTCTTCTGAAGGTGAGTATATCAGCTGATTGGTGCGCGCCGTCTTCGATATCGTTTGGTGCTGCACTCGATACTGTAATCGGCAAAATGCCTTATAGATAAGGAAACATACCCCTCCGCAATAACCATTCTCTACCCAGAATAATTAAACGATTCATACCGCTTATCGAAAGCGTTGCCAAAGGAGGGCGATCGTCGCGAAGTTGGCAAGACAGAGCACGATACACTCACCCTAGCGGAAATGTGCTTTCGCCTAAAAGCGCAGACAAGGCAAGAAGAAAGGAGAGTGGGAAATGGAACTATCGCGTCGTAGTTTTTTAAAAGCTGCTGGTGCAGTTTTTGCAACTAGTATGGCCTATGAGTTCATGTCTCCCTCGCCGGTTTTGGCGGTTGAATCCTCTTCTGAATGGAAGCTTGTCAACACGGAGGAATACACGAACATCTGCTGCTACTGTGCTGGTGGTTGCGGTTCTTTGTGTTCTGTTCGTGATGGCGAGCTTATCAATGTAGAAGGCGATCCCGACCATCCCATCAACCAAGGTGGCTTGTGCCCGAAGGGTGCAACAATGTTCCAGCTTCGCAACATTGTTGATCCCGCCACGAACGAGATCGTAAAAAACCCGAAGCGTCAATCCACCCCGCTTGTTCGTCGTCCTGGTTCAAGCGAATGGGAGCCTATCAGCTGGCAAGATGCTATTGCTGAAATTGCTCGCAAGGTAAAGGAAACGCGAGATGCTACGTTTGTAGAAAAGAACGAAGCAGGTCTCACGGTGAACTACACTCCAGCTATTGCAAGCTTGGGTGGTTCTCAGGAAAACTCTGAAGAAGAATATTTAATTCTTAAGGCTATGCGCTCGCTTGGTGTCGTTGCAATCGATAACCAAGCCCGAGTTTGACACGGCCCTACCGTCGCCGGTCTGGCGGCTTCATTTGGTCGCGGCTCAATGACGAGCCATTGGTGCGACTTCCAAAATTCCGATGTCATTATGAACATCGGTTCTAACAGCGCCGAAAACCATCCGGTTAGCTCGCGCTGGATTCATAAAGCACACGATAATGGTGCAAAGTGGATCGTAGTTGATCCTCGTTATACTCGTACGGCTGAACAGGCAGACATTTACTGCCCTATTCGTAGTGGTACTGATATTGCATTCTTCGGTGGTCTTTATAACTACATTATCGAAAACGATTTGTGGCAGCACGATTATGTGTTGAATTACACCAACGCAAGTTATCTGCTTGATCCTGATTATGAATTCGATCCTGAAACTGGCTTCTTTAGTGGTTGGGACGAAAAAACAGGTAAGTATTCCAATGCAACCTGGCATTATCAGGTAGAAAGCGAATCTACGTGGGATACTTCAGCCAACGGTGATTACGCTTGGGCAGTTGCTCCTGGTGTTCCAGAATTTACTCCACCTGTTGTCGAACATCCAAAGAAGGATATGACACTTCAGGATCCTATGTGTGTATTCCAGCAGTTCAAGAAGCACTATTCTCGCTATGACATGGATACGGTTTGCAGTATCTGTGGTATGGACAAAGAAACGCTTGAGCTGGTTTACTCCACGTATGCTTCTACTGGTCAGCCTGGCAAAGCGGGCTCGATTCTGTATGCATTAGGTCAAACGCAGCATACCTATGGCGCTCAGAACACGCGTGCAATGTCGCTATTGCAGCTGCTTCTTGGCAATATTGGTATTCCTGGTGGCGGCGTAAATGCATTGCGCGGCGAACCTAACGTACAGGGCGCTACTGATATGGGTATGTTGGTTAACGAACATCCTGCCTATCTGAAGTGGCCAAACGATACTGCCCGTGCTTCTTTGCGTAAATGGCTTGAAGGCGAAACTTATTCAGATGGTTACTACACCAATAAGCCTAAGTTCCTTATTTCTAGTTTGAAGGAATGGTTTGGCGATGCTGCAACGGTAGACAATGATTACGGATACGACTGGTGGCCAAAGGTTCCTTCCAGCCCTGACTTCACTATTATGTCTACCTTCGAATTGATGGACCAAGAAATTATCAAGGGCTACTTTAACTGGGGTATGAATCCATGCCACAGTGCTCCTAATGCAGGTTTTGTACGTCGAAGCATGGCAAAACTTGATTGGTTGGTAGTAGCAGACCAGGTTATCACCGAATCGGCAAGCTTCTGGAAAGCTCCCGATATGACTCCTGCTGATATTAATACCTCAGTGTATTTCTTGCCTTGTGCTTTGATTTACGAAAAGCCTGGTACGATTGCTAATTCTGGTCGTTGGTTGCAGTGGCGCTATCAAGCAGTTGAGCCTTGGGAAGATTCAAAGCCTGACTACGAAATGGTTGATTTGCTGTGGCAAGAAATTTGTCGCTTGTATCGCGAAGAAGGCGGCGCAAATCCTGATCCTATCTTGAATACTAAGTGGGATTACTACGTAGATGGCAAGATTGATCCTCGTCCTGTTGCATGGGCTTTGAATGGTTACACCATCGAAGGTACCAACTGCAATACGACTTCCGACAATCCAGAAACCGCTTTGCTTGCAGGTTATGCGGATTTGAAGGCTGATGGTACTACCGCATGCGCAATGTGGATTTATGGCGGCTTCTACAACAACAATGATGCTCCATTAGATCCCGCACAGCAGCCAATTGGTCAGCGCGACAATTCAGACAAGACAGGACTTGGTCTTAATACCACCTGGGCTTATGCATGGCCAAACAACCGTCGTATTTTGTACAACCGCGCTTCTGCTGACATTAATGGCAAGCCTTGGAATCCTGATAAGGTTTTATGCGAATGGACGGGCGATAGCTGGATCTTGAATGACGCAGCAGACTTCGTTGCTAAGAAGGGTGACGATCCTGTTCCACCTAACAACAAAGCATTCTTTATGCTGTGGGAACAAAATGGTCGTCTTGAAAGCTACGGTATGGAAGATGGTCCTTTGCCAGAGCACTTCGAACCTTTCGAAACGCCTGTTGAAACGAACTTGCTTAACGGATCGCTCAACAGTCCTTGCATGAAGTTTGCAAACAACGAATCCACCAAGCATGGTTCTGCAAGTGATTATCCTATCGTTGCAACTACCTATTCGGTTACCGAACATTGGCAAACTGGTGGTCAGAGCCGTGCATGCCCCGCTTTGGTTGAAGCTATGCCTTCGCAGTTTATTGAGATTAGTGAAGAGCTGGCAAGCGAAAAGGGCATTGCAAGTGGAGACATGGTTCGTGTATGGAATAACCGTGGTTCGGTAGAGGTAAATGCGGTTGTTACCAAGCGCATTAAGCCGTTTACGGTTCATGGCAACACTCAGCACCTGGTTGGTCTTACGCATCACTTTGGCTGGTCTGATTTGTTCGGCACGGGTGATGTGGTAAATGACCTTACCCCTAATGTTGGCGATCCTAATTCGCAAACACCCGAATACAAAGCATTCCTCGTCAATATCGAGAAAGCATAAGGAGGGATAAATCATGTCAGAAAAAGCAATTTATTTCGATTCCTCCAAGTGCACTGCTTGTAAGGGTTGTCAGGTAGCCTGCAAGTGCTGGAATGATTTACCTTCACCAACGGGAACCAATGAAAACACCTTTACGGGTAGTTACCAAAACCCAGCAGATATTGGTGGCGATACTCGTCTTATCGTGACCTTTGCTGAACACGATGGTGGTTCCAAGGGCGTTAAATGGGCATTTGGTCGTCGTGCTTGTCAGCATTGTAGTGATGCGGGCTGTGTGGCGGTATGCCCTGCAGGAGCCTTGTATAAGGATGAAGAAACTGGCTTTGTAACCGTTGATGAATCCAAGTGTATGGGCTGTCGTCGTTGCTCTTCGGCATGTCCTTACGATGTTCCTCGCTATCATGGCGAGATGGGAACCATTAATAAGTGCACCGGTTGTATTGACCGTATTGAAAATGGCATGATGCCAGCTTGTGTTTCCACTTGTCAGCCCGGTGCTTTGCAGTTTGGCGATCGTGAAGAAATGCTTGCCATGGCGCAAGAGCGCGTTAAGTGGCTTCACGAACATGGATATGAAGACGCTGTGGTCTATGGCGATTCCCAGATGGATGGCTTACATGTAATTCAGGTCCTGAAATATGGCGTTGAAGCTCATGGTCAGGTAGCTAACCCAGAGATCAATCCTGTTGCTCAGCTCTCTGAAATTATGAAGCCTGTTACGGGCGTGGTTACTGGTGTTACGGTCGCAGGTCTTGCTGCTATGTTCGCTCTTGGTATTGGTTACAAGCGCGACAAGCTGGTTTACAACGAAGACACTGAAGATACCGTGGTATTAGAAACTGGTGAAGTCGTTAAACATGGCGACCCAGCTGATGAAATGACCGTCAAAGAGCACATTTTTGAAAATCTCGGGAAGGGAGGTCGTGATGAGTAAAAAAGTGGTAACGGTTT
>URMQ01000119.1 GCA_900548955.1 uncultured Eggerthella sp. | reverse complement strand
TGCAGATAAGAGATAATCAATTGGGCTGATTCGGTGAAAATCCGAGGCCAACGGTTATAGTCCGGATGGAAGAAGATGATGAATTAGCAACCTCTTATGTGGGTGTGCAACCTTATATGATGTGCCCTGAAATGTAATTACATTTCAGGGTTTTTTTATTTGTGCACTTCATTGCGGCAGCTGATGTTGGTGGATAGATGTACGTATTGTGCAAAACCTCCTTGCATCATTTCCCGAAATTGTATTCGCGGAATTGAAAAAGAAAGGAGGTGTCATCAACATGACTCATGAACAGCAATCAGACAAATGCCGTTCAGAAAAGCAGCAATCAGCCGAACAACAATCCATTGATGAATCGTTTATGCGCAGAGCGCTTGATCTGGCGCGTAATGGATGTGGATGGACCAATCCAAACCCTATGGTGGGTGCCGTTATTGTGAAAGACGGCCGAATTATAGGCGAAGGTTGGCATACCAAATGCGGCAATCTTCATGCAGAGCGTGAAGCATTTGCTCATTGTAGTGAAGATCCTCAAGGTGCCACGCTTTACGTAACGCTTGAACCTTGTTGTCATTGGGGTAAAACACCACCATGCACTGAAACAATTATTAAACACAACATTGCTCGGGTAGTAATGGGTGCGCCTGATCCTAACCCGCTTGTTGCGGGTAAGGGAATTAATCAACTCCGTGAAGCGGGTATTGAAGTATCAGAAAATGTTTTGCTTCAAGAATGCTTAGATATCAACAAAGTGTTCTTCCGTTTTATCCAAACGAAACGTCCGTACGTAGTAGTTAAGTACGCTATGACTCTTGATGGCAAAATTGCCACTAAAACAGACGCATCTCAATGGATTACGGGCGAATCTGCGCGAGCGCATGTTCATACGCAGCGTCATCGCTTTTCAGCAATTATGGTTGGTATTAGGACGGTACTCAGCGATGATCCGATGCTTACTGCTCGTTTGGATGAGGGCAAGGATCTGATTACCTCGTGGAAAACGGAGTCTGCGTTTATGGAAGATCCTTTTCCTGATAGATCGCTGAGTAATAACCCTATACGAATAGTTCTGGATAGTTCATTGCAGATTCCTCTTCATGTGAAACTGGTAACTACCGCAAAAGAAATACCTACGATCATTGCGACGCTAAACACCAATGAAAACCGAATAGCGCAATTGCAGGCGTGTGGATGTGAAGTGATAGTTACGCGCAGCTGCAACGGAAAAGTTGATTTACAAGATCTTATGGGACAACTTGGTCAGCGTGGTATTGATAGTGTCTATGTTGAAGGTGGCGCTACGGTGCATGCTGCTTTGATTGAATCTGGGTTAGTTGATGAAGTTCACGCTTACGTAGCTCCAAAAATCTTCGGAGGTAGAAAAGCGCCTGGTCCTGTTGGGGGCGAAGGCGTGGAGGTTCCCGCAGAGGCAATGCAATTCGTTAAGGTAACTTCGAAACAGTTTGGTCAGGACTTTCTTTTTGAATGTGAGGTGAGCTAAATGTTTACCGGTATTGTGGAAGAAGTTGGTCAAATTGCCTCCATTCGCAAAGGTGCCCATTCTTGTGTGCTCACTGTTAGAGCTTCAAAGATTTTGGAGGATGTTCATCTTGGTGACAGCATTGCCACGAATGGTGTGTGTCTTACGGTAACGGATTTTACGGGCAGTACGTTTTCTGCTGATGTTATGCATGAAACGCTTAATCGTTCATCACTGGGAAGCCTGCGGGTAGGTAGTCCCGTAAACCTAGAGCGTGCTATGGCAGCAAATGGGCGCTTTGGCGGCCACATTGTTTCAGGGCATATTGATGGTACGGGCATTATTCACTCTATCAAGGAAGACGATAACGCGGTGTGGTATTCGATTGGTGCATCACCTGAAATACTTCACTTGATCGTAGAAAAAGGATCCATTGCGATAGATGGCATTAGTCTGACGGTTGCCTCGGTGGAATCTAACCGCTTTAGTGTTTCGATTATTCCTCACACCCGCGCACAAACGAATCTTACTTCGAAAAAAGTGGGCGATGCGGTGAATTTGGAAAATGACTGCATTGGCAAATACGTTGAACGACTTCTGGGCGAATCAGGCTTCATTTCGCTAACAGAAGAAATGAAACGTTGTGGTAAACAAACAGCAAGGCACGGTGGAATGACTACGGGACACAGCAATCAGATCTTGGGTAACCCAAATTACCCCACGGGACGAAGTGGCCAAGCCGCAGGCAGCGGCATTCAGACTTCTGGTATCACTAAAGATTTTCTTATCCGAAATGGATTTTAAGGAGACAGAGATTCATGTTTGAATTTGCAACTATAGAACAGGCGCTTGAAGATTTGCGTCAAGGCAAAATAATTCTTTGTACCGATGATCCCGATCGCGAAAACGAAGGTGATTTCATCTGCGCAGCAGAATTTGCCACAACTGAAAACGTAAACTTCATGGCAATTCATGGCAAAGGTCTAATTTGTATGCCTATGAGCATCGAACTGTGCCGCAAGTTGATGTTCCCTCAAATGGTTACTACTAATACCGACAATCACGAAACGGCATTTACGGTTTCGATTGATCATGTAGACACGACAACAGGTATTTCTGCTGAAGAACGTGGACTGACTGCTCGTATGTGCGTTGCCGATGATGCAAAGCCAGAAGATTTTCGTCGTCCAGGGCATATGTTTCCTTTGATGGCAAAGAAAAACGGTGTATTAGAACGCAATGGTCATACTGAAGCTACCGTTGATCTAATGCGCTTGGCAGGTTTGAAGGAATGCGGATTGTGCTGCGAAATAATGCGTGAAGATGGCACTATGATGCGCACCCCTGAACTTATTGAATTGGCTAAAAAGTGGAACATTTCCTTCATTTCTATCAAGGCGTTGCAGGAATATCGCAAAAAGCACGATAAGTTGGTCGAGCGCGTTGCATCACCTTTGATGCCTACTAAGTATGGTAATTTCCGTGCGCATGCTTATATCAACAAACTCAATGGAGAGCATCACATTGCTCTTGTTAAGGGAGATATCAGTGATGGTGAAAACATCTTGTGCCGCGTGCATTCCGAATGCCTGACCGGTGACGCCTTCGGTTCTCTTCGTTGTGATTGTGGTGATCAGCTAACTACTGCAATGCGTCAGGTAGAAGAAGAAGGACGCGGCATTGTCTTATACATGCGCCAAGAAGGTCGCGGAATTGGTTTGGTGAACAAACTGCGCGCTTATGAATTACAAGATCAGGGTATGGATACCTTGGAGGCAAATCTTGCTCTTGGTTTCGATGGTGATATGCGCGAATACTACATTGGCGCACAAATTCTGCGTGATCTTGGGGTAAAAACCATGCGTCTTCTTACCAATAATCCTGACAAGGTATATCAGCTAAAAGACTTCGGTATGGAAATTATAGAAAGGGTACCCATTCAGATGCCTGCAACGGATTATGACCGTTTCTATTTGGAAACCAAAAAGGAAAAGATGGGTCACCTCTTGAATATGGACGAAGATTCGGTAAAGGCTTAAACATTTCTCTTGAAGTTGTATTGGAATAATTAGCGAAAAAGTATGCAAGCAATTACGGATAGCGTCATTTGGAATGACGTGTTTGGAAAGGAATAATAATGAACACACTAGAAGGTAAACTTGTTTCTCGTGATATTAAAGTAGGCATCGTTGCAGCGCGTTTTAATGAATTCATTACCTCTAAACTGCTTTCTGGCGCCATGGATGGTTTAGTTCGTCATGATGTAAAAGAAGAAGACGTAGATGTAGCTTGGGTGCCGGGCGCTTTCGAAATTCCACTTATCGCACAAAAAATGGCTGAATCAGGCAAGTACGATGCGGTAATTTGCTTAGGTGCAGTAATTCGTGGAGCAACGTCTCATTATGACTTGGTATGCAATGAAGCCGCAAAGGGTGTTGCTCAGGTTGGCTTGAAAACAGGTATTCCAGTGCTGTTTGGTGTAGTTACCACCGATACTATTGAACAGGCAATTGAACGTGCGGGCACGAAAGCTGGCAATAAGGGCTACGATTGTGCAACTAGCGCTATTGAAATGGTGAACCTTATTCATAAGATTGAAGCATAGTAGGGCTGCCTAAAATAAAGAGAGCCATGAAAGCGGATAGTAACAAAGCTGTATCCGTATCGCGCTTTTAAATTACTGTTATTCAAAAGAAGACGTAGAGAATCGTTATCAATCTGCGTCTTCTTCGTTTCTTAAACGGAATTCAGGGCGAGGCAAATAGTTTTAGTGTGGTGCGTTATGATGGCTAAGGAAATATAGTTATGAGAATAAGGAGAAACTCCATGCTTCTTTCCGAATCACTTGGCATTAAGAATATTACCGTGCATAACCGTCTTGTATTGCCGCCAATGGCAACAGAAAAGTCGGTTGGGGAAGGCGAAGTAAGCCAGACACTGTGCGAATATTACGACGAAAAAACCAAGGGCGGCTATTTTGGCTTGGTGATAACTGAACATAGCTATATCAACAAGGTAGGACAGGCAAGCGTTGGTCAGGTTTCTCTTTCGAAAGATGAAGATGTCCCTGGGCTGAAAAAACTCGTAGATGTTATTCATGCCAATGGGTCTAAGGTAATAGCGCAAATCAACCATGCAGGGGGTAAGGCTATTTCTGCGCTAGATGGGTTTACGACCGCTCCTGCTCCGACAGGTATGTCCTACACTACTACACGTGGTGAAGCGGTAGAGGCTCACACTATGACGCAGACTGAAATCGACCAGGTTATTGCGGATTTCGCTTCTGCAGCTCGACGGGCAAAAGAAGCTGGTTATGATGGCGTTGAAATTCATTCAGCACATGGCTATTTGCTCAACCAATTCTATTCACCACTTTCCAATAAGCGTACTGATATGTATGCGGGTAACACTATGGAAGGTCGCACGCGGTTGCATTGTGAAGTAATTGCTGCAGTTCGTGAAGCGGTAGGGCAGGACTATGTGGTGGCCTTGCGCTTGGGTGCATGCGATTATCAGGAGGGCGGCTCTAGCGTTGAAGACGCGGTTGTGGCAGCAAAGATTTTCGAACAAGCAGGCATAGATTTGCTTGATATATCAGGCGGTCTTTGTGGTTATCGCGGCAATGGTTCTAAAGAGCCGGGCTATTTTGGTGAGGAATCTAAAGCAATTCATGAAGCAGTTTCTGTCCCTGTCATCTTGACATACTTGCAGGAACACCGTAAATGGTAACTGAATACTCAAAATCATCTGCGAAATC
>URMQ01000118.1 GCA_900548955.1 uncultured Eggerthella sp. | reverse complement strand
GTCTTTATCTGTCATGATGGTAGCAGGATTGGAATTAACCAACACCACTTCATAACCATCCTCTTTAAGAACCTTACATGCTTGTGCACCGGAATAGTCGAACTCGCATGCTTGCCCAATAACAATAGGGCCAGAACCAATAACAAGAATACGTTTAATATCGGTTCGTTTAGGCATCAGCTTCTCCTTCCGTTGCACCAAATACCCAACCAGCAAGTCGATCTTGAGCAATATCAATATCTAAATACTGTTTATCGCCGTCCATGAGACGCGTAAATGCACTAAAGAGATAATGTGCATCAGTAGGTCCTGGACTTGCTTCAGGATGGTACTGAACAGAAAATACTGGTTTATCAAGATAAGCAATGCCCTCAGCAGTACCGTCGTTGAGATTAATATGAGTAAGCTGAATACGACCGAATTTCTCATTTTGTACCACAGGAGCTATGTGGCGTTCACTCCAGAAACGTAAATCATCTACATGGTCAGAATAGCCGCCAGAAAGCTCTGGGATAAGAGCACCGAGCGAACTAAACACTAGCCCAAAACCATGATTCTGCGCGGTAATTTCAACTCGGCCCGTTCGTAAATTCATGACAGGTTGGTTTCCACCACGATGACCAAACTTAAGCTTTTCCATTTCGGCACCGCTTGCCAAACAAATCATCTGATGCCCAAGGCAAATTCCAAACAGCGGAACCTCTCCAATAAGTTTTTCTACCTGCACATACGTTTCACGAACCGCTTCGGGATCTCCTGGTCCATTACTCAAAAAGACACCGTCAGGGTTCATCGAAAGCACGGTTTCAGCTGGAGTATCCCAAGGAACCACGGTGAGCTTACAACCTACACGGATCAGACCCTGCAGAATTGATTTCTTAACTCCGCAGTCATACGCAACAACGTTATACTGAGCCTCTTTAGCCGAAGCAAGTGCAAATGAGTGACTTTCAGGCAATTCATCGAAAGGAGTTATTTCGGTGCGACTTACAGTTTTTGCTAAATTAACTCCAACAATACTTTCTGAAGCACGAACCTTTGCCAACAAACTATCGGTGTCCAAATCGATAGTCGACAAAACACCTCGCTGAGCACCATGATCACGTAGATGAGCAACGAGAGATCGCGTATCAATGCCGCTAATTGCAACTACCCCTTGTTCGGTAAGAAAATCAGGCAAACTTATCGTACTTCTCCAATTAGAAGGAGTCGAACAAATATCATGAACGACCAGACCCCTCAAAGCTAAGGAATCTGCCTGAAGATCATCGGTATTAACACCGTAATTTCCAATTTGGGGGTAGGTCATGGAAATAATCTGACCCGCATAAGAAGGATCGGAAATAACCTCTAAATACCCTTCAAGAGAAGTGTTAAAACAAACTTCGCCAAACACTTCACCAGGTGCCGCACAGGAAAATCCCTCAAAAACCGATCCATCTTCTAAAACAAGCTTGGCTCGATCACGTAACCCATAACTGGTTTTTTCTAGAAGCTTACTCAACTACGACACCATCCTTACAGGTTAGCGAACCCCCAACAAATACATCAGTAGCGCGCCCTACCAACTCATAGCCGAGGAAACCTGAATTTTTAGATCTTGAATACATATCATCTTCGCTTACCGTCCACGAAATATCGGGATTAAAAATGGTAATGTCTGCGCAACTACCCTTTTCAAGACGCACTTGATCAACGCGAAGAATTTCACGAGGTTTAATTGCCATAAGCTCAACCATCTTGTTGTAATCAATTAAGCCAGGCTTTACGAGATAGGTAAGAATAACTCCAAGTGAAGTTTCAAGACCAGTCATACCAAAAGGTGCTAATTCGAATTCGCGATTTTTTTCATGACTAGCATGAGGCGCATGATCGGTAACGATGCAATCAACAGTGCCATCCTGAATACCAGCAATAATAGCTTCGTTGTCTTCTTTGGTACGAAGAGGAGGATTCATCTTCAAATTTGTATTGTAAGTAGACGTTATATCATCTTCATTTAAGACAATATGATGAGGTGTTGCTTCGCACGTAACCGCAATGCCACGAGCTTTGCCTTCACGGACAAGCTCTATACCACGGGCCGTAGTAATATGCTGAATATGAATAGGACAACCTGTTAATTCAGATAACGCAATATCGCGTTGAATTTGAAGCTCTTCGCCAGCTGCAGGCCATCCAGCCATACCCAAACGAGTAGAAACTACCCCTTCATTAACCTGTCCAGGACCAACCAGATCTTCATCCTGGCAGTGGCTCATCACAACCTTATCAAACATCTTGGCGTAATCCATCACGCGTCGCATCATGCCGGCGTGCTGAATTCCTCGTCCATCATCGGTAAAGGCAACAGCACCATGGGAAACCATATCGCCAATTTCAGCTAGAGATTCGCCTTTGAGACCCTTTGTACAAGCTCCTGAGGGATAAACGCGGCAATGGTGAGCCTGTTTTGCTTTATCTAAAACATAATCAATGGTTGCAGCATCGTCTGTGGTAGGTGAAGTATTTGGCATAGAGCAGATACCAGTAAAACCACCATGAGCTGCAGCAGCAGTTCCCGTTTCGATAGTCTCTTTATATTCTTGACCAGGGTCACGCAAATGAACATGAATATCAACAAGACCAGGAACTGCAATACATCCACTACGATCTAAGACTTCAGCATCACTACATTCAATATTCTTACCAACTTCAGCGATTACTTCCCCGTCAATTAAGATGTCAGAGACCTCATCTATACCAACGGAAGGGTCAATAACGCGAACGTTTTTAATGAGCGATTTCATCGGCAGCTCCCCCTAACAACAAATAAATGAGTGCCATTCGAACACAAACTCCCGAAAATACCTGTTCGACAATGACAGACTTATTTCCATCAGCCATATAGCTATCTAATTCAACACCACGATTAATAGGACCAGGATGACAAATAATGGCATCATCCTTCATAAGATGAGAGCGCTGTTCATTAAGTCCGTAGAGCAAGTGATATTCACGCAAACTTGGAAATGGCGCATTTTCAAGACGCTCCATTTGAATGCGAAGCATATAGACAGCATCTAAGTCCGGAAGAACAGAATCAAGATGAGGAGTAACTTCGTCTGCTCCTAACACATCTGGTCTTGCAGGAAGAAGTGTCGCAGGAGCGATAAGCGTAACGTGAGCACCCATTTTCTTAAGAGCTGGAACCAAAGATCCACAAACACGAGAATGAGCAATATCGCCTACAATGCCAACTCTTAGCCCTTCAAAATCTCCTTTTTCTTTCCAGATAGTATAAAGATCAAGAAGCGCTTGGGTGGGATGCTGATGCTTACCGTCGCCCGCATCGATTACGCAAGCATTAGTATTTTGAGAAACCATATACGGTGCACCTGCGCATTTATGGCGAACGATAAACATATCAATTTTCATAGCATCTAGGGTGCGGACCGTATCTACAAGGCTTTCTCCTTTAACGGTTGAGGATGCGCTGCCACCTGCATTTAATGAATCGCAAGAAAGACGCTTTTCCGCTAATTCGAATGAACCGCGTGTTCTTGTAGACGGTTCGAAAAACAAATTACAAACAGTTTTACCACGGAGAGCAGGTACTTTTTTTATAGGACGTTCATTAACCTCTTCAAACGTAGCAGCCTGCTTAAGTACTGTCATGATATCTTCACGTGACAGGTCGTCAATAGAAAGCAAATGCTTATGATTAAACATACCTAGACTCCCTTCACTGGTGCTGAACCGACATGCTGACCAGGCTGTAAACGTTTAATTCGAACACACGACTCTCCATCAACTTCTTTGATATATAAGCGAACGCTTTCATTAGAAGAAGAAGGAACATTCTTGCCTACAAAATCTGCTCTAATTGGTAATTCTCTATGACCACGGTCAATCAAGGTAGCTAGCTGGATACGAGCAGGTCGTCCGAGATCCATAAGCGCATCAAGAGCTGCACGAATAGTACGACCGGTATAAAGAACATCATCAACGAGCACTATCGTTTTTCCATCGATAGAAAATAGAATATCGGTACCTTGAACCAAAGGAGACAAACTCATAATTGAGTCATCACGATAGAAGCTGATATCGAGTGAACCTACTGGAAGTTTGGTTCCTTCGATTTCTTCAATGAGATTAGCAATGCGCCGAGCAAGCACATCACCTCGAGTAACAATGCCAACGATAGCTAAATCTTGGCATCCTTTGTTTTGTTCGAGAATCTGGTGTGCCATTCTAACAAGAGTTCTATCAATTTCAGACTCTTCCATGACAATAGATTCTTCAAATTCGTTTTCTTGCATGCACGCTCCTTTCAAAAGTGAAGTGCGTACAGACAAAGCCGCATATCAGAAAACTCCGAACAATGTGACCAAAAACCTCGAAGTATTTGGTAGGCACTACTCAATAATCTTGCTGATATCTCTATTCTGGTAATAAAAAAGCCCCAGAACAGAGAGGGGCAATCAGTCTGGCTTATTTACTATGGCTTACCTGACAAAGGAACAAATAAGCACTAATAAATAAACAATATGTTTGCACCTTATCGGTCTCTCTGTACCGCCATTAAAGGTTATAAGTTGATTATAGAACTCGGAGAATATGTGGTCTAGTCAAAGTTCTTAATTGAACCCCTACGAAACATACTTGTTAAAAACGCACACATAATGACCGTCAAATAATGGTCCAGATGCTTCATTTGAGAAAAGATCAGAAAATAATTGTCGCTTAACTACTCGAAACGATGCACCTTCGCTACTTTCCAAAAACGCATCAATAACCTGATCGTTTTCCTGAGGAGTAACCGTACATGTTGCATACGTGAGCTGTCCCCCAGACTTTACTAGGCGTGCTGCCTGTCTTAGCATTTCACTATCGTTGTGAGCAAAATCTTTAATATCTTTAGGAGCAATACGCCAGCGAATATCCGCATGGCGGCGTAGGGTTCCCAAGCCAGAACAAGGAGCATCAATAAATACCGCATCGTACGATTCGGATGAAATATTAGAAAGATCGCATGCTGATTGACAAAACACATGACCTTGCGCAATTTTAGCTTGCTTCAAACGAGCAATGCGTTCTTTTGTTCTACGAGCATCAAGATCAAGCGTATCAAGGTTCATTTGCTTGCCGAATCGAGCCAAAGATACATTTTGCATAAGAATCGATTTGGTGCCTCTACCTGCACCAATTTCAAGCATGTTATTAGGAAAAGTAAGTGGCACAGCCATCGCAGCAATGCTTTGTGCAGCTCCATCGCTAATTATTAATGTACCTTTCCGTAGTAATTCAACAACAAAAGGATGTCCCACATCACTTCGTTTTGCGAAAATAAAACAAGATAACCCCTGCTTGTTCTGCTGAATTCGTGAAATAGGAG
>URMQ01000117.1 GCA_900548955.1 uncultured Eggerthella sp. | reverse complement strand
GGATCATAGTAATTTCCAATTCCGCACCTTCGCAGTTAGTACCTTCGGAAAGCGCTTCAAAAGCGAACCGAAGCGCATCTTCGATTGCCTCAGTCATTTCTCCTACCGAAAGGCTGATTTTTAAGACACGATCCGCACCAGCATCATTTGCTGCTTGCTGAACCGAATCCATAACGCCACTCATAATTCCTAATTCATGCACGGCGCTTACCTCTTTCTGGCAGCATTGGCTCTTTCATCTTCGCTACCCCACAAGTGTTCTTGGAATTTAGTTTTAGCGTATTTCAATTCAGCTTTAGCTTCTTCAGCTTCAAGTTCTTCTTGCTTTCGCGCTTCCTCTTGTCGCTTAATGCGTTTGCGCAAACCAACACGTGCTGCCAACAAGCTAACTTCGTAGAGCACAACCATTGCTGCAAACATCAAGCCCATAGTAACTGGCGAAGCATCCGGCGTAACCATTGCAGAGAAAATCAGCAGGCCAACATACATACCACGCCAACTAGCGCGCAGCTTCTTGTAGGGAACAATGCCAAACATCACCAAATAGAACACCACAAGGGGCATTTCAAAACCAATACCGAACCCTAATTCGAACTTGATAATAATGTCCACCCATTGCGATGCTTCAGGCAAAATAGTGGCAAAACCAGTCGCCTGATCAGTTAACCACTGAAAAGCAGGATCCAAAATAATGCAGTAACAAAAAATAGTACCCGCAATGAACAACGATAATGCCGCAATAAATGTCGGAATAAACCATTTGCGCTCTTTTGGCTTCAAAGCAGGCAAGAAAAAGGCAAGGATCTGCCAGAGAGTAATTGGCGCTGTAGCCACAAGAGCCGTCCAAAGCGCTACCGTAATACGTACCGAAAATGCATCAAAAGCACCAAAAACATTAAGCTGCACTTGACCTGATTCATCTACAGGCATGTACTGCGAAACGGGAGCAAGCAAGAACTGCACTACTGTATCGGTTCCTAAATAGAACACCAACGTAGCAACAATAAGACACACAACGATACGAACCAAACGCATGCGAAGTTCGCCTAAGTGCTCCATTAATGACATACGAGCCGGTCCGATTGGCATGATCACTCACCCCTTTCGGACGAAACAGTCTGTGCTGCTTTAGGTGCAGGTTTATTTTGAATTGGCTTAACACCGAAAAGTTCTTCAGGGGTAAGCATTGGCTTTTGCGAAGATTGCGCCGAAGTTTTGGTGCTGGTTACAGAACCATCTTTGCTTTGGGTATTTGTGTCAGTTTCGACGGTTGCCGAAGCCTGAGCGTCAGTCACAATCTGCGCATTTACAGAAGTTCCAGATGTCATCGACTCAGCGTTTGCTGCATGGGCGTTTTTAGCAACCTGCTCTTTCACGGCTCGACGATTGGCCTCAATGATCTCACGCTCTTCTGCCGCTTTGCGCTCTGCTCTTTCTTTATCATAACGTGCTTTACGCTGAGCAAAGCTTTCTTGAGTAGCTGTAGGAGCAGGCTTTGTTTTTGCACCCGAAGAAGAAGTCGAAGTTGCTTTCTTGCCCTGATTGCCATCAATATCTAAAACTTCGCCTTTAATAACTGATTCCATTTCGGCTTGGGCCTGCTTGAATTTGCGCAAAGCAGCACCAAGGGTCTTTGCCATTTCTGGCAACTTATCAGGCCCAAATATAAGAAAGCCAAACAATAAAATTATGAATAGCTCGAATCCGCCGATACCGAACAAGTTACACTTCTTTCTCTCTGTTAACAGCTCTACCTAATAACAACTAGCCTAAAACGAATAGATAAACGCCCTTTAACAGCTAATTACCTAGGCAAACACTGCGACATCGAAATATTAATTTCCTCCCAAGAACATAAGTCCCATAGTAGGAAGCGATAAAGCGAGAATCAAAATGACGCAGACAGCAATGACAAAAATGCGCCACAATAACGCCTTACGTGCTGCTTTCTCTTCGGCTCTACGCTGGCGCTCCAAAGCACGCTCTTCGCGTTCTTTGAGTTGCTTTGCTGTCATTTTTTGTTTCTTGTTGGCCATAAACCAAAACTTCTTTCTCGTTGTGGGAAACCTTAACGCAGAATATCAATTTCTAGCACCGCGAATCGACCAGAGGTTAAGAACGCAAACGTCCGCGAACTTCCAATACGTGAGCAATAACCTTAGTTGCGCCTTCGCCCACATGAAGTCTTCCCGCTTCATACAGAATGTTTCCGTTAACCATGGTCATAACCACATCGCTACTGCTTGCAGATCCCAACAATGCCGTAACTGGGTCTGTTGTTGGAGTTTGATGCGAACCAGACAAATCAATCGCAATGATATCTGCCAGCTTGCCAATTTCAAGCGAACCAATTTTGTCATCAAGACGCAAAACCTTTGCAGCACGAAGCGTTGCCATTTCAAGTAGCGTCTGCGAATCAAGGAATTCGCGGCTTAGTGCACGCTGAATTATAAGCTCAAAGCGCATTTCAGCAAACATATCTAAATAATTTACCGAACCTGGAGCACCCGTACCTATGCCAATACGCAAGCCAGAACGCAAATACTCGCTCACAGGAGCAACACCCATACCAAGCTGAGCATTTAAGCTTGGGCATGTTGCTACTGCAACATCGTAATCACGTAAATGGCGGATATCATCTTCAGAGACGTTTACGCCATAAACGATCATTACATTTTTAGCCTCAAATAAGCCCCAGTTTAAAACATAATTTACCGGCGTTACCGCTGTTGGCAACCAAGGCGGTACCTCCACAAAGCCACGATGGTCAACTGTATTATCAAGACCTGCTGTTGCACCATCCTTTACAAAACGAAGTTCCTCGTTGCTGCCTGCAAGCTTCATAGCAATGGGCAAGTCATTATGTTCTGAAGCGTACTTAGCCGCGCAGCGATACAACTCAGGATGACATTCATATACGGGATCAGGCGCAATACCTAACATGATTCGGTCTTCATCAATGCTTTGAGACCATTTTTCTAAATCGCTATCGACTTTTTTCATAGCGTAGTTAACTAAACGTTTGTCGATGGCACCAGCTTCGCGATATACCACCGCGCGTAAGCCGCAGTCCTGGGCAGCAAATACCGCTGCACCTGTTGAAGTAGTGTCACCAATAGTAGTAACACCTGCAGAAAGTTCTTCCAAACAACCCAAATAGGCTGAGTCATATGCTTCTTTCGAAGAAATACGACTGCGTAAATCGGCAATATTTTTGCGCCATTCAACAAAAGGCAAATCGCGAATAAGACCGCGCAAAACGCCATCTTCTACACGTGCATGTAAGTCAATAAAACCAGGAGTAAGTGCTGCCATTCCAAAGTCTTTAACTTCTTCATCTGGATAGCGAAGACGCATCATTTCAGCCGTGCCTATATCGGCAATAACGCCATCACGAACAAGTACCGCACCGTTTTCCCTAGGTTCAGACGAAACGGGAACAATATATTTCGCGCACAATAACATGCTTTTCCTCCTGACCCAATAATTCTTAGTCATGATAGCATTGAAGCGTTTTATTCTAAGTTAATTCATCGTGATTCACAGTACATGGATATGCGAATACGGCAAAGGGCGCTAAAATATGCGCATTACAAAAACAGAAGAGGAACCCATACCTTATGACTATAGATCCGAACGAAGCTCGCGAAACCACGCATTCCATTGACACCGCCACGGGCGAAGACGCTCCTGCTGAACTTTCTTCGAAACGCGTAAAGCAGATTTTTACCGACATCGCCTGGAAATATGAGCGCTTTAATGCGCTTTCGAGTTTTGGTCGCTATCGCAGCTGGCTGCGCACATTAATCGATAAATCACCCATCACTTCGCAATCGCGCCTGCTCGATATAGCGGGCGGTACGGGGGATGTTGCTTTTACTGCATGCACGCAAAAGCCACCTGCTTCTATTGTGCTTTCCGACTACACACCCGCTATGCTTGAAGTAGCGCAGGCTCGTCTTGATGCAGGTGAAGCTAAGGGGGTTCCTGTTGAACTGGCAGTAGTAGACGGTCAGGATATTCCCTACGAAGACGAATCTTTCGACATTCTTACCATGTCCTACGGCATTCGTAATATGCCTGAGCGCGAACGAGCTTTATCAGAAATGTATCGCGTATTGAAACCAGGCGGCGCACTGTGTGTGTTGGAGTTTTCTACGCCGCCAAACCCTCTCATGCGTTTGGGCTATCGGATTTATTTGCGCTGGGGCATTCCTGCCTGGGGCAAAATCGTCACAGGCGATGCATCGGGTTTTGTATACCTGGCGAAATCAATTAAAGCCTTCCCTAACCAGGAAGGCTTTACCAAGATGCTGAAAGATGCTGGTTTTTCACGCGTGGAATACACCAATGTTACCTTCGGCGTTGCTGCAGTGCATATTGCGTATAAGGATTAATCTACAGCTCTTACAGCCCGCCACCGCTCATAAAAACAAACACCGCTATAACAAGAATTACCGCACATGAAAGCAATCCCGCGATAGTTCCCTGCTTGTCGTCCATAATTATCGCCCCGCTTTCATTTAACTACCCAATAATTTCTTTCAACTGCCTACATCCTGACTGCGTGCTACCCGCATCATCATCTAATTAGCTAACAAGCTCGGGTGCCGTGTAGACGCTTTTGTGTTACGTGTTTCTGTACTACGTACTTTTGTGCGACGCCGCTCAGGAAGCAGCCCCTCCAGAAACACCAAAGCAACTGATAGGGCAAAAATTCCGAGCAGTTTCATCATGCTTGTGTTCATGACTACACCCCCGCTTCTTGTGTCGTGGACTACATTGCGTCTGCAGTTTCTTTCGTCTGCGCCGCAAGCATTCCTAATCGCACTCACTTCTTTTGACATCTACAACGATACGCGTGCAACCTAACAGCAACCTTAAGCGTGCCTTACCGTTTCATGGAAGTTTGCGCTACACTCTGTTTTGAAAATCAACTTGAAGAAACGAGGAACTAATGAAGCGCGCAATTGATCCTATTGAACATGCATCCGAAATTATGCAGGGCATTAAGAATGGTGTTTTGCTTACCACTAAAAATGGCGATCGCGTAAACGCCATGACTATTAGCTGGGGTACGCTTGGCATCGAATGGCACAAGCCTCTATTTACCGCCTTCATCCGCCAAAACCGTTTTACCAAGGAATTCTTAGATGCCACAGGCGAATTTACCGTCAATATTCCTGTTGGCGAATTCGACAAGAAGATTACCGCGGTATGCGGATCAAAATCTGGTCGCGACATGGATAAAATTGCTGAACTCGGCTTAACCCTTGAAGAGCCTGAAGTGGTTTCTACTCCTGCTATTCGCGAGCTACCACTTACGCTTGAATGTAAGATTTGCTATGTGCAGGACCAAGATTTAAGCGTCCTCGACGAAGAAACCCTGGAG
>URMQ01000116.1 GCA_900548955.1 uncultured Eggerthella sp. | reverse complement strand
GGAATATGTTTGATTTCGGTGCGGCTCATCGTACGGAAGGTGATCGTCTGGGCATCCGAGGAATCGCTTCGTTTTTAGTTAATATTGGCGTAACGCTATATTCCGTTCGTGTGCTAAGCCAATCTTTCCATTCCGCCAAACTCTTCGATTTCACGTAATCTGCTAATTTCGAGAAAGATTCCGGGGCTTGCCACATTCTTTTCCTACAGTCATCTTTGAGTTCCGGAAGTCCTATCTCTTCAGTAAAGGGAACCCAGAACTTTGGCTCTATCATGGCAAACATGAGTCGAGCGCCATCGCTTGTTTCGTAAATGTTGTATCCCACGGATGGATATTCAAGATCTGCACGTTTATGAACTTTGCCATTAAACAGCCAACGAGAATCAATGAGCGATTGCCACCAAACGAAGCAGTCAAACATAGAAATATCTATATAGGCTCCTTCGTTTGTTTTATTGCGCTCCAAAAGAGCTGCAAGAAGAGCTTGCCCGGTAACCATTGCAGTAGCTATATCAGACAAAGGCAAAGGAAAAGCATTATCGTCAGCAAGATCCAAAAATCCAGTTTCCGCAATCAAAGCAAAATCATGAAGAGCTTTCTGTGATCGTGGGTCCTTTTGACCATAAGCAGAAATTGAAGCATAGATTATTTTTGGATTCTGCTTTTTGATTGTCTCGTAATCTATTCCTAAACGCTTCGTAACACCCGGACGAAAACTTTCAACAATAATGTCTGCTTTTGAAGCAAGCTTGATGCAGTATTCTTTAGCTTCTTCATCCTTAAGGTTCAATGAGATTGATTGCTTGTTTCGGCACAAAGCCGTGCTGTAATACGAAATCCCATGTCGTGTGGGAGGATCGTGACGGCAAAAATCTCCCTGACCTGTGTCCTCAACCTTAATTACCTTAGATCCCCAATCGGCAAAAGGCTGAGTAGCATAGCCCCCTGGTAAATAACGAGAAAAATCAAGAACCAGCAAGTCACTAAAGACGTTTTGTTTCTTCATTTCTCACCCCTTCCTTCCTGTAAGCCCTATCGTTCTCCAATCGACTTGGTGAAGACTTGGCTTTGATACTTCAATCTTATGAAGGGGTGCTAAATGAAATCTAATTCCAAAACTGTAAAAACAGTCACAGAAGGAAACATTTTCTTCTGTGACTGTTTTATCCCTCTTTGTGATGAATCGGAATTCGCACTTAAAAAACAAAATGCCCGCCTCTGCCGAAACAGAAACGGGCATTGGAGTTTGAACGTTTTGATAGCCTCCAGAGGAAACCATCAGGTTTAGCGCTTACGCGCAAAGAACGCTTACAATTAAGCGTCATCGTTTATTTTTAGCTGTATCCCGCATAGTTCACATCATAAACCAATCGATAGATAATATCTGCCGATTCAAGACCCGGCTCAATTCCAGCCTTTTCAAGCAGCGCCGCCGTTTGGCTCCACGCTCCGTGTCGACGTGTTTGCGAGTTCTTGAATATAAACTGCTCTTTCTGCTGCTTATTCAGACCATTGACCCAGCCATACACTTCTTCTAGCAGTTCGAGGGTGTTGGAGGCATTCTCGCGACCGTAGGGGTCGTCGGTTGCCGATGCCGCTTTCTTTGCCACATTGATTGCTGATTTAATTGCGTCCGATAAACTGGTTACTGACTTATATTCTTCTGCAATAGAGTCGCGGATCATCTCGCATGCTTTAATGAGTCCCTTATCAAGTCCGCCGAGCATCGATCCAGAAAGTTCCTGCAGTACTGGAAGCATTTCCTCTAGCGTGGGAACCTGCTCGAGCTCGTTGCCGTAGTTGGGATTCTTCTCCATGCCGTAGCACAGCTGATTGAGCAGTGCGTCGTAGGCAGCCTCTAGCTCTTCTTCCTTCGCATCATCTTTATTGATTACCGCTTGCGCCGCTGCGGCGAGATTTGAAAGTTGGGTGGTGCTTTCCTCGGTGAACCAGACGCCGTCGTAGTATTTCCACTCGTAATCGGTGCCGTTAGTAAACAGCTTGCCGTTAGCGATAGTGACAAGCGCCTGAAGCTTCTCCTTGTCGGCATCTTCGCGCTCGAGGTTTTGCCAGGTCGTGTAGAGAGTGTTATACGCGTTGTCCACCTGGGCCTGCGTTGCCTCGGGGTCGCGGTTCACTGCGTGACCGTTTTTGATCGCATCAACGAAGGGGTAGCGCGTCTCTTCGGTGTATTCGTCCAGCGTTCCGAATTCGGGGCTGGTCATGTCTTCGGCGACGTCGGCCAAGAGCTGCTGCAGGCGCGACTTGTCGACCTCTTCTTCCTCTTCCTCCTCTTCGGGGTTTGCCGGCGTGGGTGCTACGGCATCGTTGTTCGACACATTGTCGCCTTCGCCGTCGTCGGGGTTCGGAGCAGGGACGACTGGTTCGGGGTTCGGATTAGGCTCGGGCACGTCGCCCGAATCCCAAGGGAACGTCCCGTCGATGAAGGGGCCCGTGACCGGATCGTACGTAGTCGCATACGGATTTTCGGCTAACCACTGTGCCATATCACTGTCGTCGAAATCATACTCGTCTTGAACCGGGGTAGTAGTGAGATCATAACCAGGACCAGGAATGCCCGTACCAAAGTATTCGGATAGCTGAAAAGCTGTCCTATACTCCATTCCCTCATAGTACCAGCCGACATTCGAACCATAGGATACTTTCCCCCAGTAGTAGCGCGCGTATTCCCAACCTCCACTGGTGCGTGCGTACGCGAGAACCCAAAAGTGGTCGGTTACTTCCTCATAATGGTTTACCTCAGCCATCCAAAGTACTTTGTTGATGTCTAAGGTATAGTTGTACCAATACTGCGGGCCTGGTCCCTCTCGATCAGATTCGAACCAGTCATACAACCGCTGCGGAAAATTGCTCCCATACGGCTCGCGAGGTGTCCAGTCAGTCGGGCGGGGAGTTTCCCCTCGGCAAGCAGACATGTCTTTCACACATACCGGGCAAAGAGGGTCGGGCGTTCCCGAACACTTATAATTGTCAGCGAAACAAATACAGTACCCTTCAGCTGCAGAAGCGGGATCCCCCTCGCATTTCGACGGATCTGCGCGACATACTGCGCAAGTGGAAACATCGTCTTTAAATATGCCAGCATCCCAAGGAGCATCGGGGCGGCAAATCTTATTGAACTCCGCACAAATGCACTGCGCCGGCTCGGTCGCTATGCACCTCGTGGGATCAATTTCACACACAGGGCATCCATCAGCACTAGCGCATTTTCCTGTGGCATCAGGAACACACGCTACTTCGCAAGAGCAGACGCGCTTATGAGTACCTTTGCACTTGCTTGCATCGAATTTGCAAACTGGGCAATCTTGCCTCACGAGTCCATCTTCGCAGGTATAAGCACAATAGCAATTCGCATCATCCGCAAGCGACTGCGCGGTGTCGTTGTTGTTGGCTTGTGCTGTATTATTCGCGTCGTTACTACTCGGCGCGACACTCGAAGCGCTCAAAAGATTCGTCACATCACTTGCCGTCTGGATATCGCCCATTGTATTAGTCAATGAATCATCAGATCCAGTTGCGGTATCACCACCTGTGGTATTAGGAGCGGAACTCCCCGCGTTCGAACCTGAGCTGGTTCCAGATGGTTTAGAATCACCCGATTTTTCGCTATCGTTTTGGTCTATTCCAGTAACAGTCGATTCATTCTGGTTAGAGACTCCATCATGACTACCATCAAGCGTATCGGCATGATTATACGAATGAGCACTACTATAGCTTTGTGATTGTTCCTGGGAAGTATCCCTTTGCCGTTCATCCGCGAAGACAAGAGTTGTCGGCAAAATCATAGTAGTAATCAAGACAAACGAGACAAAGAGCGCAAGAGCTTTAGCCCCCACCTGATAAAAAGATGATTGAGAAGAATTAGAGCGTTTCATTATTTCGCGCTCCCTTCGTTTGTATTTTCCGCCGATTGATCAGAAGGTTGTTCGCCGTTACCTTTAGTCGCATGAAGCGATGCAGCAATTAAATTGATTGCGTCAAGTTCAATGGTCGTTAGCTCTTGTCCAGGTCTTGTTGCAGTTATGGCGTACCCGCAATCGTTCACCACGGTGTAGTACAGATAATCAATCCAGTCGGTTTCAGCGTCGTATGTTGCTACAACCAAGTAAGTCCACTCGCCTATGTCGGCAACACGCTTATCAAGAACTTGTCCGCCCATTCCTTCTGCCAGCGCTTCAAGATAGTCATTCAAATATTCATCGTTGAGATTTTGAAATGAATACTCGTGAGTATCATCACTTAGGGGCAAGTCAGCCGGGTCGGAAGAAAACGTAATCATCATGTTGTTAACTTGGCCATATACCGAAATAGCATCGCCTTCTTTAATGGGCTCGTCGAGCTGAATTTGATTCGGAACATGGAAACTCATTGTTCCAAGATTGACTAAGGAAAGCGACTCATCGATAATGCGCTGCTGCCCAGCTTCTACAGAAGGCTCAGCTTCAGCGGTACTTGTTATTCCTGACGATGATTCTTCCTGGGAGATAGCTGCACATCCAGAAAGTCCAACAGCGAAAATTCCTACAAGCAAGAAAAGAAAAAATGGAAGTAAATACGTGCGTTTTAAAACGATATTATCTATTCTTGCTAGACGAAAGGGAGTGGTTTGAGCACGATTGTTCATAGCCAGACCTCGGTTTCATTTGCCGTGCAATACTTTGCATCACCTGTAGGCTAAAGCCAAAATCAGACACTCTAATCATGCCATACATCGCTTATAGAAACTGCTGTGTTTTATTATTGTTTGTTACATATTTTCAAACGATTGTTCAGATTGCACATTGGTTAGCATATAAACTTCATACTGCTTATGGTTAATCTGCTATGATCGATTCATTAACGGCGTCCCTCCTAGATCGGGCAGCTCCGTTTTTCGTCGGGGACTGGGAGAGGTTCAAATTCAGCCCAGCCCCTCAATTCCTAACAGATACTGTTCGCTCGCCTCCTTACCTTATTGACTTGACTTACTGATCGTAAAAACTATTTGCAATCAAACAAATTAACAAGCGCGATGAATGCCGTAAACAGTGCGCATACGGCTACCACAGTTTGCGGATCCATAAGCAGCCTCCTTTTTTAAGGAGTTGCCCGAAGTGGCGAAACGCCACTTCCATCATCTCAAACGCATCTATCATGAATCTCATATAAAGCAACGATATTTCTCACACGAAGCAATTGAGCCTCTTACAAGGTAAATTTGCCCATTTCGCAACATACTTAAAAGAACACAAGAAAGCAGGCTTATGTCCTAAGCCCCTTTTTTCCTACAGCCCACATTTTTTCCTATAGCCCAGAAAGCAGGTACTGTTAGTTAAGAACAAAAAAACAAAATGCCCGCCTCTGCCGAAACAGAAACGGGCATTGGAGTTTGAACG
>URMQ01000115.1 GCA_900548955.1 uncultured Eggerthella sp. | reverse complement strand
TTTATACCCGTCCGCAGGATGGTTTCATAGATGCCGGAAGCGGTGGAGGTATTGGCTGTTCAATACGGATAACACCTTTTTTCTCTAAGGAATTTAAAGTAGGGGTAATTGAGCCATATTCTGCGGTGAGCTCACTCACTCGCAAATCTCCTTGGCGAAGAGCTTCCAATACCTGCTCCTGCTTAACGGCACCCTTTCGCGGCGAAAATGAATCTGCCGCATCAAGACGAACAACCCAGCGTTCATCCACTTCGTGGATAAGCGGTTTGGTCAATTGCCATACGCCTTGTATTTTCTCTATTTTCGGAATGCCGCCTGGAGGCATAAATAAACGAATACTTGAAGAAAACGGCGCAATGTAGCGCTGCGCTATAAACGAAGCGCATTCTGCTCCAATTTTAGTGAAGTACGGCTTACTAATTACCGAATCAATTTCTTTTAATTTAGCAGGATTAACCTGGTCGGGAAAAGGATCGCTAGGCGACAATTCCTTTATATCAACAACGAAACCCACCGCGTTACGGTTGCCAAAAGGAACCAAAACCGCACAACCTATTTCCAGAACAAAAGCATCTTCCGAGGCAACAGCTTCATCCGTGACTGCCTTGTCGAAAGAATCCAGAGAAGCACTACCCCCTGGCTCGCCGAACAATTCATCCAAAGAAGCCTGAAGAGGTTTGGGTGATTTTGAAGACTGACGATGCGCTGTTTGAATATTGGTGGATTGATTGGCTTTTAAGGCAGCTTCAGATAAACGTATGCGGTCGTTTTCGTTTTCAACAACCGCATACGTAAAAGTAGAATCAAGTGCTTGAGTAGGAATATCGAGTACCACAGAAACGAGCTTCATGCGTATATAATCACCTACTCCTTTGGTATTTCTCTTTACTGCCAAACATATTCAGCAACACCCTGAATAACGCAGACAAATCACGCTCGTGTTCTCAACGCTACAAACAGAGCTTATCAGAGCAATTACCCATTTTATGAAAAACGGGCAATTTATGAAAGACGGGCAACCGCTGCTTGGAGAGCTTCAACTTTATCGCGTTTTTCCCAGGTAAACTCGGGAAGCTCCCTACCAAAATGGCCATACGCTGCAGTCTTGCGATAAATAGGGCGACGTAAGTCAAGAGCATCGATAATAGCGCCAGGGCGCAAGTCGAATACCTCATCAACCGCCTGAGCAATAACGTCTTCTGAATACGTGCCTGTTCCGAAGGTTTCCACCATCAACGAAACGGGACGCGCCATGCCAATCGCATAGGCAATCTGCACTTCACAACGTTTTGCCAAACCTGCCGCCACAATATTTTTTGCTACCCAGCGAGCAGCATACGCAGCAGAACGATCTACCTTGGTGCAATCTTTGCCAGAAAAAGCACCACCACCATGGCGTCCCATACCGCCATAAGTATCGACAATAATTTTTCTACCCGTTAGACCAGCATCACCCATTGGACCGCCAATAACAAAACGTCCTGTAGGATTTACGAATATCTCCACATCGTCAGCAACAGTTACGTTCTCTTCTGCAAACACAGGATCAATCACATTGCGAATTAATTCCCCTCGCAAATAATCAGGATCAACCTTTTCAGAATGCTGCGTAGAAACAACTACTTTCTCAACTTGGGTAGGCGCCCCGTCTACATAGCGAACACTTACCTGAGTTTTTCCATCGGGACGCAAATAGGGCATCAATCCCTCTTTGCGAACCTGAGCCAAACGCTCTGCCAAACGATGAGCCAAATAAATAGGCATAGGCATCAATGTCTTGGTATCGTCACAGGCATAGCCAAACACCATGCCCTGATCGCCTGCGCCAATCTGATCATAAGGATCGCTCGCTTCACCATGCTGGGATTCAAACGAATCATCAACACCTTGCGCAATATCGGGAGACTGATCGTGAATGGCGTTTAGCACACCACAGGTTGCACAGTCGAATCCGTACTTTGCGCGATCATAACCAATGTCCTTCAAGACATCGCGCACAATCTCAATAGTATCTACATATGCCTGGGTGCGAATTTCGCCCGTTACAAAAATCATGCCCGTTGTTGCAAGTGTTTCGCATGCACATCGGAACAATTCAGGATTCGCAGGGCTTCCGTCAGGAGCAATGTAGCCTTCTTCGGCAAGTTGAATTTCTTTTTCTAGCAGAGCATCAAGAATGGCATCGGATATTTGATCGCACACCTTATCAGGATGGCCCTCGGTTACCGATTCGCTCGTAAACAGATACGAACGTGATTGTTCTTGCATAAATAGTCCTTTCAAAACAAGCAGTGCTCTTTCCGAAACCTCTTCAGGATGTTGCTCAACTGCCTCCATGATATTACTGCACCACTTGAATATAGTTTCATCCGTCATACTACCATCCAACCCTCACCAAAATAAGTACCCTTAAGGGTGAAAGCGCATAACTATAGGTATTCTCCGTTACGGAAATTTCACCATATATCAAAACATCAGAAAGAATGTTTATTCTTCACCGCGAGTTCTCACTCTCCCTAAGCGTTCAAATTTATGCATGTCGGTCTCTGCCATACCCTGATCATCACTCATGTGACGTTTCTCAAACATAGGATCGCTCGGGTTGTTCCAGAGACGTTTTGCATAAGGAGCCCAATCTAGAGCAGCTTGTTTGGTTTTGCTGCACAACTCCTCAGCCGTTTCTTGAGCTTCTAAATCGGAAGAATGAGCACAAGAGCGTTCAACCATCTCGGTCAACTTACCACTATTTTCCAACAGAGGACACGGCTTCAAAAGATTGTCACTAAAGGGTTGTTCGGAATAATATTCCATAAAAATTGGTGAGCGAAGCGCATCAAGCAACGATACTTCTCGGATATTCGCATTTGAATAATGAACAAATACACAGGGATCTACATCTCCTGCTGAATTGATATGTAAGTAACGACGTCCACCTGCTATACAGCCTCCGACAAATTCGCCATCATTTTGAAAGTCGAGCGTAAAGAGCGGCTTTTCAGAGCGCATTTTGCGAACGAAATGATACAGATACTCACGTTGATCGGGATTAGGGATGAGTGACGCAGGCGAATTAACTCCCACAGGCATATAGGTAAATATCCACGCAAACAGAGCACCATTTTCTATCAGCCAATCAAAAAACTCAGTTGAAGCGATGGAATCGGCGTTTTCAGAAGTAAAGCAACAAGACACACCAAAAGGCAGACCATTTTTACGCAACACATTCATTGCTTTGATGACTTTCTGGTACGTGCCATCGCCTCGTCGAGCGTCAGTTGCTTGCTCAAATCCCTCAACACTAATTGCAGGAACGAAGTTTTTTACTCGAATCATTTCCTGACAAAATTCTTCATCCACTAAAGTACCGTTAGTAAACGCTAAAAAGGCACAATCAGGGTGCATTTCGCAAATTGTTATAAGGTCACGTTTGCGTACGAGCGGTTCACCGCCCGTATAAATATAAACATGGGTTCCTAATTCTTTTCCCTGTTCAATGATGGAATTTATTTCTTCTAACGAAAGGTTTTGGTTGTTGCCATATTCTGCTGCCCAGCATCCCTGGCAATGCAAGTTGCAAGCACTCGTAGGATCAAGAAGAATAGCCCAAGGGATATTGCATTCATACTTATCGCGGTTTTCTTCCTGCTTAGGCCAAGCCATCAAATTGCCCTCGATAAGAAACGTTTTTACCAACGTATCACGCACAAGAGGATTCGTGTCATTAAGCACACGCATAATGAGTTGATACCAATTATCTTGGTTGTCGATTGCGTTACGAAAAGCTTTCCGTTGGTTGCCAAAAAGATTGTTGGGTGCAACTTTATCCAACAGATCCATTATCTTTACGATATTATGCTCAGGATCTGCAAGGAAATAGTCGAAGGTTTTTTCCAAAGCGGTACGCTTAATTTGTTCGGTTGCTTTCATAGCCTCCCCCTCAAACGAGTATCGTTGCTGAAAAGTTATTCAACAACTGTTGATTATAGTTACTTGCAAAACTATAATCACAGGTCAAAAGGCTATTCGTTTGTGGATTATGATACGTCTGAAAGGATAATGGGGTAAAAGTAACATGGATGTAAACAACTCGACAAAACACATTGACAGGCGCATCCTTCGTACCCGCAGGGCAATTCATACCGCCTTCATAGAACTGCTAACCGAATATGAATATGAAAAGATAACCATTACTGCACTCGCCAAACGCGCTGACATTGATAGAAAAACGTTCTATACGCACTATTCATCCATCGATACCTTATTCGAAGATGTAATTCGCCAACAAACAGCGCAAGGACTTGAAGGAGTAGCGTTCTACGATCTTTTGCATGATCCTTCTCATTTTGCAAAGAAATATCTCTATGCTCTTGAATCTTCATTACCACTATCAAAAAATCAGCGCGCAAACCTTCTCAAGCACATTCCGATGCACAAATTCATGCAGTATGGAACCGCTATTGCCCGCGAACGAATTTATACCACCAATGCCGATCTTTCAATTGAAGCAAAACGATACATCAATTTAATCCTGGAGTTTTATCTCGGTGGAATTTTCCATGCCTACGCTTACTGGCTTTCAGGAAACACTGAACTTACTCTTGATGAAGTGATAGAACTCGTAAGCATCAATATCGCCGAAGGTCTCACGGGATTAATGGAGCAAAACGTTTTACCGCTTGATCGAAAATAAGCCCTTTAAAACTTTTTTCGTTACCCCTCGAATACGCTCTTATCAATCCTCAAACACGCTCCACAAAACTCCTTGTAGGGCGTGTTACACTTTGCGCAAAAGATTCTCACATATACGGGAAGGGTACTCATGAAGAGCAATGCTGAGCTAACTGAAGAATATTTCGACACCTCTCTTGCCCTGAATGGCGACATCGAAGGAAGAAGGGCTGCTTATGCGTATATGCAAGGCTCTACCGCTATTGTTCATCACAAAGTAGTAGCATGCTCATTTATCCCCCGTTTATTTAACGACGAAAGCTGGAGCACCCTTAAAACCATAGCTGAAACCACCCATCGCATCCTCTGCAAGGTGATTGACCACTACCTTAAAGATCCAACGTATCGTGATATCTTTTCTTACGACAAACGTTTAGAAGAGCTCATTCTTTTACCACGCGGATATAATGACCTTCTGCCTTTTGCCCGCATCGACGTCTTTCTTAACGAAGACGATATGTCTTGTGGCTTTTGCGAATTTAACGGCGATGGTTCTGCCGGCATGAATGAAAACCGAGAAATCACCAACAGTATTAGCACCACCCAAACCTTCAAACAGTTTGCTCAAACTCACTCAATTGAAACCTGTGAACTGTTCGAATCCTGGGTAGAGAACGTACCTTTCGCACGCGGGCGATGAGCTCATCGCCTACTCCATCGGTGCATTCC
>URMQ01000114.1 GCA_900548955.1 uncultured Eggerthella sp. | reverse complement strand
GCTGCACTTGGAGAATTTAAGCCGATTTCACCCCCTCAAATTTCTTTCACATTCTCAAATATCTCAACAACATTCTTAATTCTGTCTTTTATCAGGCATTTTTTCTTTCTTTTCTCAGCTTAACCGCTATGATGAAGATGATGATCTAAGCATCTTTTCAAAAGTAATCGCTTAGATCTTGGGGATCACATCATGAAAAAGGAGGGGCATCATGAATCGTGAAAAAATTCGTGTTGTTCAGTATGGCTGCGGCAAAATGTCTAAATACACGCTGCGCTATCTGTACGAAAACGGCGCTGAAATTGTAGGCGCAATCGACAACAATCCTGATCTGCAAGGCGTAGACGTTGGCCAGTATTGTGGCTTAGGGTTTGACCTCGGTATCAAAATTACCGACGACGCAGACAAGGTACTCGACACAACTGATCCGCATATTGCAGTGTTGACGCTCTTTAGTTTCATGAGCGATATGCAGCCACACATTATGAAGTGTGTTGAACGTGGCATCAATGTTGTTACCACCTGCGAAGAAGCCATTTACTCCTGGACCACCGCACCAGAAATCACCAACGAAATTGATGCGCTTGCCAAAGAAACTGGCTGCACGGTAGTAGGTGCAGGTATGCAAGATATTTACTGGATCAATATGATCGGCTGCATTGCTGGCGGCGTTCATCGCATCGACAAAATTGAAGGAGCAACCAGCTATAACGTTGAAGATTATGGCTTAGCCCTTGCTAAAGCACATGGCTGCGGTCTTACTCCAGATGAATTCGAAGAGCAGATTGCTCATCCAGAAACACTGGAGCCATCCTATGTTTGGAATTCCAACGAAGCTCTGGTAAATCTTTTTGGTTGGTCCATTAAGTCACAAACCCAGAAATGCGTTCCTTACATTTCTGATCACGATGTATATTCCGAAACCCTTGGAGAGACCATTCCAGCAGGCAACTGCATCGGAATGAGCGCTGTTGTTACAACTGAGACCTTCCAAGGACCTGTAATTGAAACGCAGTGTATCGGCAAGGTTTATGAACCAGAAGATGGCGATATGTGCGACTGGAAGATTATTGGCGAGCCTGATGTAGTCTTTGGTATAGAAAAGCCTGCTACCGTTGAGCACACCTGCGCCGATATTGTTAATCGCATCCCTACTGTATTGGCTGCTGAACCTGGTTACATCACGGTAGAAAAGCTTGCTCCTGTTGAGTATCTTTCCTACCCTATGCATCTCTACACTAACGACGGCTGCGGTTGCGGTGGAGGCTGCCATTGCCACTAAAGTTAAGAGCCACTGAAACTCATCCAATCAATGAAAGTCTTCTTGTTTAAACTACCTTCACTCATACGATTAAAGAGATTCGGAGTAGCAAAATAACGAGTCGTAATTTTACGTGCCTCTAGCTAAAAAGCTAGAGGCACTACTGTTAGCATAAACGCCACCAATAAAGGAACTATTGCAAACGAAGCTATTGTGCTTAGAATCGTTCCTTTTGCTGGCAACACCGAATCTTTCCCATAACTCGCACAAAACATTGGCGCCATTGATCCAACAGGCATTGCGAACATAACAGTAAAAATACCTAACAATACAGGATCTTTCACAAAGAAGCTCAGCAGAAAACATGTTGCAGCAGATGCGAGCAACTGACGAATTATAATATAGGGATACAGACGCCATTCCTTAACAACACGGGATATCTTTTCATTGGCAATAATTACCCCCACCAACATCATGGCAACTGGTGGCGTAATGGAGCCAATCAATTCAAGCGAATCTTGAAGCAATAACGGCAAATGCAATCCAGAAAACACTAATGCGATAGCTAATAGGGCAGCAATAGTTAAAGGAGAAACAACGGCGCGAAGGACATCCTTTTTATTTGCAGCTCCCCCACCAAGTAATAAAGCTATCCCAACGCTATACATAAGTGTGCTCGTTGCCATAATAAATACGCTACATAAAAGCGCAGCGCTTTCACCATAAAGTGCATCCGCAACGGGAATACCAATAAAGCTTGTATTAGAACAAACGCTCATAAAGTAATACAACGGACGCTGCTCTTTAGGAACGCGAAAAACAACATTAAACAAAAACGCAACCAAAACCCAAAGGAAAAACGCTAGAGCACCGAGCGCTAAACTTAGGGGCACCTGAATTCCTAGAGTAGATGCATCAAGGTTTCCTGCTGACGCAATAATCATGCAGGGCAGCGTAATATTCAGCAAAAGCGCCGTGATTTTATCCTTTGCGCGCATATCCAAATAGCCTAATTTTGTGGCAAGATAACCAACGGCGGTAACGATCAGCAAAATTCCCATCTGAAATACCGCACTAGAAATATCCCCCATGCATCTGTCCTTGATTTTTCCGTATTCGTATAATTCTTTATTGAGTGTATATCGCGGTAATTTGCATGACTAATACCTATGATTAATACTCTTCCATTCAAAACAGGCATATTTGGAGTACCCCATGCGAACCTTTATTGCATTAGAACTTCCCCAGGAATTTTGTGACGAAGTAGCTTCTTTAGCGCATGCCCTCAAACGCACTATTGAGGGCAGATTCATGAAGCGAGAAACCTATCACCTCACGCTTGCCTTCCTTGGAGATATCAATGAATCAACCGCAGTTAAAGTAATTGAATCGATTGATGCAGTACTTCCCTTGCTACAACCTATTCGCCTGAATGCAATCGGCCTTGGAAAGTTTGGAAAGCCTCACGATGCAACACTCCACCTACAAATTCAACCAACCAATGAACTTATAAAACTTGCCGAACTACTCCGTGAAGAATTGCGTAATCGCGGCATCTCTTTCGATGAAAAGAAGTTTCGTCCTCATATTACGCTCGCACGTAGGGCACGTATCCCTAAAGGATCTCTGCAACAACTACACTTCCCACAACCAGCCTTAACACATACGGTAACGTTTTACAAAAGTACCTTAACGTCAGAAGGCGCCCTGTATAAGCCCCTTTATTCAGTTGAGCTAGGATTAAATCATGCCACGCTGAAAGATTGCGTTTACGGCTTAGCTATAGGCGATGCTCTAGGCGTCCCTTTCGAATTTAAACATCGCGATACCTTTTCTTGCAGCGATATGATTGGTCACGGAACACACAATCAGCCAGCTGGAACCTGGAGTGACGACACCTCTATGACGCTTGCCTTATGTGATAGCATCCGTGAACAGGGATGCATTGATCCCTCCGATATCCAAGCACGCTTTATTAATTGGTGCCAGACAGGTGCCTACACTATTGATGGCTTATTCGATATTGGTATCGCAACACAAAAAGCGTTATCGCAAGGTTATGGATGCAGTAGCGAGTTTGACAATGGCAACGGATCATTAATGCGTACCGCTCCCCTAGCATTCACACACGCAACCGACGATGAAATACGAGTAGTGTCCGCCATCACTCACGCACATCAAACATCAACTGAAGCCTGCGTTGAATTCGTCCACGTATGCCGCGCCTTAGCATCTGGTGCAGACATCCAATCAGCACTTCCCCATTACGAAACGCTTATTACTACCCCACGCACGGAAATTCGCTCGGGTGGTTTTGTGTTAGATACCCTTAAAGCAGCCTACTGGTGTTTGGCAACTACCACCACTTACAAAGATTGTGTTCTAAAAGCAGTGAATTTAGGAGACGACACGGATACCACCGCTGCTGTTGCTGGCGCTCTTGCAGGAATAGTTTACGGAATAGAAGGTATCCCTGATGAATGGTTGAATGAGCTTCGCGGTAAAGAACTAATAGATGCTTGCTTATTTTAGTTGGGACTAATCAATGCTTGCCCATTAAACGATGGTTGCCCACTAATAGAAACGTGCCTTATTTAGTTATGACTTTTAGAAAGCAAATACTTCTCCTACCTTTGCTGGTATGCAAAGGTCTGCATTTCTATCAGCTGCCGTGGGCTGAAGATTCACTATAGCAAGATGCGATCCTGTGAAGTATTGAAGTAGGCCTGCTGCAGGGTAAACTACCAAAGACGTGCCCGCTACTACCATTAAATCAGCTTGGCTAATTGCCTTTATGGCTCCTCTCAAAACATCTTCGGACAATCCTTCTTCATACAAAACCACATCGGGACGAACGATACCGTCACACTCAGGGCACCGTGGCACTCCGTTCAGAGAGGAATTAGATGCGCTGTCGTTCGTTTCTCTGATAAGGGCTTGTTTTCTTAGAGCAACAAATTCTTCGAACGTAAATTGCTTCCTGCAGGAGCAACAGTAGTTCTTTACCGAGCTGCCATGTAATTCAAAAACGTTTTTGGAACCTGCTTTTTGATGAAGACCATCAACATTTTGGGTGATTATTGCCGACAGGATTCCCTCTTGCTCAAGCTCTGCAAGCTTTCGATGTGCTTGATTTGGTTCTACATCAGGGAAAATCATATGATTAAAGTAGAAGTCATAAAAGTCTGCAGGATGAGCTTCAAAAAAGGAATGAGACACAATCTGCTCTGGAGGAATTTGATAATGCTGCATGAATAAACCATCAGAGCTACGAAAATCCGGAATACCGCTTTCTGTAGACACGCCAGCGCCACCAAAGAACACCATGCCACCTTTTGGACATGTACTAATCCATGAGCGCAACGTTTCAATATCTTCATGAATAGTTAGAGCAGCAGACATACTAAGCTCCTAACGAAACAATCTCCTTAGCGAAACGCAAAGAAGTCGGTGCTAGAAAGATAAAAAGTTAATCCCACTGGTTTTAGTATACGATTCCGATTGAAGATAACCAAAATGATTATTCTTTCAAATCTGCAACTTCACCCATATCGGGAAGCCATAGATCACCCGTATCAATAGGAGTTCCTATTCCTGCTTCTTGCTCAGCAAAACTAGAAGGAACTTGACCACTCAATTGACCTCGAGCACTTTCAGCACGCAAGTTGCAGAATTGAGCAAAACTATCTACTCCCACAAGAAATTCTTCATACGTGCAAAACTTCGTAGGATCCTGTTCTACGTAAGGAGCAATCATTTCTGCAGTTTCTCGTAGCTGATTTTCAAATAAACCACTTTCAAAATATCCTGCAATGAACTCATCGAATAGTTCGTAATACCGATTGAAGTTTTCAGGGACCATCATCACTTTATGATAGAGCGGACGTTTCATCATAATGTAGCCTGGAGCAGGCGTATCAATGGGATAATTAACATACTTTACTGGATCATTTTCTGCATTCGGCATGCCTAAGGTATAAGTTGCATATGCTGAGTTGTAGTCCCACGGTAACGGACGAATTTTTCCATCTTCTTCATAGAGTAAATAATTATGCCCGGTATATCCCAAATAGCCATCAAGATTCACCGTAAATGTTTGCACCACAAAATACCTAATGGTTTCTTCAATCATTACCACTGAATCAAGTGAGTTTTTACCATTTTGACTTTCGATAGATAAACTTTTT
>URMQ01000113.1 GCA_900548955.1 uncultured Eggerthella sp. | reverse complement strand
GACGCTGTCGAATTGCAGATTTAGATTGTAGATTCTTTCGAATTACGGATTCAAATGGTAGATAGGAATACAGGGAGGAATTGTGGCGCATCTTCAAAATTTAGAGGGCCATCAAATGGAGGGTAAATTACCCATGGCACGTCTGTCGTCTCAACCCTTTGAGGTGGTTTCTCCTTATGAGCCTGCAGGTGACCAGCCAAAAGCTATTGCTCAATTAGCCAAAAATATTGAATCTGGGATGCGTTATGAAACGTTGTTAGGTGTTACAGGTTCGGGTAAAACCTATACCATGGCTAAAACTATCGAGGCGGTACAAAAACCAACACTCGTTTTAGCGCCCAACAAAACACTTGCTGCTCAATTGGCGGCAGAGCTAAAAGAGTTTTTCCCGAACAATGCGGTGGTATATTTTGTCTCGTACTACGACTATTATCAGCCGGAAGCTTATGTTCCAACAACTGATACCTTCATAGAAAAAGATGCTTCCATTAACGAGGAGGTAGAAAAGCTTCGTCATGCCGCAACTTCAATGCTTTTATCTCGACGTGATGTTATCGTTGTGGCTTCAGTTTCTTGCATCTATGGTATTGGATCGCCGATGGAATACGCAGGTATGGCGGTATTTCTTGATAAAGAGATCGAACAAGATCGTGACGAACTTATACATAAGCTGATAGATATCCAATATGATCGAAATGACTACGAATTGAAGCGAGGCACCTTCCGCGTTCGAGGCGATTCGTTGGATGTATTTCCTCCCTATGCAGATAATCCGATTCGTGTGGAATTCTGGGGAGACGAAATAGAGGAAATATCTGAAATTGATAACGTTACGGGAGAAGTACTGAATACATATGAGGCACTTCCTTTATGGCCTGCCTCCCATTACGTAGCAGCCAGACCAGCGATTGAACACGCTCTTCAAACTATTCAAGAAGAATTGCAGGAACGCCTGAAGCAATTCAATGAAGAAGGAAAGTTGCTTGAAGCGCAGCGCCTGGAGATGCGCACTTCCTACGATTTGGAAATGATTGAGACGATGGGCTTTTGCTCTGGCATTGAAAATTATTCGCGGCACCTGGATGGACGCGCTCCAGGTGAGCCTCCTTATACTTTGATCGATTATTTTCCTAGTGATTTCCTTTGCTTTATTGACGAAAGTCATGTAACGGTTCCTCAGATTCGCGGAATGCACGAAGGAGACCGCTCTCGTAAGGTAACTCTAGCAGAACACGGTTTTCGTCTGCCTTCCTGTTTGGATAATCGCCCGCTTCGATTTGACGAATTCGAAGCGCGAGTTCCGCAGTTTGTTTATGTTTCTGCAACGCCAGGAGACTATGAGGAACGAGTAAGCGAAGCAAAGGTGGAGCAGATCATTCGCCCAACGGGATTGTTGGATCCAGAAATCGATGTTCGTCCCATTCTTTCGCAAATTGACGACATTATCGATGAAGCAAAAATACGTGCAAAGCGCGACGAGCGAGTTCTTATTACGACTTTAACCAAGCGCATGGCGGAAGATTTGACTGAACATTTGCTTGATCAGGGAGTTCGTGCACGCTATATGCATTCCGATATCGGGACGCTTGAGCGTGTTGAAATTTTGCGAGATCTTCGCAAAGGCGAATTTGATGTTTTAGTTGGCATCAATTTGCTTCGAGAGGGTTTGGACTTGCCAGAAGTTTCACTGGTTGCCATTTTGGATGCAGATAAAGAAGGTTTCTTGCGCAACCATCGCTCACTTATTCAGACTATTGGTCGCGCAGCGCGTAATGCGGGAGGTCAAGTGATAATGTATGCCGACAAGATCACTGACTCCATGGATCGCGCGATCACCGAAACGCGCCGTCGTCGTGCAATTCAGATGGCATACAACGAAGAGCATGGTATTGTTCCTAAAACCATTCGTAAAGGTATTAGCGACATTACTGATTATCTCGAGACCGACGAAGGTAAACGTAGTGCCGAAGAAGTTAACGCTGAATTGGCAGGTTATTCCCGTAGTGAGATGTTGCGCATTGTTGCATCCCTTGAAGAAGAAATGCTTGAGGCTTCGACGGCGATGGACTTTGAGCGTGCTGCGGCGGTGCGCGATCAGGTGGTTAAACTGCGTGCACAACTTGAAGGCAAAGCTGAAGAGGATATTTTGGGCGATTTGAAAAAGACTGCACGAAAGGGCAGTGCTTTTGGTGCACGAAAAAGTTCCTACGGTGGCGGTCGACGCTCATAGGCAAGAACGATTATGTCTGCCGCCCTTTATATGTAACAACTAAAGACACTTGCGTAACAGTTGGAGACACTTGCGTAACAGCAAGAGACGCTCGTAGTGACAATTGCGCATAATTTTCCACCTGTGCTCAATTTGTGGGGGAGTGCTACTTTTACTTGCGTTTGCTTATCTATCCCTCTATCCTTTCAATTAGTTAGATAAACTAAGTAATTATTGAACGAGAAATCTTTGATTTCTTGCGAAAGGAGAGAGCATGGGATTTGCCGTCGTAGTCGACTCAACAGCAGATCTTCTTCCAGAAGAATACAAAGCTCTTGATGTCCATATGGTTCCTTTGAGTGTTCTTATCGACGGAGAAACGTTTAAGGATCAGTTTGAAATTTCTTCTGAGCAATTCTATGAGCGTATGGCTGCAGCTGAAAATCTTCCTCAGTCTTCTCAGCCTACCCCTTATGACTTCGAGCAGATGTATAACACTCTTGCAGAAAAGGGATATGACGGAGTTATTGCAATTCACATTGCAGGTGTTCTGTCTGGCACGATCGAGTCTTCTCGTGCTGCTGCTGAACAGGTTGATATCGACGTTCGTGTTCTTGATGGTGCTCGTGCAGGCGCTACCGCTCCTGTGGCATTGGTTGTAGAACAGATTTGCAAGATGCGTGATGAGGGCGCTACGCTTGATGAGGCAGAGGCAAAAGCAAAGGAACTCTTAGCAACGGCAGAATTCTTGGTGGCTCCAGAAACCTTAGAGAACTTGCTTAAGGGCGGCCGTCTTTCTGCTGACCAGGTTAAAAACGCAAGCCTTTTGAATATCAAGCCAATTTTCACCTTTAACGAAAAAGGTATTCTTAATGCATATGGAAAAGCAAAGGGTATGCGTGGAGTAATTAAGACCTTCGTTAGCGAAGTGGAAAACCGCACCAATGAATACGGAGAGCTTCGTATTCGTTTCTGCCATAGCGGCAATTTGAAGCACATTGAAGATATGAAGGCTGCTCTTGCTGAGGCTGGTATTGAGTATATCGATGGTGGCACCTGCCCTTGTGGTGCAATTATTTCTACCCATCTTGGCCCTGGAGCCCTGGGTATCGGCATTTTGCCAGCAAATGCATAAAGCATTATTAACAAAACTATTGGTTTTAAAGGAGTATGGCTTTGAATAAGAGCATCGAAATACCTGATTGGCAACGTGAAGGTAAAGAAGTTGTCAATGAGATGCTCACCGAAACATTCAATTCTATATTGCGTATTGAAGAACGATCACTCAACAATCGCCTTACTGAAGGATTGAGCATCGCTGAACTTCATACGATTGTTGCGGTTGGACTTCATGAAGTTAACCCTATGAAGGTGGTTGCTTCGCGTCTTGATGTTACGTTAGCCACCCTTACGGCTTCCATGACTAAGCTTGAACGTAAAGGTTATGTTCAGCGAACAAGAAGCGAAGTGGATCGCAGGCAAGTGCTTGTTCAGCTTACTTCTAAAGGGCGCAAGGCATATCGTGCACATGATGCCTTCCATAAAAAGATGGCGGATAGCGCACTGGAGTGTTTAACGCCTGAAGAAGAGGCTGTTCTTTATAAAGCGTTAGGTAAAGTTAAAGACTTTTTTGATCATGAGAACGAAGCTGCAAAAGAATCTGCAGCTCAATAGAAAGGAACACTAATGGCAACTTTGGATGCAATTAAAGAAATCTTGGAAGAGACCCTCGACATCAATCCTGAAGAGGTAACAGAAGATGCAACCTTTGAGGATCTGGGCATCGATTCTTTGGACATGGCAGAGCTTATTTGCGATATCGAAGAAAAGCTTGATATTGACTTCGGTGAGCCAGAGGGTCTTGAAACTATCGAAGAGCTTGTAAGCTACATTGATTCTTTGTAAATAACCAAGCTATCGGGCATTCTTCGGTCTAAGAAGCACTACAGTAGATTGACACGTACATAAGCGAACCAGGCTGAATAGTAAAAACTCTGAAGTATATCATGCAGAGAACTATATTCAGGTGGTTCGCTTGTTGCTGTCAAATACCTCACACGAAAGAGATGGTTAGATATGAAAACACGAGTAACTGAGCTTTTGGGTGTTGAATATCCTATTATTCAGGGCGGTATGGCAAACATTGCTGATGCCCGTCTTGCTGCTGCGGTAAGTAATGCTGGAGGCTTGGGCATTATTGCTTGTGGCGCTGCTCCTGTATCTTGGGTAAAAGCAGAAATCGAAAAAGCTCGTGAACTGACCGATAAACCAATCGGTTTAAATATTATGCTCATGAACCCTGAAGCACCCCAGCTTGCTCAGCTTGCTGCCGATATGAAAGTTGATGTAGTTACCACAGGAGCAGGAAATCCTGGTTCGTATGTTCCTATGTGGAAGGAAGCGGGCATTACCGTTGTTCCTGTAGTTGCATCTGCTGCTCTTGCGCGTCGTATGGAACGCTGTGGTGCTGATGCTGTTGTTGCGGAAGGCTGCGAAGCAGGCGGACATATTGGCGAGCTGAATACCATGGTATTAGTTCCTGCTGTTTGCGATGCAGTATCGATTCCTGTTATTGCGGCAGGTGGTATTGCGGATGGTCGCGGAATGGCTGCAGCTTTTGCACTTGGTGCTGAAGGTGTTCAGGTAGGAACGCGCTTTCTTACTGCTGAAGAGTGTTGTGTAGCTCAGGCTTATAAAGATAAGGTAATTGCCGCAAAAGACTCCGACACGATTGTTACTGGTCGTGCGGGTGGTCATCCAGTTCGCGGATTAAAAAATAAACTTACCCGCGAAATTCGCCAGATGGAAGCTCAGGGTATGGGCGATAGTGCTGAAGCTGAAGAGCGTCTTGCGGGTTCTCTTCGTCGTGCGGTTCAGGGTGATGTGGACAATGGATCTATGATGGCAGGCCAGTCTGCATGCTTAGTTCATGACTGCAAACCTGCGGTAGAAATTGTTACCGAGCTTGTATCTCAGGCAGAAAAGTGGGCAGCTTTTGGTTTGCAGGAAATGGCGGACAAGAACGCAACGCGTGCCTGGAAGTAGGGATGAGCGTAATGAGTGTATGGATGATGCCAGGGCAAGGAGCTCAAAAGGTTGGCATGGGTGCTGATCTTTTGGTTTTGCCTGAAGTGCAAGAAACTTTTGAAATGGCAAAGGCAGCAACAGGAATTGATCTTGTTGCTTTGAGTAAAGAAGGCGATGAAGCGCAGATTAACGATGCGCTTAATTCTCAGGTTCTTACCTCGGCTATTTCAGTTGGTTTATCACGTGCTCTTTTAGCACGTGGTTTTCAGCCTGAGGCTATTGTTGGTTTTTCTTTAGGTGAAATTAGCGGCCTTATGGTTT
>URMQ01000112.1 GCA_900548955.1 uncultured Eggerthella sp. | reverse complement strand
ACCAATGCCACCAATCATACGCGCACCATCACGCACTCCAATTTGGCGCATATCAACACGCACGTGGAATACACCAGCTAGCTTTCGCACCAAATCTCGAAAATCAATGCGCTCTTCGGATTCGAAATAAAACACCGCCTTATCCCCATCAAACAGGAATTCAACCATTACTGGACGCATTTGTTCACTGGTTTCTGCAGCAAGTTCTTTAAAGGTAGCAAGTGCCTCTTCACCTTTTTGCTGTAGCTCATGCGCGCGCTCAATATCTTGTTCGTCAGCAATACGAAGAACCGGCTTTAAAGGCGATTTTAATTGAGCAATCATTTCATCGCTCACTTCCATGATGTCTGCCGTAGCAACACCAAATTCCGAACCTCGTTCGGTGCTCACGATGACATGGTCGCCCGCACATACGTTATGTTCAGCTGGATCAAACCATAAAACCTTGGTTCCAGCTTGAAGTTTAATGGGGGTTACCCGAACCATGTAGAACCTCTCTTATCGAAAAAAGAAGTGCGTCTAAGCACGTCTCTGGAGAAACATTATAGCTAAGTGCTTCGTCTGTTTTGTATGCTTCACGCAAAGCGTCCATGATACCTACTGGTGTCACCTTTTGCGCGGCAATTTCTAGCGCCCGTTTTTGATCAACATTGATCACTAATTCAGGCGTTCCTGACGCAATCATCAAAACATCACGAAGCCAAGAACGAATGATTGACGTCATTTGATTAAGCGAATTACGCGTAGCCATAGTCAAGGTTCGCTTATGGCGTAATTCAACTTGTTTCAGTGCTGACTTAGTAAGAAAGTCTGCCGACTCTGCCAACTCTTCACTTTGCTGGGTACGAACATTATCGAGAGGAGCTTTGGCTCGCTCAATTAATTCTGCAGCATACTCTAATACATCGCGCTCGTCTGCAAGAGGCAAGTTGGCAAGAACCTCCATTATACGCGCGCGGAATTCTGCTCGTTCAGCACTTTTAGCAAAAACAATCGCACGGGTTATAGATCCGTTACATGCCTCTATAGCAATGCGTGCCTGTTGCGGCGTTACCCCTGTTTTTTGAGAAAGAATTCCCGCAGCTTCTAGGGCGGGAATATGACGAAACGGCACCACCTGGCAACGCGAAACAATAGTAGGCAAAACCCCTTCACGTGTACGCCCGAGCAAAATAAAGGTGACTCCAGGCATTGGCTCTTCAAGCGTTTTTAAAAAAGCGTTAGCAGCACTAACACCCAACAAATCTACACGATCAAGGATATATACCTTACCTTGTGCACGAATAGGAGCTAGAGCAACGCCAGAAATAATCTCACGAATCTGTTCTATCAGATACCCTTGAGCACCTTCAGGACTATAAAAATGCACATCAGGATGTTTACGACGTTCTATGCGCTTGCAGTCATCACACGTACGGCACCCATGATTCTTGCACAAAATAGCCTGCGCAAATGCATAAGCTGCAGCGGTTTTATTCGAACCAGCTGGACCAGTAAACAGGTAGGCATGACTTACGCGCCCAGAGGCAATTGACGCACGAAAGAATTCCCGTACGCGCGGTTGACCAAATATACCGTCGAAAACGTCTGCCACCTGCCTGCTGCCTTACTCTTCACCTAAAGAAATTTGAGCCTTTTGATCGGTGTTTCGCTCCAAGATAGGATCAAAGAACCCTGGTTTCCACACATCACTTTCAGGACCCCAGCCAAAAACGTCTGCTAATTCGCTGAAAATAGCACGTGCTGTTTCATTTTTAGCGCCTGCCGAAGACACCACGCGAATGCGTGCAGGATTTTCAGCTGCAAGATGCATAAATGCTGCATTTACCCGCGCATGAAAGTCAGCGCCTGCTTGCTCAAGACGATCCGCCTGCCCATGATGGGTTGCGCGATCAAGACCTTCTTCTGCTGAAGCGTCAGTGGTGAGTAAAATAGTGCGGCACGGATGAACTCCTTGGCAAGCAAAGATATTCGCCTGACGCACAAACGACAAAGGTAAACCCCTGCCATATGCTTGATAGGCAATGGTAGAGTCATAAAAACGATCCAGCAATACCACTGCCCCACGCGCCAAAGCCGGAATAACAACTTCTTTGACAATTTGAGCACGAGCTGCTTCATAAATGAGCAGTTCTGTTTGATCCGCCATAGTAGAATTTTCCGGATCTAGCACAATTGAACGCAGATTTTCACCAATAGAAGTACCACCAGGCTCACGTAGGCAAAGCACTTCGTAACCCATCGAACGTAAACAGGTTGCTAAAAACGTAATATGCGTGGTTTTCCCTGCGCCATCGCCACCTTCGAAAGTGACGAAAATGCCTGGTCCCGTAGAAGTATCTTGTGTACTAGCCACCAGTATTCCTATCGATCAAGGGTATAAATACTATTTCCTGCAACATCAATACCTACAAATACAGGAAAATTAGTCACTTCAATTTTACGAAGCGCTTCTGTGCCCAAATCAGCATACGCCAAGGTTTCACACGATTCTACACACTTCGCAAGATACGCAGCAGCTCCACCTACTGCCACAAAATACACGCCCTGATTGTCGATGCACGCCTGACGAACCGCTTCAGAACGAGTGCCCTTACCAACGGTTGCTACAATGCCGCAATCCATTAAGTGCGGTGCCGCAAAATCCATGCGTGATGCCGTAGTAGGCCCAATAGCGCCAAAAGGACGACCCGCCGCTTCAGGTGTGGGACCAGCATAGAAAATAGCTTGACCGCAAAGCCCGTAAGGAAGCTTCTTGTCTTTACCCGTTTCTTCCAAAAGACGCTGATGACCTGCATCACGAAGAGTAAACAGAGGACCAGTAAGCGTGCATGCTTGACCTGCTTTAAGGGTTTTAAGTACTTCTCGATCTAAAGGAAGGGTAAGGGAAATAGATTCTTGCATTGCCACAACTACCGCCCTTCTGTTTCAAGCGAGATACCACCAAGCATAGTGTTGTCAATTACCCTATCAACACAGGCGAGATCGACACTTGCGCGTCGCATTGCCGAACATCCCATATTAACCGCAACAGGAAGCGCCGCAATATGACAGGGAGCAGTTTCCACTCGTACCCCTAAAGCAGTAGTACAACCTCCTAGCGCACCTGCGCCAATTCCTGTCGCATTAACTGCAGCAAGCAATTCTGCTTCAAATTCGTTCGTTTCAGGATCAGGATGAGTTTGTCCTAATGGACGCATGAGCGCATGTTTTGCAAGACCTGCCACCTTATCAAATGTTGCACCAACGCCCACGCCTACTATGAGTGGCGGGCATGCATTTGCCGCCTTTTCGCGAACACATTGCAATACGGTATCGATAATTCCCTGTTTACCAGCACTAGGCGTAAGCATAACAACGCGGCTTGCATTATCCGAACCGCCACCTTTTAGCATGACATGCAAGCGAGCAACACCCAACTCTTCAACGCAATGAATTTCGCAGAATGCTGGAGTATTGTCGCCCGTATTCGCTCGATCAAACAAAGCGTTTTTTACCACCGATTTGCGCAAATGTGCTGAATCATATGCCCATGCAACTGCTTCATTTACACGCGAAAGTACATCTCCTGAAACCAGAACATCGGGTCCTATTTCCAAACAAACCCATACCGTACCAGTATCTTGGCAGATAGGTACTTTATCCTGCGCAGCTATACGCGCGTTTTCTACCAACTGATCTAGTACGATACGAGCGCGCTGCCCTGTTTCAACTTCGCGAGCCGCAATCAAACCAGCTAAAATATCATCAGGTAAAACACTTGCAAGCTGCGGAATAAGCGAAGCCAGCGCGTCATGCACGCTGGCAGCAGTAACTACTTTCATGAGAGCCGACATCCTTTACCGATCGTTATTCAGGAAGGTTTTCTAAGCCCTTCTTTACGCTTGCAGCTGATTCGTGAAGTGCAGCCATTTCTTCTTCGGTAAGTTCAAATTCAACAATTTCTTCAACACCATTCTTGCCCAAGCGGCAAGGAATATTCATATACAAATCATTCAAGCCATATTCGCCATCAATATAGGCACATACACTCATTACTTCCTTGGAATCAGTAAGAATAGCTTCTACCATTTTTGCAATGGAAGCACCAGGAGCATAGTAAGCAGAACCCGTCTTTAAGAAAGCAACTACTTCAGCACCACCCTTAGTGCAACGCTTAGTAACCTCTTCAATATCTTCTGCGCTCATAAGTTCGGTAATAGGAGTACCTTTAACCTTGGTGTAGCGTGGCCAACAAACCATTCCCTCACCATGAGCACCCAATGCCCAAGCTTCAACGTCTGCAGGATCGCAGCCAAGCTTTTCACATACCGCAAAAGAAAGACGGGAAGAGTCCAAAACACCGCCCATGCCCATCAAGCGGTTAGAAGGAAGACCGGATTTCTTGAAGGCAAGATAGGTCATAACATCAAGCGGATTGGTAACGCAGATATAAATTGCGTTAGGAGAAGCCTCCATGGCCTGATCAATTACAGAAGACATAACGCCCGAATTAACGCCCAACAAATCTTCACGCGTCATGCCAGGCTTACGAGCAATGCCTGCCGTAATAACTACCACATCAGAATCTTTAGTGGCAGCGTAATCATTTGTACCAGTTACGTTCACAGTGAACTTTTCAACCGAACGCATATGCATCATATCAAGAGCTTTGCCCTGAGGAAGACCTTCAGCCACGTCTACTAAAACAACATCAGCAAGATTCTTTGAAGCAATGATGTGCGCAGCGGTTGCTCCGACGTTGCCTGCGCCTACGATCGTAACTTTGCTCATAGTAGTAATTCCTCCTGAATTAAACCTTAACTCGTGATTAATCTTTGTGTCTCAACCGCGTCCTTTATTGTTGCTACCATAAATAAACTAGCTAACTAGACAAGCTGGCTAGAATTCGATAAACAAGGGCGCACTAACTTTTATTATAACCCCTAAGCTTTTTTCGCTTTAGTGGTTGTCCTTTTCTTTGTGGTTGATTTAGTGGTCTTTTTAGTAGCAGATTTTGTTTTGCTGCCCGTAGTTTTGCTAGCGCTCTTTGCTGCCTTTGCTTCTTTTGCGGCAGCTTTCTTTTCTTCCGCTTCTTTCTTTGCGGGACAATTGAAGTTGGGGCAGAGTTTCCAAGGGCCGCGGTTAGTAGTAACAATCACCATAGGTGCCCCACACGACTCGCACACCTCTTCCGTTGCAGTAAGTGCACCGTATTGAGGAAGCGGGTAGCCCGTACCACATTCGTCATAGTTTTCACACCTGATAAAACGCTTCAGAGTACGAGGGTTTTTGCGTGCTACCAGTTTTGCATGCTTGCCTTGTGCCGCACACGTTGGACATTCGCCTACTACTAAATCGGGCTCTTTATTGGTTTCACATTCGGGATCAATACACAACACCCTCGGTTTCGACCTGAATGCAGTAACCTTAATTTGAGGCATGCCACATACAGGGCATTTTTCATTTGTTGCTTCAATTTTTCCCTTAGGAAGCGGATACGTTACATCGCAATCAGGCCAACCCGAACAGCCAATAAACATAGAACGAGTCTTTTGCGATGTACGCAGCTGTAAATCTTTACCGCATTTAGGACAAGGGCCTACATAAGCGTCTGCCGCTACTGCATCTGCCAAAGCATGCACACTGGCTTTGAACAAAGGCTTCGGAAACCCATGCCATACTTGCCATAGCA
>URMQ01000111.1 GCA_900548955.1 uncultured Eggerthella sp. | reverse complement strand
AGCCAGCTTGCAAACGCTAAGATATAGAGGTCTATCAAATCGACTTAATGCGAGCATGTTCAGTTTATCTACTCAACGCCGCGAGTCGCTACAGTACCAACCACCATGTAGCTACTACCTCGCAAATTGGCAACAGAGCAAACGTGAACCAAAATCGCATAGACCGACCGAAAGAGATGAACATGGAAAATCTTGATACCATCGTTGGTGCCATAGCTAAAAACTACAGCACTCCCGAAATATTCTTCACCGATCCCGATAAGCACTTTCCTAACAAAAAGGTAATCATCGGCATTATCAAAGATATTCGTCGCGTAATGTTTCCTCGTTATTTTGGCGATGAAACCCCTACGGGCACCAATCCTGAATACTTCATTGGCGAAACCCTTATCCGCATCGAAGATGCTCTGCGCAAACAGCTCTACGAAGCCCTCGCCTTCCGCTGCGCGCGCGATAACGAAGATCCGTCTAAATGCATGGCATGCGAAGAAGAAGTGGATGCACGCGTAGATGAAATCTGCAAAAACTTCTTTGACAAACTTCCAGAAATTCAGCGCATTCTTCTTACTGACGTGCAGGCGGCATTCGATGGTGACCCTGCAGCACAAAGCAAAGAGGAAATTATCTTCTCTTACCCAGGATTCTTCGCCATTTTCGTTTATCGCATCGCTCATGAACTGTATTTACAGCAGGTGCCTTTGATCCCCCGCATCATGACCGAATATGCTCACAGTGGTACGGGCGTTGACATCAATGCGGGCGCAACTATTGGCGAATACTTCTTCATCGACCACGCAACGGGCGTTGTAATTGGCGAAACCACTACCATCGGGAATCACGTAAAAATCTACCAGGGCGTAACACTTGGTGCACTTTCCACTCGTGCTGGCCAGAAGCTTGCAGGTGTAAAGCGTCATCCTACTATCGAAGACAACGTAACTATTTATTCCAATGCAAGCGTTTTAGGTGGCGAAACAGTAGTTGGCGAAGGTACGGTAATTGCTGGTAGTGCCTTTGTTACCGAATCTGTTCCTCCATATTCTCGTGTAACTTTGGAAGGCCAGCGCATTAACGTCCGCCAGCCAAAGCCCAAGAACGGTCCGAGCTGGGAATAATATCGCTGCAAAAATGCCTGCACGTATCGTTTTGCGTTTCTGAATAAATGATGCTTTTGGAACAAGTTTAAGTATTCAATACAGCATTTACGTTTCTTCGTAAACGCTTCCGCGCTTTTTTCGTTTTGAAAGAACACTAAGAGCGAAGCGGTAATAACGCCCGCATTTCCTGTCTATCCCAGAATATTTGCTGGCTAATCAGGGGCTTCGCTTTATAGGTGTTCTTCCAAAACGGCGCTTCAGAACGTCTACTCAGCAAACGTAAATACTGTATTAATGTAAAAAACTTGCGAATAGCATTGCGTTAGCAGAATATAACGAATCGAAGATAGCGAAAAACTAAAATTTCTTAGTTGAAGGCGTGGTATACCGCGCCTTTACTATTTCGGTGCGAATGCGCTTAAAGGCAGTCTTCTCACCCTCTTCTGCAAGCCAGGTAAGCATAGTCTCAAGAAGCTGTTGCGATTCAGGGTGGAACATTAAATCGCCCTGAGCGCTTTGTTCTAATTTGAAATAATTGAGCGCACTATCGTCTTTATAGGCACTTCCCTGATATACCTTACTTGCCGCTACGCGATCACACAGCATTTCTACAACGTAGCGCGTAGGAATAGGCTTCCCTTCAAACGTTGCATCACGATTAGCCCTCATATCAGTCCAGTATTCGTAATGATGCTTGTTGCGCCCCTTATGGTGCATCCAAGCCGTAGAATAACCAATGTCGGCACGCTCTGCCGTATTAGGGCTTCTATCACCCTGATAGTAGTGAACACCAACGCGAAATTCAGTCAAGGAATACTTCGACAGATCATGCACGATACCTTGCCAGTAAAGCCCCACTCGAAAGCAATAGCGAAGCACCAGTCCTTTGTGGTGTGTAATAGTGCAAAAATGATGCCATCCTCTAGATACTGAACCCATCGTTACCCTAACCTACACTGCCGTCTTTCCGCGCACCCGTTGTTGCAAACTTGCCCGCGTTCATCATGCAAGCACTCGTGTCTAAATCCAACCAAAATGCTTGCAGGCGTTCATGATGCCATCAGCATCGCAGTCAGTCGTAATGTAATCTGCCCGCTCTTTGAGAACCTCGCGCGCATTCCCCATGGCAATTGAGGTCCACTCGGGAAGAAACATAGATACATCATTAAAGCCATCGCCAAACACTACTACATCTTCAATAGGAGCATCAAGCAAATTCATAAGGTATTTTATGCCACGTTGTTTATCCATTGGCTCAATGAAAATAGTATCGGAATTATAACGAACGTGCGGCACTCCATCTAACGCGCCTGTTTCAAGCACCTTATGTTCGTCTTCAGCCTTACAAGGAATATATGCTTTATACACCGTCTGAAGGCTTTCAATCGCAAGATTTGGATCATAGTGCGTAGGAACATAGTAATCACCCGCAATTTCTGCGAAATCTTCGCGTGGCGAATAACGTACTAATTCATTAGCAGTGGTTACCGCCCAAGGAATGTGGTGATCATCAAGAATATGCAAACACTGCTTCACAGGCTCAAGCGGCAGTGGATCCATCCACTTTAAATCTCCTGCTAGCGTAACCGAATACCCACCATCGGCAACCAAATTATCAATGCCAATAGAAGAAATAAAATCAACCGCATTTATCTGAAGTCTGCCCGTCGCAAGTGCAATAAAGTGGCCGTTTTCGCGCAGACGTCTGATTGTTTCTTGCGTAGAAGAGGGAATTTCACGTGTACGCGGAACCGCTAGAGTACCGTCGTAGTCGAAAAAGAAATATTTTCGTTGCACGAATATCCCATCCTTCCAAAAAAACTACAAGCAACCCGCCTAGCGAAACCAAAAGTAATACTAGAAGAAACCAGAAGTAATGCCAAAAGAAACATCAGCAACACTAGACGAAACACCAGCATCAATAGTAAAGCGACTAGGACAAAAGCAAAAGCAAAGCCCACGCTCTGCCCCACCTTAGCGCTTCATACCTTAGCGCTCTTTGGTGGTTTTAAGCAAAGCGTGGGCTCAATGTTTAAAAAAGTTTACAGAATGCGCAGAGCAACTTCTTTAAGCTGACGCGTGGTTACCTGGCTAGGAGCACCCGTCATAGGATCAGATGCGCTTGAGGTCTTCGGGAACGCAATAACGTCACGAATAGACTGCTTGCCTGCAAGCAGCATAACCAAACGATCCAAGCCCAAAGCAATGCCACCATGAGGAGGAGCACCCAACTCGAGTGCATGAATAAGGTGACCGAACTTCTCTTCAATTTCTTCATCGGTCAAGCCGCAAACGCGCAAGATGCGCTTCTGTTCTTCAGCGTTATGGATACGGATGGTGCCGCCACCAACTTCAAAGCCGTCCATAACCAAGTCGTAAGAATAGCTGCCGCATTCAAGAGGAGCAGATTCGATTTTGTCCAAATCCTCTTCCAGAACATGCGTGAAAGGATGATGTTCTGCAGCGTACTTCTTTTCGTCTTCGTCGTAGCGGAACATTGGGAAGTTAACAACCCAAAGCAACGCATGACCCTTGCGTTCAATCCCAAGAGCATCAGCCATATGCAAACGAAGCGCTGCCAAAACGGCGTTAGCAATCTCATAGGTATCAGCAGCAAACAAAAGCAAGTCGCCTGGCTGAACATCAGCAGCTTCCTTGATTTTTGCGTAGGTTTCATCATCGAAGAACTTAATGATTGGGCTCTTTTCCTTGCCATCAGTCGTAAAAGCAATCCAAGCCATACCCTTAGCACCATTAGCAGCAGCCACATCAGCAAGCTTCTCGATTTCGCCACGGCTCCAGTCGCCTGCACCACGAGCATTAATGCACTTTACGATGCCGCCAGACTGGACAGCGCCAGAGAATACCTTAAAGCCGCAATCTTTAACGATATCGGTAAGGTCTACCAGTTCCATGCCGAAGCGAACATCAGGACGGTCGCAACCAAAACGATCCATTGCTTCGGAGTACTGCATACGCTGCAGAGGGAACTGATGCTCAACACCAACAGCCTTCAGAGTTTCAGCCATAACGTCTTCCATCATGACCATGACATCTTCGCCCTTAACGAAGCTCATCTCAATATCAACCTGGGTGAATTCAGGCTGACGATCAGCACGAAGATCTTCGTCGCGGAAGCAACGTGCAATCTGGTAGTAGCGCTCGATGCCACCAACCATAAGCATCTGCTTAAACTGCTGAGGGCTCTGAGGCAGCGCATAGAACTTACCAGGATTTGGACGAGAAGGAACGATATAGTCGCGAGCACCTTCAGGAGTTGAGTTTGCCAAAATTGGAGTTTCAACTTCCAAGAAGCCGCGTTCGTTCAAAGCGCCACGCATTGCTTGAGCAACCTGATGACGCAACTTAAGATTTGCATACATTTCTGGACGACGAAGGTCAAGGTAGCGCCACTTCATACGAGTGGTTTCGTCAGTTTCAATACCATCTTCAATAGAGAACGGAGGAGTTACCGAAGAATTCAAAACCTTTACCGAGCTCGCAAGAACTTCGATTTCACCCGTAGCCATATTGGGGTTCACTGCTTCGTCCATACGAGCGCGAACCTTACCCGCTACTTCGATTACATATTCGCGTCCGAGATGCTCAGCAACAGAAAATTCTTCAGCGCTTACACAATCAGGGTCTACTACGCACTGAGTGTAGCCATCGCGGTCACGAAGGTCGATAAAGATAAGGCCACCATGGTCACGGTTGTGCCATACCCAACCCGTCAAGGTTACTTCAGTGTCCACGTCTTCGCGACGCAACTGACCACATGTATGAGAATGCATGCAGTACTCGTTAAGGAAATCTGTCATGATTTCACTTTCTCCTCGTCCAACTTATGATTCTTCCCAGTAAAAGCACTCATAACACCAGCAATGGTACTTTGTTTAGGAATAAAACATTCCTTTGAAAAATATCGCCACCGCTACAAGTTCTTCTACATTTTTTGTCAACCGTAATACTATAGCGAAAACCGCTTGCATCAGGAATGACTAACAAGCGGTTTTTATAAAAAAGAACAGTTTTACCACTCTTCAAATGTAATGTACTACGTTCGAAAACAGGCTTTACGTTAACCAAGTAGCTTTACTAAACCATCAAGCGCAACAAGCTGTTCTTCATGGTTTTCCATATTGCGAACTTTTACGCTGTTCTGTGCAAGTTCATCAGGACCCAAAATAGCGACCCATTTAGAACCAAGCTTATCAGCCAACTTGAACTGACTCTTTAAGCTGCGCTGCTGATGATCCATTTCGGTTGCAATTCCTGCATCACGGCATTCTTGAACTAGAGAAAAGGCACGATCACGAACCGAATCGTCAACGCAAGCAACGAATAAATCGAGTGTTGATGCTTCAGGAAATTCCACCCCTGCAGCCTCTAATGCCAACACGCAACGCTCATAACCAAGTGCGAAACCAAGACCAGGCACATCGCGACCGCCAACTTCTTTAGCCAGCTTGTCATAACGACCGCCACCGCCGATAGCATTTTGCGCACCCATGCCATTGTCCACTTGTACTTCAAATACCGTACGCGTGTAGTAGTCCAAGCCGCGAACAAGGCGGGTATCTTCAACAAACG
>URMQ01000110.1 GCA_900548955.1 uncultured Eggerthella sp. | reverse complement strand
GCGTCCGAGCTGCGTGAACGCGGAGGAGAACCGGTCGAGCTCGATGATGCCGGTGACAAGGAGGATTGCTTGCAAGCGTTGCCCAACCCATATAGTTTTGAGCGCAGTCTTGCGCTTCTTCAGAAAAGCTATACAGCGATGCATCCTTGCCGTGAATGCGACTTGCTACTTTACCGTCCACAAGTGCCTGCAGCGAAGGAGGATATATACCTTGTATGGAAAAGTCGATCATTGGTCCCTCTTTCAAACTTAGCTGTATTTTATCAAAGGGCTTTAAATGACCCTAAAAATGTATAACTAGAACGTCATTTTTGCTACAAAAAGCAGACTATGCGCAAAAAAGCCCCGCGGTGCGGGGCTTCATGATTCAAAATGGTGGTCGGGGCGGGACTTGAACCCGCGACACGCGGATTTTCAATCCGCTGCTCTACCAGCTGAGCTACCCAACCAGTTGCGCATTACGTATGACGCGAAACGAAATTGTACCGATACTTTTACGATTCGTCAAGCAATTTATTTGTCTAATCTTGTTGCTGTGTTTTTGCTTTGTTCATTTTTTATTTCTTAATCTCAGTTCACTGCTTTCGCTGCTCAAAAACGCTTTGCGTTTTTTCGTGCGCTTCGCTGCATCATTCTTTAAATAAGCGCCCTTCGGGCGCAATGAGAATTGGTGTTCTAAGTTCGCTTCGATTAAGAAATAAAAAGATACAAAAACGTTCAGTGCCGAGATATTGAATAAGGATCACTCGACGCTTCAAATGTAAAATTTAAAAATGAAGCGGCGGAGTCCGACGCATAGATGTTTAGGAATCATGATTCCTAAACATCGGTAGGAGGACGGGTGACCCGTTTCAAATCTCGGCACTGAACTTGAGCGTTGATTACTTACGAAATGGCGCTATACTTCCCAAGCACTACGGCCGATAAGAGCACGCTTACCAATATCACTGCGGAACTGCATATCCTCGAACTTAATAAGATTGCATGCTTCATACGCACGATTGCGAGCCTCTTCAAACGTGTCGCCCAAAGCAACAACATTTAAAACGCGACCACCAGCGGTAATAAGTTCACCATCATTATTAAGAGCAGTACCTGCATGGAAGACTATGACATCTTCCATACGTTCCGCTTCAGAAACGCCTAAGATAACTTTTCCTTTTTCGTAAGACCCTGGATATCCGCCACTTGCCAAAACAACGCTTACCGCCCATTTATCAGACCAGGAAAGCTTGATATCTTCTGGTCTGCCTTCAGCGACTGCAAGCATAATATCCACTAAATCGCCCTGTAAACGAGGCAGCACTACCTGAGTTTCTGGATCACCAAAGCGCGCATTGAATTCAAGTACCTTAGGTCCTTCAGGAGTAAGCATAAATCCGCCATACAAGCAGCCGCGATAATCAGTAGTGAAGGGATCGCGTGCTGTTGCTGCTGCTGCAGTTTCCATTACTTCTACCATGGCAGACATTTCCTCTTCGGTCACAATAGGCACTGGCGAATATACACCCATGCCACCCGTGTTAGGACCTAAGTCGCCATCATAGGCGCGCTTATGATCCTGGGCAGGTGCCATACAAAATGCTTTTCCACCAGACACAAATGCCAGTAGTGAGCATTCAGGACCTGTAAGCATTTCTTCAACTACTACACGACTGCCTGCTTCGCCAAAGGTGCCGCTAAAACAACCATCCACTGCATCAAGTGCCACTTCGAGCGTTTCAGCAACAATAACACCCTTGCCTGCAGCCAGCCCGTCTGCCTTCACAACAAGCGGAGCACCCAGTTCTTCACAGTAAGCGCGTGCTTCTTCGGCGTTGGTAAAACTTGCATAACGAGCAGTAGGAATAGCGTTTGCTTCCATGAATTCCTTAGAATAGGTTTTGGATCCCTCCAGTTGCGCACCTTGCGCATCAGGACCAAATACCGGAACGCCCCCCGAACGAATTACATCGGCAACCCCTGCAACCAAAGGTGCTTCAGGGCCAACCACAACTAACCCAATTTCGTGGTCTTTGGCAAAGCCAAGTACCGCTTCGCCATTTTCTGCATCAAGGTTTTTAACGTTTTTTGCAATAGAAGCAGTGCCGCCATTACCAGGGGCAACGTAGAGCTGATCGCACTGAGGAGATTGAGCAAGTGCCCATGCAATAGCATGTTCACGTCCGCCACCGCCAAGAACAAGAATGTTCACTGTTTTACCTTTCACCCATTAGCGACTTTCCCATCCATTAAAGATAGTCTGATTTCTGTCAGGACCAACAGCAATAATAGAAGCGTGAACGCCCGTTACTTCTTCCAAATACTCTACATAGCGCTGAGCATTCTTTGGTAAGTCTTCAAATTTCTTGCAACCAGAAATATCCACGCCTTCCCAACCAGGAAGTTCTTCATAAATAGGCGTTACATTCTTCGGATAAATTACCGAATGCTGCATTGGGAAGTAGTCATAACGAACGCCATCGGCTTCGTATCCCACACAAACCTTAATGGTTGGCACGCAAGAAAGAACGTCTAGTTTCGTCAATGCCATATCGGTCATAGAATTTACTTCAACGGCGTAGCGAGCCTGCACCGCATCAAACCAACCGCAGCGGCGCTTACGCCCAGTGGTTACCCCATATTCGCCACCAACTTTGCAAAGCAATTCGCCTGTTTCATCGTGCAGTTCGGTTGGGAAGGGGCCAGAACCAACACGGGTGATGTATGCCTTAGCAATACCTAATACCTTATCAATTGCCTTTGGACCAACACCTGAACCAGTTGGAGCACCACCAGCACAACACGAAGAAGAGGTAACGAAAGGATAGGTGCCATGGTCAATATCAAGCATGGTACCCTGAGCGCCTTCGAACAAAATGTTCTTGTTTTCACGAAGAGCAGCGTTCAACATTTGAGTGGTTTCTGCCATATGCTTGCGCATAACATCTGCATAGGGCAAATACATTTCACAAATCTGATCTACGGTATAAGGCTCCAGGTCGTAAATCTTGGTAAGAACCTGGTTCTTGATAGCAAGTGCTGCTTCAAGCTTTTCACGGAAGATTTTTTCATCCAGCAAGTCCTGAACACGAATACCATTGCGAGCAAACTTATCTTCATACGCAGGACCAATACCACGATTAGTAGTGCCAATTTTGTGCTTGCCTAAATGACGTTCAGAAGCGCCATCCAAATCAATGTGGTAAGGCATGATAATGTGAGCATCGCAAGAAATACGCAGACGATCGCAAGGGAAACCAGAATTTTCCAACATCTGCATTTCTTCTACTAAAACTTTAGGATCAATAACGCAACCGTTACCAATAACAGGCGTAATGTGATCGTACATAACTCCAGAAGGAATAAGATGCAACGCAAGCTTCGTATCGCCATGGATTACCGTATGGCCGGCGTTGTTTCCTCCCTGATAGCGAACAACGTAATCATAATCACTCGAAATTAAGTCGGTGATTTTGCCTTTTCCCTCGTCACCCCACTGGGCACCAAGGAGAACCGTGCTTGGCATGTAAGGTCCTTTCAGTGTTTTTATACCTTAAACGAAACCACAAGCAGCCTATATTCAACTACCTGAACGTCTCATGACGGACATTATTTTAGGTCAAAATGAAAAAATAAAATCCTGTCCAACAAAGGAATAATACTACAGTTCAATCAATTTACTCTTTGAATCAGCTTTGTACACTAAGGCTGCAATATCTGGATGGCACGTAAACAGAATAACTTGACGTCTCTTTGCTAATTCTAAAAGGGCACGAACTGCTTGTTTTCTGCGCGCATCGTCGAAATTCACCAGTATGTCATCGCACATTATGGGAAGCCCTTTGCCCACATTTTCTGCAGTCATAAGTAAGGCAATGCGCAAGCTTAAATACAGCTGCTGACGTGTACCAAGCGAAAGCAAGTGCGGTGCACGCGTGGTTTTAATAGCATCAACCACTTCGATATCGCCTTGTGCGTTCATACGCACCGTGCACCATGCGCCATCGGTCATTTGAGACAACAATCGCGACGCACAACGATATACCTCGGGCTGGCTTTTACGCTCCCATTGTGTAATGGCATCTTCGAGCGAGCGCTGCGCAATAAGCAGCGTGGCCAATTGGCGATAGTCGTCCTGCAAGCGAGTTTCGATAGTTTCACTTTGAAACTTCAATTCATCGAATGAAGTTGTCCTCCGTGCTGCAGTTAATCGCTCGGTAATTTCGCCTATTTGCCGTTCGGTTTCTCCTATTGTCTGCGCCGTTTTGCTTCGCTCAGCAACTTTGCGCTCAATTACTTGGTTGATATCTTCAACTCGAGCATCCTTATCAAACCCCGCAGCATTACAAATATCCTTACGATCACGATATGCCTGATCAAGAGCGTCCTGCAGGGAAGCACGATGGAGCGCTTGGGCTTGCTTTGTTTGGTTTGCAAGATCCTGTGCAGAACGGTATTCTCGCAGCTGATCAAGAAGTCGACGGGCCCTGCGTGTGGATCCTTGAGCAGCACTAAGTCCTGATTGAACAAGTTGCTGTTCTATGAATTCACTGTATTCACGTGATTGAGCTTCGCATATTTCGAGCGTTTTTTGGTCTTGCTGCATAACCCATTCTTTTTTAGAACGAGCATCTTCCCATTCTTCTTCGGAACGTGTTGGTCTCATACTGATAACAACGCCCACCACGGCCAAAACAAGAGCAACCAAAACGAGCGCTACGCCTACTACCAAATAGGAAGCACCCGTTGTTTGCCGAGCAAGATTGACAATGTAAACGCCAATAAACGCCATAATCAAGGGGACCACGATAGCAAACGCCAACTGCGCCCAGCGCTGTTTGCGCGCGCGGTCATACTGTTGTTGTTTGTGGGCATCTTCTGTGTGGAATTCATATTCTGCACGTGATGTATTAGCTGCTTCGCGTGCTTTATCAACACTGTGTTCCAGCTTGGCTTTGTGATCGTCATATTCATCCAAGGAATCACGCAGGCGATATTCTTGTGCTTGAGTAAGATTTACCAATTCAGCAATATCGTCATCAGGCGCAAGCGAAGCTGGATTTGATGATTCATTATCTCCAAATGATTGCTCCAGGTCCTGCTGCAATGAAACAATTCTTGCATCGAGCGAACTTACCTGAGTTGCAGTTTGAGTAAGATTCTCTATTTCAGTGTTAAGGCGCTCTTGTGTCTCTAGCATCAAATCTCTGCGTGGACGAAGAGAAGCCAGAATATGTTCTTGTTCGCGCAGATTATCTGCTTCTTCTCGGCTTGTTTGTACAAGAGTTTTTAGTCGACTCTGTTCGTTTTTCAAGTTGCCAATCGCATCGGGATTCTGAGCCGAACGAGAAGTTAGCGCTTTAATGCGCGCTGAAATAGTTTCAAGAGCATGGGCGGGAGATGACGATGTACCCGACCCCGCCGTTAATAAACGCGCAGTAATATCGCTATGCCCATCAAGACGCAACAGTTCATCGCTCGTAAGCGAAAACATGGTTTCATACGTTTCGCGATCAATATTGGTAAGCAAAGGACTTGGCGGCTGGAGTTCGTCGGAATTTTTTACGCGTTTCAGCTCCGCAACATCACCAGAGGAGGCATTTTTAAAGAATAGGCTGCCTGACCTATCAGCGTTTTCGGGACGATAGGGATTAACTTCACCGCGAGCAGCAGGCCAGCCAAAAAGCACTCCTTTTACCAATTCATTGATAGTGGTTTTACCAGCTTCGTTAGGACCATAGACCACATTCATACCTGGG
>URMQ01000109.1 GCA_900548955.1 uncultured Eggerthella sp. | reverse complement strand
CCGCCATCCAGAACAACATCGCTCAGCTCAGCAGTCAGGTGGAAGATGCCCTGAACTGTCCGTAGAAAATGGCAATTACCAAAATTGCTACGATGTCATCTGCCACCGCAAGCGTACTTAAAAACACGCGAACACCCGCAGGAACGCGTGATCCTAACAGAGCCAAAATACCTAACGCAAATGCGATGTCCGTTGCTGTCGGAACACCCCACCCCATCATGGTTTCAGGATTGCCTGCATTAAAGATCAAATACACCACGATAGGCATCAAAACGCCGCCGATAGCCGCAGCAACGGGAAGAATTGCCTGACGGATATTAGTAAGTTCACCAACTGTCATTTCGTATTTGATTTCTAGACCAACTAATAAGAAGAAAATTGCCATCAGGATGTCGTTAATGATGTGCGCAAGTGACATTTCTGCATGAGCATCACCAAAACCAAGCGATACTTCGGTATGCCAGAACTCATAGAATGGCTCATGGAAAGCCGTGTTAGCTACAATAAGCGCAATGATTGCACCCAAAAGCATGACGCCAGCAGCTTTTGTTGTTGAATGGGTAAGTTCAACAATCTTGTGATAACGACGCTGATGACCTTCCGCTTCTTTAATAAAAATATCGGATTCATGATGATGATGCTGAGCCATAAAAGACCTTTCGCTTCTTATGAGCCCTCTACTCCATGGCTAGTCTTAGCGCGACTAGGCAGCAAGCGCAGAAAAGCTTTTCTGTAAACAAGATATTCACGATTTGGTTATCTAGAAACGAAAGAAAGTTGAACAATCAGTTGAACAATCGTTCTTCTAGTTTTCAACAAAGCGTTCAATGGTCTTGTTTGTGGATACAAACACACTGTTAACCAAAATACCAGAACGTGACCAAAAACTTCTTATTCTGTAATAATTTTGACATCAGAACGCATTTTTTATGCTGCCGCCTTAAAGGAATAATCACTAAATTGCGATTGCAGCTTCAGAGCTGTTCATAATTATCCCCACAATTTAGGCAAAGTGCGTTAGACTGATAGGTGAAAACGGTAGACGAGGGGAATTGGAAAGCCGTTTCCAACTGGGAGATCACTCGCAAGCGGTTTTATTTTGTGCCGCTGCTTTTGTTTTTATCTCGCTCGTGAATTCACGGCATCCGCTCCTCAAGTCACATCGTAATGTAGGTTCCAGTATGAGAGGTGAAACTATGGATATCACCATCACCGGTCGCAAGATGCCCGTAACTGAAGCTTTGCGCGCTTATGCAGAAGAAAAGATTGGCAATTCCATGAAGGTTATGGATATTGATCCGCTAACCGCTGAAGTTGTTCTTCATGTAGAAAAGAACCCTGCCAACCCAACTCCTGCTACCTGCGAAGTTACCATGCGTGCTCGCGGTCATATCATTCGTGTTGAAGAACGCGATGAGAATATGTATGCAGCTATCGACGTTGCTGCTGCTAAGGCACTTCGCCAGCTTCGCAAATACAAGACTCGCGTTATCGACAAGAAGATTGCCGATGCTCCTGTGGTTGACAAGAGCGCTCCTGCAACCGAACTTGACCTTGATGGTTTAATGGCAGAACTTTCTCAGGATGACGAAGTAGTACGCGTAAAGGATCTGGTACTTGATCCTATGACCGAAGATGAAGCCCTTATTCAGATTGACCTTTTAGGTCACGACTTCTTCGCATATATCGATCGCGACACCAGTGCATTCTGCATCCTGTACCGCCGCACCAACGGTGGCTACGGCTTATTGAAGCAAGCTGACGCTGAATAAAACGCACAGCAGCCAAGTCCAGTACTGAAGGCACTAAGCCACGTAAGCAACAGTCTCGGGCTTAGCACAAAGGATCGCTCATCTAGATGATTGTTAGATCCACTTATAACTCGGCATAGCAAAGGGAGCTCATACGAGCTCCCTTTCTTGTGCGATTATGCAGTTGGTCTTTAGCCCTCTTGTCGTGTTTATTAAAGCGAAGTTGATTCAAAAACCAAGGCTTTCTCGATGCTTGATAATTTAGTCAGCGTTTCCTTCAGCAAAACGAGCCAAGAAGGACTTGGTACGCTCATGCTGAGGATTACCAATAACTTCCTTGGCGGGACCTTCTTCTACGATAACGCCACCGTCCATAAATGCTACGCGATCTGCCACGTCGCGAGCAAAGGCCATTTCATGCGTAACAATAACCATGGTCATATGCTCATCAGCAAGTTCACGAATTACGCGCAACACTTCTTGAGTAAGCTCTGGGTCAAGCGCTGAAGTTGGCTCGTCGAAGAACAAAACATCAGGATCTAGCGCCAAAGCACGCGCAATGGCTACACGCTGTTGCTGACCACCAGAAAGCTCACACGGAACCATATCTTCTTTTCCTGTTAAGCCCATTTTTGTCAGCAGCTCACGACCCTTGACAAGTGCTTCTTCTTTGGGCTTTTTCTGAACACAGATAAGCGCATCGGTCACATTTTGCAAAACCGTGTAATGCGGGAACAGATTAAAGTTCTGGAATACCAAACCATAACGCTTCTTTGCTTGAGCCAGCACATCCTTACCACCATATACCGCCTTGCCTGATCCGTCAGGCGTGGTTACTACCTGTAGATCGCCATAGGAAAGCGAGCCCGCATCGAGCGTTTCCAAGAGCGTCATACAACGAAGCAAAGTGGATTTTCCTCCACCCGAAGGGCCAATGATAGAAAGCACGTCGCCCTGTTCTACTGTCAATGAAATATCTTTGAGTACTGCATTGTTGCCAAACGCTTTCTGCGCATGCTGCAGGCTCACAACTGGCGTATTTCCCATAACGAAAACCTCTTTCAAAACTTATAAGACAACTTCATCCCATGTCTTATAAGGAAAATCTCTTTACTCATACAAGTTTGGTTGAAAGACAGATCCAATCTTACAGAGCGGATAATCTTTCACTGTTTTAGCAAATCCTCCGCTGATAATTCTTGGTCGCTACATAGCCATTCTTAGTCGTGGTAGTAAGCCATCTTCTTTTCCACGCGGCCAATAATGAATTCGATAAGCAAGCAGAATACCCAGTAAATGAGCGCTGCTAATGCGTAAGGAATCATGGAAACTTCGCTAGCAGAAATTGCTTTAGCTACCGAGAACATTTCAGCCACACCCAGAACAAAGGCAAGCGAGGTGTCCTTAACCAGCGTAATTATTTCATTGCCCATAGCAGGCATAATACGCTTGATTACCTGAGGAAGAACAATCTTGAAAAACGTTTGTGAGCGAGAATAACCCAACACCAGCGCAGCCTCATACTGACCTTTCGGAATAGACTGCAAGCCAGAACGATAAATCTCTGCAAAGTAGGCAGAGTAGTTCAAAATGAAGCCCAGTGCACAAGCACCATATTTCCAGTCGGTATCCATCGAGATACCGAACAGGTAGTACGGTGCAAACATGAACGCCATCAGCTGCAACATCAAAGGCGTACCACGCAAGATAGAAATATAGAACTGGGCCACCAATGAAAGCGGCTTGAACTTAGACATACGGGCAAGCGCCACCACAATACCCAGTGGCAACGACCCAATAAGGGTAACCACAAAAATCCAGGCGGAAAGACCCAATCCCTCAAATAAGGCTCCCACCATAACGCTTAATTCCATAATCTTCCTCCCTGCGCACGTAACGTGCCTGGTTGCAATTAGATCTCATTTGTTAGATATAAGCACTGCGAATTCTACAAAAGCGTGAATACCGAGTGCGCATATCTAACAACTCAGAAACGCAACAAAGGGCGGAGGGAAAACCTCCGCCCAAAAGTCCATTATTTTTGACCAGTAAAACTAGCAATTACCAGCCAAACCGAACATTTCTTACTTAAGTACCCAGTTTTCAATGCTCATGCCATAGTCAGCATACTTGTTAATGAGCTCTTCAACCGTGCCGTCCTCATACATTTCCTTCAACGTATCAGTTACGGTCTGGGCAAGAGCTTCGTTACCCTGCTTGAAACCTACCGCATAATGCTCGGAGCTCAATGGCTCTTCAAGCATGGTGTAGGTGCCTTCATTTGCAGACATCTGGTACTGAGCAATAGAAAGGTCACACGCAACTGCATCTACCATGCCAGATTCAAGCTGCATAAATGCGTTGTTGTAGTCGCTCAAGGTCTGAAGTTCAGCAAAAGTACCTGCCAATTCAGCCTGATCGCCTTCAAGAACGTCAAGTGCTGCAGAATCAACCTGAGTTACTACCGTTGCGTCTGCTAAGCCAGCAAAGTCAGTAATACCAGAATCAGACTTAACAACAATAACCTGTTCGTTCAGCATGTATGGTTCGGAGAAGGTGTAGCTATCTTCGCGACCTTCCATGGTGAAGCCATTCCAGATACAGTTAATGCTGTCCTGATTGAGCAAAGCGTCCTTTGCATCCCAGTCAATAGCTTCAAGCTGAAGTTCCCAGCCATTACGTTCTGCAACCTCAGCAGCCAAATCCAAGTCAAAACCGGTAGGCTCATTATTTTCATCCATAAAGCCATAAGGAGGATAGCTGTTATCGAAGCCAACAATCAGCGTGGTGATTTCACCTGAAGTATCCTCGCTAGATTCAGTTTCTTCGTTCGACGAAGAGCAACCAGTAAGAAGAACAGCCGACAAGCATGCAACAAAAGCAAGCGTCAACAGTGCAAGTAATTTCTTTTTCATGAATACCTCGCTTCATGTCTCGTCCGACAAGTCCGCCTTAGTTCAGCGGTTTTTACAAAATATTTACGCTTTTGGCGCTTTATCACTCTATCATACTAAAGCGTTGTGAGTATACCATAGCTGCACGTAAGTTTCGAATTTTGGCACTGAGCGGTACTTCGAAAGAATTGAAAGGCTTTTGTTAACTAAACATTGCCTGAAAAATTGCTCTACCCAAGTGCCCTCTACACGACTACAATAAGCGCACCATGAAGAATTTACCTATCATACGAATGGCTACTGTTGCCGATGCTCCAGCGTTGCGCGAGATTTATCTCCCCTACGTTCGTACCACTGCGGTCACGTTTGAATTGACGGATCCTAGTTTGGAAGAATTTAGCGAGCGTGTACGCACGACACTTGAGCGCTACCCTTATATCGTCGCTGTTGACGAGGGCGAAATTGTAGGTTTTGCCTACGCAAAAGCCTTCCGTCCCCGCGCAGCATATCTACATTCCATCGAAACTTCTATCTATATGCGCATGGATTACCGTGGCAAGGGCGTAGGTCGTCGTTTGTATGAAACGCTTGCCAAGCTTTTAATGCTGCAAAACGTATACAACATGGAAGCCTGTATTGCACACTGCGAACCAGCAGATGAGTACGTTCCCGCAACAAGCCGCCTGTTCCACGAACGTTTAGGTTTTAGGTTGGTAGGCAAGTTCACCAAATGCGCCCACAAATTTGGTCGCTGGTACGACATGATTTGGATGGAAAAGATCTTAGGCGACCATATTGCCAATCCCGATCCTTTTATGCCTCTTCCCCAGGTTGACCAGGAAAAGATTAACGAAGTATTTGCACAAGCCTAGCTGCGCAAATTGTTCTTTACGCGCGCAATAGCTATAACTAGCACCAAGATGGCACACACCGCAGAAAAACCGAATCCCAAGTGATACCCCATAGCAGCAGAGCCCATAAGTGGTCCTACAACCATAATGGCAAACACCATAATGGCTGTGCCCAATGAAGCAAATGCCTGGCGTACTGCTGTACCAAACCAGCTCCACCAGACGCTTATCATCCTCGCAGGTCAGGCGGATGCAGCTCATGGG
>URMQ01000108.1 GCA_900548955.1 uncultured Eggerthella sp. | reverse complement strand
AAAGATTGCCGCCTTACGCAAAGAATCTTCTACGATTTCATCCAGTTCAGCCTTTTTCTTAATGCCATGGGTGCGAGGACCAAAAGCAATGTTGTCATAAATTGACATTGGGAAAGGATTCGGCTTCTGGAATACCATACCAACCTTTTTACGAAGAATATTTACGTCATACTTATCGTAAATATCTTCTCCATCCAAAGTGATACGACCTGTAATTTTGCAACCCTCAACCAAGTCATTCATGCGATTGAGAGACTTCAACAACGTGGACTTACCACAGCCAGAAGGGCCAATCAAAGCGGTAACGTTGTGCTCCAAAAACGAAAGATTAATATCACGTAGCGCTTGGTAATCTCCGTAAAAGAGATCCATATGCGATACATCCATTTTGGCTTTATTCATCAGTCATTTTTCCTTTGCTGATCCTATTAGCTACTGCGGAAGTAGCAAAGTTAATGAGTAGTACGAAGAGAAGAAGCAGAACTGCAGTAGCATAGGTAGCATCAATGTGCAAACCTTCACTAGCAAGCAGGTACATATGAACTGCCAGGGTACGAGTAGAACTAAAGACTGTTTCTGGTACAGCAGCAATTGAACCCGCAGTGTAAATTAGAGCAGCAGATTCGCCAACCGTACGACCAATTGCCAAAATAATACCGCCCAAAATACCAGGAATAGCAGCTGGCAAAACAATCTTAAATACCGTACGGAAACGACCCGCACCTAAACCAAAGGAACCTTCACGATAAAGATCAGGTACTGCAGCCAAAGCTTCTTGCGAAGCACGCATGATAATAGGAAATGTCATAATTGCCATAGTGCATGCACCAGCAAGAAGTGACAAACCCCATTGCAGGTAATATACGAAGAACAGCAAACCAAACAAACCATAAACGATAGAAGGAATGCCCGACAAAGTTTCTGTAGCTAGCGCAACGATTCGAACGAATATATTTGTTTTATTCGTATATTCGTTCAAAAAGATTGCAGCACCTATACCAAATATTGAAGAACAAGATACCGCCATCACAATAACGATAAGCGTGTTAAACAACGCCGGCATAAAAGAAATGTTATCAGAGTTATATTCCAGTTCAAACATTTCAGGCTTGATTTGAGGAATACCCATGACAAGGATGTAGCCAATAATCAGGCATACAGCTAATACGGTAAGTACAGTTGCAATTTTTACCGCATATCGAAACACCCAAGAAGAAACTCTTGCGGGTTTCGCCTTAGTTAGAACACGATTATCAGCCATTATTTATTGCCCCTCTTCTTCAATGCAGAGAATGCAAAGTTGATGATCAAAATGAATACGAACAACACGCATGCAGTACCAATCAAAGCACCGCGATGAAGATCAGCCGCATAGCCCATTTCAAGAACAATGTTAGCCGTCATAGTACGTACACCATCAAGAATTGAATCAGGCATTTGAACCTGATTACCAGCGATCATAATAACCGCCATGGTTTCACCAATGGCACGACCAACTGCCAAAATAATGGAAGCCAAAATGCCTGAAATAGCAGCAGGAAGCATAACGCGCATTACGCTACGTTCATGGTCAGCACCAAGTGCAAGTGCACCTTCGTAATAGGCCTCAGGAACTGCCTTTAGAGCAGATTCAGAAAGCGTAATAATGGTAGGTAAAATCATGATGCCCAAAACCAGAGAAGCACACAGAATGGATGAGCCATTACCACCTAAGTTTTCTCGGATAAAGGGAACCAAAACAACCAAGCCGAAAAAGCCATATACAACAGATGGGATACCGGCTAAAAGCTGAACGCCTGATTTAGCAATCTTAGAAACACGAGCGCTTCCAAAGAAAGCAAGAAAGATTGCGCAAAGGATGCCCAGCGGAACACCAATAACAAGTGCACCAGCCATAACATACAAGCTGCCTACAACCATTACTCCAATGCCATAAACATCATTGGAAGGACGCCATGTAGTTCCAAAAATGAAGTCAAAGAAACCGATTTCTGCAATTGCGGGGATACCGTTGCCAAAGATAAATACACATATCACGATAACTGCAGCCACCGAAATGGCTGCAGCTATTGCGAAAATTATTTTGGCAACCAACTCTTTGGTTTGTGCCATGTTACTTAGCCAATCTCGCTCCAGGAAGTAACTTCACCGGTGAAGATCTGCTTTACCTGATCAGAGGTCAAATCCTCTACAGCGCTTTCAGGGTTAACGATTACTGCAATACCGTCAGTAGCAATAACAGTTGCCTGAGCACCTTCGCTGGTTTCAGAATCCTTAAGTTCACGAGAAGCCATGCCAAGGTCGCATGCACCTTCGAGAGCAGAGGTTACACCAGTGGTGGAGTCGGACTGATTTACTTCAATGGTTACGTCTGGGTTGAGTGCCTGATAAGCCTCAGCGAGCTTCTCCATAACAGGAGTTACAGAAGAAGAACCAGCAACAGTTACGGTACCAGAAAGACCAGATGCGGTGTAAGCCTCGCCGCCATCCAGAGGAATGTAGCCCTCTTCAGCAACTACAGCCTGACCATCAGCGCTCAAGATGTAGTTCAAAAAGTCCTGAGCAACATCAGTAAGCTCATTGTTGGAGTTAGTAACAACGTTGAATGGACGAGATACCTTGTAGTCACCAGACTTTACGTTGTCAACACTAGCTTCAGCACCATCGATCTTTACTGCCTTAACGCTGTCGTCAAGAGAACCAAGAGAAATGTAACCGATTGCATTTGCGTCACCAGCAACAGTAGTCATCATAACTGCGGTGGAGTTGGTAACAGTTGCAGATTCGGTGGTCATGTCAACTTTTTCACCATTTTCGTCTTCTTCTTCAATACCGAAGAGCTCAACGAAAGCACCACGGGTACCAGAACCATCTTCACGAGAAATTACGTTGATGGCTTCACCAGATTCAGATGAGCTGTCAGTGGATTCTTCGTTGTTTGAGCTGCAACCTGCCAACAGCATGCATGCGAAAGCAACGCATACTGCCAGAGCACCAAACAGTACTTTGTTTTTTACAGTACTCACTTTCAATTCCTTTTCTCTCATGTTTTGAACACACACCTCGCGTGCCCTTTACTTGCTTAATAATCCGAGTGGAGGGGCCTAAAGTGGTTACACAAACCTGAAAGAACGTAAGAGAATAGTTAACAGAATGGACTTTTGATAAAAAGTTGTTAAACACATACCTTGCCCTGCGATTTGAGGCAAAATGAACGGGTAAGTAAGAAAGGATATTATTGTGACCACAATATTACTTATCGAAGACGATCCAACTATCCGTCTTGCCACAGAATTTTCTCTTACCAAACACGGTTATGCCGTCAGCTCCTGCGAAGACGGCCAATCTGGATACGAAACCGCACTCAGTATTGAGCCTGATTTAATTTTGCTTGATGTCATGCTGCCAGGCATGAATGGCTTTGAAGTCGCAAGCAAGCTTCGCAAAGAAGGCTTCAACTCCCCTATCTTGATGCTTACTGCGCTTGATGCAGACGAAGATAAAGTCAAAGGACTTGACGCTGGTGCAGATGACTATATTACTAAGCCTTTCTCAACCGAAGTGCTTCTTGCCCGCATTCGTGCCAACCTTCGCCGCACCGAACTTGACGGCGTTAATATGTCTAAACCTCAAACTTATGGCGATTTAACACTTGATATGGAAAATAGTTCTGCCAGCGTAAAAGGCAAGCCTCTAAAGCTTCGCAGCAAAGAACTTGCTTTGCTATTTGCTTTGGCGGAACGTCAAGGTATGCTGTGTCGTCGCACGTGGCTTACGCAAAAGGTATGGAAAGAAGACTATTTGAGCACCTCTCGCACTATTGACGTTCACATCCGTCGTCTTCGTTCTGTTTTAGATGAAGTAAGTGATTATCGCTACATTCATACTGTACATGGCATGGGCTATCGCTTTGACCCTGTCAGAAAGAATGAAGAAGAATGAGTGACTTCGTCTCATTCTTAAAAAACATAGGTAACACAAGCAAAGAGTCGAAACGATTTGCTTGGATGTACATCATAGGATACGTAGTGGTAGCACTCATCTTTATTGGGTGCTCAATTGCTTTTATCTACAATCCGCTGAACAACGAAATTGCTCACCGCCAAATTACTAATTTAACTACCTCGGCCCAAGCAACAGCAAATGCTTTATCTAGAACTCCAAATGCAAGTGAATTTGTAATATCAGCAACTCACGATACCGATCTTCGTATGACCATCATAGATTCTGATGGAGATGTTATAGCTGATTCGGAATTTGATCCGAGCACTATGGCAAACCACGCAGATCGTGAAGAAGTTGTTGAGGCAATTCAGGGTGGGATTGGCACCGCACAAAGAACCAGTGCTACTGACGGAAAAGACTGGCTCTACGTTGCAGTGCCTGCATCTTATGAAGATGAACAAGTTGTCGTTCGTGTAAGCGAACCTTCTACCGCATTTTCTATGATTACGCAAAATGCCCAAACTACTTCTATTGTTTTTATCATCGCGGGTTGTATCGTTGTTTTGATTGTTACGCTTATTGCATTCAAAAAATCACATGCTCCTATAAAGAAATTTGATCAAGTACGTTCTGACTTCGTTGCCAATGCAAGCCACGAATTAAAGACTCCTGTTGCAGGTATTAGACTTTTGTCTGAGGCAATACGTGACGCTGCAGAGATAGAAGACAAGAAAAGTCTTAATCTGTTTATTGATCGCCTAGATAATGAAGCAGAACGACTTCAACGTTTAGTGATCGATCTGCTTGACCTGTCACGTTTGGAAGAAGCTCCTAATTCTGATAAGTCGCCCCGTACCGATTTACACAGCGCAATTGTTACCAGCTTTATGGCACATAAAGGCGAAGCTGAAGACAAACATTTAGATCTTATTTTAGATGATCGTTCGGTTACTGGTGATGACTGCTATGCCGATATGGAACCTTCCGATGCTTCCCTAGTATTCGATAACCTAATTGAAAATGCCATCATGTATACCGATGAAGGAAGTATCTTGGTTACCTTTGAACCACGTGGGCATGAAATTGCCGTCATTGTAGAAGATACAGGTATTGGCATCCCTCAAACTGACCAATCTCGCATTTTTGAACGCTTCTATCGCGTAGATAAAGCGCGCAGTCGAGAAGTTGGTGGCACTGGTTTAGGTTTGTCTCTAGTTCGTCACGCAGTAGAGCGTTCCAACGGTAGAGTAAATGTTAAAAGTACTCCCGGTGAAGGATCGCAATTCACGGTGGTATTCCCTCGTGCGAAGCGTTAGCGCCCGTGTGAAACGCTAACACTTGCACAAAACGCTAAAAGCTAACTACTGTTTAAGCGATATTGGGTATTGCTGTGTGCGGTGCAATGCACTCATGAGGCGCAGGCATAGTGTTTCCTAAGACGATGTGCATTGCACTTCAAAATTCAAAATTCTCCAAATAAATGCATAGAAATAACGGTTATGTACGAGAGTAAACTAAATTGTCGCTACCATATTCTGGTTTATGTTATCAATACACGTTTTTTCGTAATCAAACAAACTGTTGTACATGAAAAGAGCCAAAACAATTATCAAATCCGTACATAACGAGAGATTCCAAGCAATCATGGAGGTAATTTCTGAAAAGAGTTACATCAGGTTTGATTCCCTAATACCTCTAGAAACAAAAAAGCAATGACGATCTGTCATTGCTTCAATATTAGCTGGAGCGGGTGACGGGAATCGAACCCGCGTGACCAGCTTGGAAGGCTGGAGTTCTACCATTGAACTACACCCGCATGTAGATATAAAAATGGTCGGGATGACAGG
>URMQ01000107.1 GCA_900548955.1 uncultured Eggerthella sp. | reverse complement strand
GACCGTGATCGTTTCCGCGAGGTTATGGATGAGCTGGGTATTCCAATGCCAGAAGCTGGTATGGCGGTAACGGTTGAAGAGGCTTTGGATACCGCTCATAAGATTGGCTATCCAGTAATGGTTCGTCCTTCGTATGTTCTGGGCGGCCGTGGCATGGAAGTTGTGTATGACGACGATGCCTTGCGCAGCTATATGGCGGCGGCAATTGGCGTAACCCCTGATCGTCCAATTTTGATTGACCGTTTCTTGCAGCATGCGCTTGAGTGTGAGGCAGACGCAATTTGCGACGGCGCTCATGCCTTTGTTTCTGCAGTTATGGAACATATTGAGCTTGCTGGTATTCACTCTGGTGACTCTGCATGTATTTTGCCTTCGGTCAACATTGATGCTCAGCACCTTGAAACCATCAAGGACTACACGCGCAAGATTGCCGAAGCGATGCATGTATGCGGCCTGATGAATATTCAGTACGCTATTGAAAACGGCACCGTATATGTTCTTGAGGCTAATCCTCGTGCCTCTCGTACGGTTCCTTTGGTTTCTAAGGTTTGCAACATTCAGATGGTTCAGGTTGCAACTGATGTTATTACTCGTGAATTCACTGGTCGTCCTTCTCCTGTGGCGGATCTTCATGAAAGTGTGTTCTCTCACTACGGAGTTAAGGAAGCGGTATTCCCGTTCAATATGTTCCCTGAAGTTGACCCTGTTCTTGGTCCTGAAATGCGCTCTACAGGTGAGGTTCTCGGTCTTGCAAGCACGGTAGGCGAGGCATTCTTAAAGGCACAGGAAGCAACTCAAACCGCAATTCCATCAGAGGGCACGGTTTTGATGAGTGTAAGTGACCGCGATAAGGGTGAGGCTGCTAAGGTTGCTCAAGAGTTTGTTGATGCTGGATTCAGCGTGGTTGCTACCAAGGGTACCTGCGAGCTTTTGAATGAGGCTGGTGTAGCAGCAGAGCATATTAATAAGCTGGGCGAGGGCCGTCCTGATATCTTGGATGCACTTGCTAACGGCGAGATTGCTATTGTAGTTAATACACCTGCTTCAAGCACCGAAAGTCACGAAGATGACAGCTATATTCGTAAGTCTGCTATCAAGAATCATGTTCCTTACATGACCACTTTGGCTGCTGCTTATGTAACCGCAATGGGTGTTAAGGAATCTAAGACTAGTGAAGGATCTGAGGTTCGTTCGCTGCAGGAGATTCATGCAACTATTAAGTAGGGTATTTGTTTATAAATGCGCTAGCGACTTATAGTCAGTATTCGAAATTAGCGCTTGTAGAAATATCAAGTTTACATAGTGGGCAGATTTTCAACTGCCCACTATTTTTTGTTTTAGTGAACGCTCCTGCGAAGTCGTTCTTGCGTAGCTGATTACTACTTTTTCGCGATTTTTGGGGTGTCCCTGTAGAAAAATGCCGTTTGTGAGAGACTTTTTCTTACGCGAAATAATTTAATGGCGGAATTTTTCTTCTAAATACTGGTTCGGTACAAAAAATGATGCGTACGTTGCACCAATTCTTCTGTAAGGTTTCACTCTAAGATAGGTAGTCACTCACTTTCGGGATTTTTCTGCAGGGTGGTGCGCATTTTTGCAATAAAAAGCCGAGATCAATGAATGATCTCGGCATGAATGGAACTCAGTAGCTTAATAAAACGCTTGACTGAGTGGCTGTAATGCTATTGAGCCTTTTGTCGAAAACCAATAATTAGTCTGCGACAAAGGGAACGACGCCAGCAACTGCTTCCTCTGCACTGATTACCTTGTCATCATTGTCGATGTCGATAAGCTGATAGCGATTGTTGCCCATGCCAAGTTCATGCATATAGGTAAGCTGACGTAGGCCGTGACGTGTTTCCATACGTTCGACTAAAGCTTTGCGATCTTCTTTTTTCATGGCATATACCAAATCAACACAGGCGGTATCAATGGCGCAGATATCTTTTGATGCCAAAATACCAACGTTTGGTGTTACCACAGGTTCTGCTGCAGTGCCTTCGCAATCGCAAGAAACAGACATATTGCGCATAACATTAACGAACGTGATGTTATCACCGAAGTGGTCGACTACCGCCTTAGCGGATTCCATCATTCGCTCCATAAACTCTTCTTCGGAAATATCCCACATATCATCGGAGCTTGGCGTGGTGTGGATCATTGCTTTACCAATGCGGCCATCAGCGCATCCAATGCCAATGTTTTTTGCGGAACCACCAAAGCCGCCTTTGGCGTGACCCTTAAAATGGGTAAGCACAAATAAGGAATCGTAATTCATTATGTTTTTACCCATTGCCATATAGGTAAACCATTTGCCGTTTATAACGGGTAGATTTACTGTTCCTTCTTCGTCCATGATGTCAACAGGGCAGAAGGTCCAGCCGTTTACTTGCAGCGTTTCGCGGTGCTGTTCGGTGGTGTAACGGTCGCCTTCGTAGTAGGTATTGGTTTCAACGATGCTTGCATCAGGTAGGTCTGTTTTAATAAGGTTTTCTACCCAGGGACGAGGGATAATATTCGGACCGTGCTGCTCGCCTGTATGAAGCTTAATTGCAACATTGCCAGTCATGTTGTCATTTACGCGCTCATAGATTTTCTTTAATCCTTCAGCGGAAAGATCGCGCGTGAAATAAACAACAGATTCATTTCCTGTGCGTTCGTTGTAAGGAATATAGCGATTGCCACCAGTGCCAGGAGTAATAATTTCAGACATAATGAACCTCCTAAGATGAGAAAAGCTTATATCAGAAAAGCCTATATCGGCAAATCGTTTAGATGGTACAAGCACATTTTAAGAATACAGTGATAATCTGCGCTTTCTTAAAAAGTACGTTTCATTACATAACAAATTGTAACTTAATTATATCTTTGGTGGCTCAGAGTCATTATGCAATTCTTGCATGGTTGCGTATGCGTTTTGTTTAAGGGTTGCAGGCACCGCAAGCGCCAAAGGTTGTAGGCGCTACAAGATTTAAGAGTTGCGAGCCTCGTCAGAGTTAAGGGTTGCAGGCGCCGCAAGGTTCGTATCCCTTAGAAATCAACTCGTCTCGGGTTCCGTAAAAATCTTCTTTGTTGCGAGCGCTGGTATCTTCAACGGAATCGCACCATGAGTAGTGGAATTTCTTAGAGTTTGTGTTTAAAACGTAATCCTGTGCAGCGTTCTTTGAAACTCCATTTTGATAAGCGTCGTTATTCCCAGAATTGTTGTTCTGAGAATTGTAGCCTTGAGAATTGCTTCCCTGAGAGTGGTGGTTGTAGTAGGAATCATCATTGCCCTGGGAATTGTATTGAGAATTTTGGCTATCCCAATAGCTTGATGAATTGTATTGAATGGTCGAAGGATCTTCCCAGTTATCGCCTGTTTCGTAATCGATACCGACTCCAGGTTGGACGTTGTAGCAATACACATTAAAGCTTACGCCTTCACCGTTATCCTCGACAGAGTAGCCTTCCATGTGAACGCCTCGAGCTACGAGTTCGTCTTCATAGAACAAAGGGGTTACACGATACAGTACGTGATTGTCGGTTTCGTCAACGTAGGTATCTATCTCATCTTCAAAAGGTAGCATGCCTTCGGTATTCATATAACGTGTGCCCGTAATAAGGTTTTCCTCGTTGGCGTTTTCACCCGTTAGCTTATAACCGAGCAAATGGCAACGATTGTAGAGGCTCTCTCCGTCAACGAAATCGTAGCGAACACTGTGCCAGCCAGTAGGTTTTACGTCGCTAATATTGCCACGTTTTTCGGTTGGCATGGTTTCTTCTCCGACCAGCGCAAATGCCGTTCCGCAGCGGCCTTCATAGTCAAGATCGGAATAGCTTTCAAAAGATTCTGAATCTTTTTCAGCTTCAGTAAAAGAAGGTTCATTATTGTTTACTTCTATATAAGGATCGCCTTCATATTCTGGGATGTCTGCAAGTGAAGGCTGACCACCTTCAGGGGCCGATACTGAAATGATTTCGCCCGTCGAAGAATCGACCGTGTTTTTGGTGTTTTGGTATTCACTTGATGGCTCAGCAGTGTATTGCCCGTAGTCAACCTTTTCTGAGCATCCGCATAAGGGAACTAGACATAGCACGCCGACTAATAAAACGGTTAAAGCAAGGAGCGCTTTCGAATGCGTGGTGGGACCGATTAAGGCGAGGATTACTTTCGAATGTGTGGCAGACTTTATATTTACGTTTTGATAATCCATATTTCAATATCTTTCAGTATCAGGTACGTCTTTTGCGAGCATCATTTAACGTTTGATGTATCTTTCGCGAGCATCTTTCGATGTTGACGTGTCTTTCACAAGCATTTTTCAGTCATCCGCCTAGTATACGTGCATCACTGTCATGCTCAGTGGATAAAAGTTCTACACTCAATAAAAGTTCAACACACTGTTGAAATACCCAAGTGGAAAGGGGTTGCTATGAACTTGAACTTGCTCGAAGGTAAAACCGCTATTATCACTGGCGGCACGCGCGGTATTGGCTTTGCTATCGTAAAGAAGTACTTGGAGAACGGTGCGAACGTTGCGCTTTGCGGTTCTCGTCAAGAAACGGTCGATAAGGCATTGGCTAAGCTTCGCGAAATCAACCCTGATTATCCTGTAATGGGTATTACTCCTGACCTTTCTGATCCAGAGTCAATTGCATCAGAATTTGCAAAGGTAAAGGAAGCGTTTGGTCGCATTGATATTCTTGGCAACAATGCTGGTGTTTCTGCTCGTGAATCAATTTACGAATATGATCCCGAGGCGTTCAAGAAGACCATGGAACTCAATGTTAATGCTGCCTTCTATTGTTGTCACGCAGTTGCTCCTATCATGAAGGAGCAGGGTGGCGGTGTAATCATTAACACTTCTTCTATGGTTAGCATTTATGGTCAGCCTTCTGGTTGCGCATATCCTACGTCAAAGTTTGCTGTTAATGGCTTAACGAAGTCGCTTGGTCGTGAATTGGCGCCTGATAACATTCGTGTAAATGCGGTAGCACCTGGTATTACTCATACCGATATGGTTGATGTTTTGCCAGAGGAAATGATCAAGCCATTGATCGCTTCTATTCCTTTAGGTCGTATGGGTGAACCTGAAGATATCGCTAACGCTTATTTGTTCTTGGCATCTGATTTGGCTAGCTATGTAACTGGCGTTGTATTGTCTGTTGATGGTTTGGCTCGCGCATAACTGCTAAAGCTTTTTACGCATGCAGGTTGTCGGCTTGTCTCGCGCTTAAAAATTGAAAAGTCCCTTGCGCAAAAAAGAAGCCGAATTTGTTTTTCTAAAACTTGTAGCCGTCCTTCGTGTAAGAAGGGCGGCTACTTTGTTGCGGGGGTGTTTGCTAGAGTGCGAATATTTTTTTTTTGGGGGGGGGTGGCTTACTAGAGCGCGAATACTTTGCTATGGTGTGGTTTGCTGGAGCACTACTACTTTGTTGCAGGGGGTGGTTTACTAGAGTGCGAATACTTTATGTTGGGGGAGGGAGGCTTACTTGTGTGCGAACGCTTTGTCTTAAGGGGATGGTTTGCTAGCGCGCGTCTATTATGTAGCGTGCGATAGTTTGACGGAGGGCGGTTAGTGCGTTAACGGCGGCTTAATATTTGTAGAATCCTTCGCCTGCGTTAACGCCAAGTTTGCCTTCATCGATGTAGGTCTTTAACATTGCTTGAATTTTTCCTGCGACGGTGTCAGGGTTTTTCGCATCAGGGTTGAGTGCATTAACATTGTATGCCGTCGTAAGCCCCACGATATCCAAGATCTGGAACGGTCCAACACATATACCATTTGCCGTTGCGGCGAACCACTTGCTGTGCCCAGGCGCCATTGTT
>URMQ01000106.1 GCA_900548955.1 uncultured Eggerthella sp. | reverse complement strand
AGCTTGGTACACCATAAGTTTTATAGCAATTCTTGGTGTTCCTGCAATTGCCGCCATTATCGCTGCGACTTTAACGCAACAGCCCGCATATTTGCTTATCGTAATAGTTGCTGTATATTTCGCTATCCGTAATCACAAACTGTATAACACTCTGCAAAAATAGTCTTGCGAATATGCAAAACATAAAGCGAAGGCAAATTAATATCTCTTATAAATAATCAAGTAAAGGTAAATATTCTTGTGCGCTAGCAGGAACTGAGAGCGTAAAAGTTTGCCCTTCTGCAGTGACCGATATATAAGAAGGATCGTTATAAGTAGTAACTTCTGCAGATATACCCCCGTAGTTCACGCTTTGAGATCCAGATTCCTGGGCGTCTGACGGCAAAGAAGTGACTGCCCAACTATCAATATCCAAATTATCTATTGCTTGATTTACCTGATCTTCCGACATACCTGTTTGGGCAGCAATCTCTGCAGCATTGCCATACAACGCATCTTCTGCCTTGGTCTTGATTCCTGAGGCATCAATAGCAGCATTCGTTGCTGCATTAGTTCCAGATCCAAGCATATCTTGCATTGATTGACCTAGAGGCGTTGAAGAAAGCGGGGTAAAAGTAAACAAAACTATCGCGCAGGCAAACATCGCCAAAAGAGCAGCAATGCCACCAAGCAGTTTTAAGACTACATTCATACTTAACCGCCTCCAACAAAGGATTATCCTCGCATGGGTTTTTGTCAGTCTAGCACCAAGATATCCAGAAAATGTAAACGGCGCAGCAACAATTAAGAATGATCTATTTGCAAAAGGAATACAGCCTATAAAGAAAGAATTACATCATTTAAGAAATTCTTATTGCAAACACCAGAAAAAAGGATTAAATTTTGTTTGCTTTTCAACACTAGGAGGTAGCCGAAATGGCCTCACGCCAGAACAAGATCGCACTGGTTAACCGCTTCGCTTCTGTTTCCATTGAAGCCAAACGTCTTGTTGCTGCAATCTTTTTCACGCTATTACTCTGCGGAATACTGCCCCTTGCAATACTAGGCTAATTTAATCATCTACTCCAAAGCGCTTAAAGTACGAAAGTACGTTTTGTAGCGACATTTTTTGCGCAATAAGCTGATTGGCAGTTACTCCGCGCATTCTTCCCTGCGCCTTTGCCTGATTTATTTGATCGCTCACACGGTCGTATTCTTTAAGCACAGCTTCATGAACATCTTCATAACTAGCCAGTTTTTTAAGTGCCTGGTTTTGTTCGCAAGAAAGAAGAATTTCCTCATTATCCGTTCGTTCGGTAATTCGATTCATGCTGTTTTCCGCCTTACTTCTTTAGGTCAATAAAACTTTAGTCTACGCACTTTTCACGAAAAAAAAGAACAGAAAGGCTCACTATAATCAAACATCTCGGTAACGGGTCACGCAAAAGACTTGTTGTAGAGATTTGGCGTGCAGCAACATTCTCCACACCAAACTTTGGCGCCCTAATACCTACCTTTGATTACATCTGGTAATCTTTGACCTGAATTAAAACAAAAGAACATACGTAATACAGATGGTAATTACTTCATTCTTTACAAAGGATAGAAACAAGATAGATAAAGGGGCAATTCATGGCAGGAAAAAAATCCACCGCAATTACCTTTAAGGAAAACGACCCAGCAATCATACAAGCTGCAAACGAAGTCTTAACCGATCTTGAAGCACTGAGCAATGAAGCGCGTTGGATGATGACCGAAAACCCTGAAAGTAAAGGAAATATTGCCCTTTGGAACTGCTTGGTTGATATTGAAGAGATGGTCACCACCCTATCTGAAGGCGGCATTCTGTCCAATGAAGAAGCTGTTACTCTTGGCAATACTTGCGTAGAAGCAGCCCAGTATTTCAATAGAAGCGAAGAAGTTTCTAAAAACGATGCTATTGGAGTATTCAAGAAATTAAACGGTCTTGTTTTTAATAATGCTGAACTGGGCAAATAAATTCAGTCAACACTTGTAGAACAATATTCCCCTTTTTGTTCATTTTGTGTCATACTACACTTATACGGTGATAAAAAAGTAAGTATGGTTTTGCCAGCATTGATCTACTTTCAATTAACCCAAAACCAAGACAATGTACCTTTGAATTCACCCTAAATTTTATTAGCAACAATATTAGATAAGGACACCACAACCCAACGAAGTTTCACTTTTCGGTTCGCAATCCTTCCCGCACAAAACTAGGAGCAACTCATGAATGAACTACTTTTCTTCATAGAGATTGTTTTAACCTTCGGGTGTGTTGTTGCTGCCAAGAAAATATTTGGTAAAGCTGGCCTTATAGCCTGGATTGCTATAGCCATGATCTTGGCTAATTTAACCGTTGTGAAAACCATAGATTTGTTCGGAATTGAAGCCACGCTAGGCAACATTATGTTTGCCTCCACTTTCCTTGCGGGCGACATGCTTAATGAAAATTATGGTAGACAAGCGGCCCATAAAGGGATCCTTGTTGGACTTGCAGGCGTGCTCGTTTTTATGGTTTGCACTCAGATCAGCTTGCTCTATACCCCAAGTACTTCTGATATTTCCCAAGAAGCAATGGCGCTTCTTTTCACCCTTAACCTTCGTACCAGTATTGCTTCTGTTGCGATGTGCATTTTGGCGAATTGGCTTAACGTTTCGCTTTATGCAAAAATTCGCGAACTCACTAACGGTAAATATCTGTGGCTGCGCAACAACGTAACCACCATTACTTGCAATTGCATTGAGAATTTCTTGTTTGTCCTTTTGGCATTTGGTGGCATTTACTCTATGGAACAGATTCTTGCAATTGCTCTTTCCACTTGCGCAATCGAAATTTTCTTGGCTTTATGCGATACCCCGTTTTTGTATCTCTCCCGCGGAGAATCGAAGTTACTAAGCAAAGTTACTGCGTCACATTAAAAACTGATACTTAAATTCGTTACGTCGCACCAGAATCACAGTGCCGCACCAGAACATAGCTCTTTACTCATGAAACATTTGCTTAGTATGCACGAAACTAACTATGCGCGAGCAATTGGTTGTGAGGAATAATTCCTATATCAACCACTTGCGCCTGAGTTACTTGTTTACACCATTGTTCAAAAACGTGATGTAGTCAAAATCGTCCATATAACGACGTTTTGCGAACTGATCTTTGAAATTAGTTACCGTGCCTAAAGCTTCGCAATCTTCAAACCCAGGCAAATACCATGCCGAACTGAATTCGGGATATTCCTGCTTAGTTAAAATCGCTTTATTTTTATAGGGAAGCTTATCGAAACGTTGAATGGTTTCATAAGTACATCCATCTTTTTCGCATCCAATAATGTATAAATTATCTGGATCTATTCTTCTTTTACGTGTTTCCCACTTTTCAAGTGCTTCTTCGGGCGTCTTGTAATGGACAAAAAATAGCTTGATATCGCCTAACATTCCCACTGGATAGTCATGATCTGGATCATCGATAAAGGTAATGTTTTGTTCTAAATACCAATCGAGCCTTTCAACGAACTTAACAAAATCAGGCATCTCTATCATGAGGTTTACTGTGGGAGAACACCAACGTAAGTTCATGTCGGAATAAATAAAAGTTCCCACGCAATTTGAAGCAATAATTGAAGGTTCCTTGATTTCAAGCTTCTTACGCTTTTTACGCTTATATATTTCCCATTCGATATTCTGAATAATGGTTTTGGCTATATTCATGCAATAACAACCTCAAATTACCAGCAATTGACATCAGACCCATTATGCCTGATCGCACTTACTTTACTACATAGCTGCTATAGCACTACTGTTGCTTGAGGCAATTAATAAAGAAATTCAAGTGCTTATAAGACGAAATCCCTAATAGGAGTTTCGCCTGTAATTTCAAATACATAGCGTCTGTTAGCTCGCATAAACACTACTTCTCGACCGTATTCTGTTACCTCATACGTAAGGCTGGTTTTTAGATAGCGCTGAGTAACCATTCCTCTTGCATTCTCTAAAACCATTGGATAATAGAACACAGCACCTTGCTTGCCTGGATACCTGCGTTCCGATTCCCAGATTTCTAAGATTCCTAAGGTGCCTACAGGGAAACGATCTATTGATTCATTCGGGGCTTCGCGCAAAATAGCAAATCTTCCACTTTTGCAAAGTTTAGCCACGCTAACCCCTCTCTTTACCTGGCACCTTTTCAGATTCTACCAAAAATATACCCACCCAAAAGAACTTCTACCCTTTTCCTATTCAGTTGAATAAGTCTCATAAAGACAGGAGCGAATCTACACTCAGGTATTTTACGATTCACTATGGAAGGGGCTTAGGATTATTTTTCCTATAACCCTCAGAGTTCCCGTTACCCCACAGTAAGGATACGGAATTAAAAGAAGCTTGTAATTTCTTTTTGGCATGCTTTTTCATGAGTGTTTATTTTTTGCTTACTCATTCAAGATGTCCTTACGATTTTCAAGAATCTGAGCGGCTTCCTCGCTACTTAAATCGCCATTTTCTACAAAACGTTCAACCAACGCCGTGTAATTGTTCCACGGTGTTCTTCCCTCCGCATCCTTAACAGAAGGATTGGCGCCGTGTGCAAGCAACATGTTACACCCTTCATCCTAGGAACTTTAAACAGAAACCTAAACTATCTACTTTTGGGTTTTACGACACTTGAGGCTTAGGACTTTTTTAGAGTTTTTTGTTAGTTCGTCGTGATACCCTTCTTTTGTCTTATAGAAGCCAGCTTCATTTTTTCTTTTTTAGTCATAATTCCTCTAACTCCATAAAGCCTATAGAGTCTCAACCATTTTTGACTACCAGTCAGTTTGTCACTGCTCCAAAACTGCCCAATCCTTTAATGCGGCGAGATTGAGCAATGTTGCATGCCTTCATTATCTTTGCCGCACGTGCTTCACCAATGCGTGTATAGGCACAAAGAAGGTCAGATATTTTCATACGAAGTAGCGCAGGATCATCAGTCGCAAGCAGATCCTCTAGAGACAATTCGCCTTGTGCTAATTTCGCTTTAGCTTCGGCTCGCTTTTCTCTTGCTTCAATAGCAATACGTAACGCGCGCCTTCGATCTTCATTGGTCAGTTGAGGTACAGCCATCGTTGACTCCTTTTTCTTTTGTCAAAGTGCCTTACTGGGAGGGCATTAGCCCTCCCAGAAAATGTGTATTAAAGTTGTGTATGTGTATATTTCATACACAACTACTTAAATCCTATCGCGTAGCACCGCACTTGCTGCATTTTTCGAATTGAGTTCCAGGAACTGGAACACGCTCAGTTCCAACCTGTACTTGAACAGGCGCATATGAATGATCCTCGCCAAAACCGAGTGAATCTAAATGGTTGCTAAGTGCACCGTAACTATCAAATGTTGTTCCACAAGAACACTTGTAGTGCTCTTCGTAGACTGGCTTATTGTAGTATTGCGTCTGATCAACCCAATTATGAGCACAACCAGTACTGCTACCACCAGAACTGCTACCATCAGAATTGCTACCATTAGAGCCACTAGAGCTGCTACCACCAGAAGAGGATCCACCACTGGTGCCGCCCCCATTGTTGCTTGAACCCTGAGAAGTTGATGCTGCTTTCTCAGTTGCCTTCTTGGTTGCGTTCGTAGCCTTAGCTAGTGCCTCTTCATTGCCAGTTGCTTTTGCAGCTTCTTCGGCTGCCTTAGTTGCCTTTTCCACTTCTTCGGCACTCGCTGTTTCTAAATTGAGCTTTTCAAGATCAAAAGTACTCTGAATATCGTCGCCTTCAAGCTCCACTACCTGCGGACCAGGTATCTTAAATAAGGTCCCATCCTCCAAAACAGGTGTCGCTTTAATAGTAAGGGTGTACGTACC
>URMQ01000105.1 GCA_900548955.1 uncultured Eggerthella sp. | reverse complement strand
TTGATTGGGAGCATTCAACACTTAGGGTTGGTCTCTTTGGTGGCGAGCCTTGTCCACCTAAGATGAAGGAAGAAATTGAAAAACGTATGCATATTACCTGCACCGATAATTACGGTCTTACTGAAGTTATGGGTCCTGGTGTTGCTGGGGAGTGCTTATCGGTTCGTGATATGCAACATATCGCAGAAGATCACTTCTTATGGGAGGTAGTTGATCCAGAAACTGGTGAACCAGTACCTGAAGGGGTAGAAGGGTAACTTGTTTTAACACCTCTTGATAAGCAGGCAATCCCTGTTCTTCGTTATCGTACGCACGATTTAACCTATGTTGTAACCGAACCCTGCGAATGCGGTCGCACCCATGCACGTATGAAGAAGGTTCGCAAACGCAGTGACGATATGCTTATTATTCGTGGAACAAATGTATTTCCTTCACAGGTAGAAGATATTCTTTCTGGTATTAAAGGTGTTACTCCGTTTTATCGTATTGAGGTGGATAACGATAGCGGCCTTGATCGCATGAAAATTTTGGTAGAAGTTGAGCCTTCTGCATTTAGTGATTCCTATGATGAAATGAACTCTTTCCGTAAGCATATTGCACAAACCCTTAAGGAAACTATGCTTGTTTCTTCTGAGGTTCAATTGATTGAGCCTGGCGGAATTGAGCGGTCTATGGGTAAAACCAAACATGTCATTGATCACCGAAAATAGGGCACGGAATCCTGTTGGGAGATTCGCTCCTACACCTTCGGGAAAACTTCATGTAGGAAATGCTTTTTCATTCCTCATCGCTTATCTACAAGTACGCCAGCGTAACGGTTCTATGCGAATGCGTGTTGAAGATATTGATACTGCTCGCTGTAAATCTCAATTTATAGATTCGCTGTTTAAAGACTTTGAGTGGTTAGGCTTTTCATGGGATGGGGAAGTTGTTTATCAAAGTAAGCGACTTGATGCTTATGAAGAAGCTTTTTCCCTTTTACAGCATGATGATAGGTTGTATCAATGCTTTTGTTCACGCGCCGATATTCATGCTGCTTCGGCTCCACATCAAGGGGAAGAGATAATTTATCCGGGTACTTGCAGGAATCTTTCACACGATGATCTGGTTAAACGATCATCTTTAAAAAGTCCTTCTTATAGGATAAAGGTTCCTTCTGCGCTCTTTTGCTTTGATGATCTTTTTCAGGGTCAGTGTTCGTTTGATCTGTCTGTTATGTCTGGAGATTTCGTTGTCCGTAGGAGCGATGATGTATTTGCCTACCAACTTGCAGTGGTAATTGATGATGCAGCTATGGGCGTTACCTCAGTTGTGAGAGGACTTGATTTACTTACTTCAGCCCCACGTCAGCAATTCCTTCAAGATTGCCTACATTTACCTCATGTTGACTATGGTCATTTACCTTTAATGGTAGATAAAAAGGGGAGACGTCTTTCTAAGCGTGCAGGTGATATCAGTATTGAATACTTTAGAACTAAGCCAGGATTTTCAGCTGAGGAATTTTGGGGGAAACTAGCATATTCTTGCGGCATAGTATCTGATGAGCAGCCATCTACCCTTGATGATTTAGTAAAAGAGGCAAGGCTAGATGCCTTGAAAGGAAAGGAAACTATCGAGTTTTTTGATTGTTCGATTAGTTAAGTTCTTATAGTTTGGCAGATCTTTATATCCAGATAATGCAGGTGCTTGCAAGAAGAGCTATGCAGTAAAACGCAATAAAGAGAATATTCAAAGTAATGATTTGAGCCATTGCTCCGTCGCGTGATTTTTGATTGAGCGGGTTTGCTAAAATTGCTCGCAAAGTTGGAAAGGCAGCAAGAACTAATAAAAGTATAAAAGGCATACCGGGAGCATAGAATATGCCAACTATTGCGATGATAATAAGGAGCCAAAATACTATGGTCGCGCGATATGTTCTCATCGCAGTTTGACGCCCTAAAACTACCGAAAGTGTTTTGCGGTGTGCGAGGATATCTTTTTCGATATCACAGGTATTGTTAGTGAACAAAATCATACCAATACCAACTATGCAAGGAAGTGATATAAGTAAAACACGGAGATCTAAAATACCTGATAGAACATAGCAACTTGCAAGGGCAATGAGCCCACCCATTACAATTCCGCTCACGAATTCACCTATAGGTAAATAAGAAATAGGCGTTCTGCCGGCAGAATACAAAACAACAGCAAGTGCTCCTAGTAAACCAATAACTAACAAAGGCCAACCGGTAATTATTACCAAATAGATACCCAACGCACCTGCAACTACTAAAAGTGCTATTGCATATATAAGCACCGTTTTGGGGTTGATATTGTGGTAAACCAATACCGCATCAAAAGCATCTTCGGATGAGTTTTCAAGTGAATCGGTTCCTTTTTTGAAATCAAAGTAATCATTCAATACATTGACTGCTGATTGCATGGCAACACTGATAATTAGAAGAATGAGTGCCAAAAAGAAATTAATATTACCAGAATAGGTAATGCCAGTGTAGGTATAGGCTAAAAGGATAGGTGTGACCGCCGCAACCCAAGTATGAGGACCTGCAAGTTGAAAAGCCAAGGAAGGACTTAGCGTAGTATACGTGTTCTTTGGCTTTTGTATGGTAGGGCGATGCTGGGGGGTTGGCATAACACCTATCCTTTCAAAAACAATTAATTCCAGGTTTCTTTACGATAGCCAGTACAACGCATGATGCAAAGGAGTTTGCCGTCTTGGTCATGCATTTCAATTACATTACGAACGATTTTACGTGCGCGTGAAACCTGGGTGCACGTAGCAGTGACGGTATCACCAAGTTTTGCTGAAGCGATAAAATCGATGGAAGCATCAAGAGTTACTACGCCGTTAGTAATGTATTGGTTGGCAGCACCGAAGGTGAAGTCACCTAAGGTAAAATATACGCCGCCCATTGGGATATCAAGACCATTGAGGAAAGATTCATCAATGGTCATTTGAGCTTTAGCAAAATTTTCACCTAATTCGGTAACAACCATACCGTTTTTAGCAGCAAAGCGATCGCCTTTGCAATACGGATCTGGCTCGGTCTTAATCATGAGGACTCCTTGTCTTATACAGAGGTAAAAAATAGGTTACACACAAGAGAAGATCTTAGCACCTAAATAGCAGTTAAGGAAAACTAATTTATAAGTTTACATAACATATATTATCAACACTTAGTGTTAAAGTAATAATGCTTTGTGACAGGATTAAACGATGAACCTTAGTTCTCATCTGAAGTAGCTTAAGCGTTACAAGAATGTGATTGTGGCTCTTAAGCTATCTTGCTCTATATCAAAACCGCCTTAAAAACGAGGCTCTGAGAGCCTTTCTAACGCCCGATCTTTAAGTAAGATGACTAGTAATACATAGAAATTAGTTGGTCGTTACACCACTTGATCCAAAACCGCCAGTACCACGATCGCTCTCTTGTAATTCAGCTACTTCTTGAAAATGTAGTGATTCGACTTTCATAATTACTAACTGAGCAATTCGGTCACCAACATTAATAGTTATTGGCTCTTGTGGATCGAGGTTAATCGCAATAACTTTTAATTCGCCACGATAATTACTGTCAATTAATCCCGGTGCATTTACTATAGACAATCCTTGTTTAATAGCTAAACCGCTTCGTGGAACTACAAAGCCAGCAAAACCTAATGGAATTTCAATAGCTAAACCCGTTGGAATTAATGCGCGTTCAAATGGTTTTAATGTAATGCTTTCTGTGGCACATAAATCATAGCCCGCATCACCTAAATAAGCATTTTTAGGAATAATTGCATCCTTGTGCAGTCGTTTAGTTGGAATTCTATGAATTTCTGGTTGAGTAGTCATTAATTAAAACCTTTCAGTGCTTCTTTAAATTCGTCGATATTTTGAAAGTCTTTATATACACTAGCAAAACGAATGTAGGCAACTTCATCTACATCTGCTAGACGTTCTAGTGCCATATCTCCTAAAGCCTTAGAGGCTATTTCTCTAGTTGACTCACTACGCAAATCAGCTTCGATGTTATCTATAAGTTGATAAATTTGTTCCGGAGAAACAGGTCGTTTAGCACAGGCTATAAGCAAACCACGAAAGAGCTTATCTCTGTTGTAAGCTTCTGAGGATCCGTCAGATTTAATTATCAACAATGGGCTATTTTCTGTTCGCTCGTACGTAGTAAAACGAGCGCCACAAGAGAGACATTCTCTCCTGCGGCGAATTGATGATCCCTCTTCTACGGGGCGTGAATCTACTACTTTTGATTCTTGGTAGCCACAAGATGGACAACGCATGAGATCTCCTTATAAAGTATTACTCATGCAAAGTATACAAGATATTGTGGTATTACCTTATGCTCCGATAAGAATTACTGCTAAAGCAAACAAAGTTATAAGGATGGAGCACTTCATAAAAATGCGTTGATCTGTTTTAGAAAGCGTTTGACTACGCCTCGATGCATAAGGAATTGAACCTAACAAAGGATCATTAGAGATGCGCTTATATAAACGCGCGCCCGGTGAATTCAATTGTGCTTGATTGCTTTGAAGCTGATATGGGTTAGCTTCGATGGTTACATTTGTTTTACGAGAAGAATTAGCTTTTGAAGTGTTTTGCGGACGAACTCGTACATTTTCTATAGAAATAATTGGGGTTGATTGTTGGTTTGTATATTCAGGCTTAAGAGCCACGCTGCCGTCTACGCGAAAGTTTAATGTGCTATTTCCCATGACAGTCCTCCTTGTTGGCATGGAACCTTTGTTCGTGTATACTGTAATTCGAACATATGTTCTTGTCAATATAAAAGCGAACAAAAGTTCGTATTTGGAAAGGAATTATCATGGACGCTCCTCTTACTAAGCGCCAAAGGTGTGTATATGAATTCATCGAATCGTATATTCATGAAAAAGGTTTTGGACCTACTGTTCGTGAGATTGCTGAAGCGGTAAACCTTTCCTCCCCTTCTACGGTTCATGTTCATTTAAAAACGCTTGAAGAAAAAGGATACATTGTTCGTGATCCACTTAAATCGCGTTCAATTGCGCTTGCACATAGTGATGAGTCATTGCTTTCTTACGGTTCTGATGCGTATGAAAACACCTTATCTCTACCACTAGTTGGAAACGTTGCAGCAGGTGAACCTATTTTGGCGGAACAGAATATTGAAACCACCATGACACTTCCCACTGAATTGGTGGGTGATTCAGCTTCATTTATTTTGTCCGTTCATGGTGATTCTATGATTGAAGTTGGTATTAATGATGGCGACTATGTGGTAGTAAAACAGCAAAATGTTGCTAATAATGGTGAAATTGTAGTTGCTCTTATTGAAGATGGAGCTACGGTTAAGCGTTTTTATAAAGAGGCAGACCACATTCGTCTTCAACCTGAAAATTCTTCTATGGAACCTATTATCACGAAAGATTGCGCCATAGTTGGAAAGGTAGTAGCGGTACTACGCAAGGTGTATTAAGTATGGGTATTTTGAAGTAGATGCAGAGTCCAAACTCTAAGCTTTAAACTCACGTAATCGAGAAAGAGCCTGTTTTCCAGCTCGTAAAACTAGGCGTGTACCCTGCTCTTCGTAATTTTCTGACAATATTGTGCAGCGTTGGTGAGCGTAGGAAACAACATCTCCCCTACTAAAAGGAATAAGTACTTCGAGTAATTCATCTTGCGCAGAAGCAACAACACCAATTCGGTGAATTAATTCGTTTAGTCCTTCCCCTGTTTTGGTAGAAGTGAAAACTGCATGGGGAAACCGTGTAGCTAAAGCTTGATGCTGTAAATCACCTAGAAGGTCTTTTTTATTAAACACTTCAATACGACCAATCTCGTGAGCACCAATTTGTTCAAGAACTATGTTTACCGTATCAATTTGTCGTGCATGTTGAGGGTCTGACGCGTCTACTACATGTAAAATTAAATCAGCACCATTAATCTCATCAAGTGTGGATTTGAACGCTTCTACGAGCGTAGTAGGAAGTTTCTGAATAAAACCAACA
>URMQ01000104.1 GCA_900548955.1 uncultured Eggerthella sp. | reverse complement strand
TTATAAGGGTCTGGCTCTATTGACCCAGGAAAGCTTGCGCGGTATTCAAAACGAACTACAGATAGGAGTTACCTGTCCTCGCTTCTATCGGTAGCGTCGCTATCTGGGGTTATTTGGAATAGTTTTTAGTAAATAAAATTTAATAATGTCGAATAACCCCAGGTCATAAAAATTGAATTTAAATTATTCTCTAACAAGAATAATCATATAAATTGCACTCCATCTTAGTCGCAGGCACAATGAACAGTGATGGGGTGCTTATTGTTTAATTATGGCAGCAGAAGGGGAATCAATCATTTGCTCAAGGGTAATTTCTATGATGCCCATCTCCAAGAAACTTTTGAGTGCTGCCAAAGGTACAGGTATTTCTAACTAATTACATACTTCGAGGAGGAATAATGTCTCGCACAGACACTTCTCATGGCGGTATATCTCGTCGTGGGTTTATAAAAGGAGCGGGAGCTCTTGGTGTGCTTGGCCTTGGTCTGGGTAGCATGACCTCTACTAGTGGATGGCTTAGTAAAGCTTCGGCTACTGAAACAGTAGATGAACATTTCGCCTACACCTATCATCAAGCTCACTGTGGTGGTATGTGTCCTTTGAAATGTACCGTGCGTGATGGTCGTTTGGTAATGATTCAACCAAATGATGCCTGCGCTATGGATAGGTTGAAGACCATTTGCTTAAAGGGAATTTCTGAAGTTCAGCATATTTATGGTGAAGGGCGCATTCAGGCTCCACTTAAGCGCGTGGGTGATCGAGGCACTAACCAGTTCGAACAAGTCAGCTGGGAAGAGGCACTCGACGATATTGCCAACAAAATTAAAGAATCTCAAGATACCTATGGCAAGAATTCCGTGGTTGTTACCACATCAAGCGAAACCGATTGTGCGTTCTTGCAAGCAATGCTTGGTGCACAAGGACGTGGTAATACGGGCATTGACGTAGGTTATGGTAATGGGCTTGACCCTTCGATTGGTCTTGGCGGTGGCTATGCTATGTCAACACCAGAAGCACGCGACTGGGTAAACTCCAAGCTTGTTCTTACGGTAGGTTCAAATTTCTGTGAGTCCACATTGCCGCAGGTTCGTCTGTTCTTTGAAGCAAAAGATGCAGGTGCCAAGATGGTTACGGTTGATCCGCATTATTCAACCACGGCAAGTAAGTCTGATGAGTGGATTCCTATTGAGCCAGGTACCGACGCTGCGCTGTATTTCGGCATGATCTCCCACATTATGAACAATGGTTTGATTGACGAAGACTTCATGAAGCAGCATACGTCTTATCCGTTCTTGGTAGATGTAGCTACAGGCAAGATTATTCGCGATCATGAACCTCGAATGGTTACCGATGAAGAAGGCGTTGAAGCGCCAGAAGACGGAAGTGCGGATCCGTTCTATGTAATTGATGCTGCTTCTGGTCGTGCGGTGCCTTATCAAGAAACCATCAATCCTGCTTTGTCGGGAACTACAACATTCCGCGGTGCACAAGCTCGCACGGTATATGATCTCTTGCAGGATTCTATGAAGGACTATTCTCCCGATTGGGCAGCAGAAATTACGGGAATTCCTGCAGAGAAAATTATCGAACTTGCAGAATTATATGCAGAGGGACCCTCTTCGCTTGCTCTCGGCTGGGGCGGCAATGACAAGATTGCGAATGCAGATATTGCAGGTCATGCTGCTGCGGTATTGGTTGCATTGACAGGTAATATTGGCAAACCTGGCACAGGCGTTGGTGTTTATGTTGGTGGTACGTATAACTGCCATACAGCTGCTTTAGGTGAATGGGCGCTTCCTGAAGATATGGTTGCCGCTGAAAACGAAATGGCAAGCTATGACATGCGTACCAAAGAAAGCAACGCGCATGTACTCATTGCTGCAGGTGACGACTTATGTCAGCACTATGGCAATATGAACGTCACGAACGAATGGGCAAAATCGCTTGATCTTATTGTTTCGATTGACCCTTACTTTACCGAAGGTTGCAAGTGGGCAGATTATGTGCTGCCTTGCACCACGCGTTTTGAATGCGATGAAGATTTTGGCAATATCAAAAACGGCTATAATCAGATTCTTTTGCAAGAAAAAATAGTAGATCCCCTGTTTGAAGCAAAGACCGAACTGTGGATCCAGCGTGAATTAGCAAAGCGACTTGGTTTTGAAAATGCTTTGCCAGCAACCTCAAAGCAACGCGTCGATGCCATTCTTTCTACTTCGGAAGACCCTGCTATCAATACGCTTACGGTTGAGCAGATTGCAGACAATCAAGGTGTTTGGCCAATTGAAGCCGCACAAGAATGCAGGCGCGTTTTAGAAGACTATGCTTTCGTTACTGATTCTGGTCGTATGGGGGTGTACTACGATTCGCTCGTGGATTTCAATCAGGCTCTTCCTCAATGGGAGGCTCCTGTAGAAATTGCTTCAGATGATATTCGCTCAACGTATCCGCTGCAGCTATCGAATGTACGTACGCGTTTCCAGATTCACAACCAGTTCCAAAATGCTGAATGGATCAAACAATACTATCGTCCTACCATCGAAGTGAATCCGCAAGAACTTGAATCTCGTGGACTTAAAACGGGCGATGCCGTTCGCGTATTTAATGATCGCGGAGAATTCAAGGTATATGTCAACGGCAATGAATCTATTCGTCCAGGATGTGCACGAATGTATGAACTGGCCATGGGTGATTTCACTATTGAAGGCAATATGCAATCGGTTACTAATGACACGACGTTAGAGCGTGGATACGAATTGATGTGTGGCCCGGTTACTCCTTTCTCTGACACCCTTGTTCAGATTGAAAAAGCTTAAGAGGGGTGAATCATGACTAAATTAGCTATAGCAATCAAGCTCGATCGCTGTGTTGGCTGTCATACTTGCGCTAATGCATGCAAGATGAGCAACAATGTTCCCGACGGCATGTTGTGGAATCGTATTCTTACTGAAGATTGTGATGTAATGGATGGTGCTCAAGGTACGTATCCAAATTTAAGTCGTACGTATTTGCCAGTGGCTTGTCAGCATTGTGAAAATCCCGCCTGCCTGAAGGTATGTCCAACAGGGGCTACCTATAAGGATGAAAAGGGCAGAGTAGAAATTGATTACGATAAGTGCATTGGATGTCGCATGTGCATGGCTGCATGTCCTTACAACGCTCGTGCGTTTAACTGGAATGACCCTGAGCGTTCAACAGGGTTTGACTATGGTGATCGCGATGTACCTTCGCGTCCTGCGGGTGTAATGGAAAAATGCACGCTTTGCAAAGAGCGTATAGACCGCGGTGAAGCTCAGCCAATGTGTGTCGAATGTTGCCCTGCGCGTGCTCGTGTGTATGGCGATTTGGACGATCCTAATTCGGAAATTTCGAAGCTTCGTCGTGAAAGCAATGTTCGTATTTTGCTTGAAGACCAGGGAACTGATCCTCAAGTGTTTTATCTGCAGTAGGAGGTCTTTATCATGCAATTTGTAACTAACGTTAAAGACTCCATTGTGCAGTCTTCTTCAAAAACAAAAGGTTTAATGGCGGTACTTGCTGTACTTGCTTTGGTGGGCATTGCTGCTTGGATTTATCAGCTCGTAGCTGGCCTTGGCGTTACGGGTATGAATAATGCCACTTCGTGGGGCATGTATATCGCTATGTTCATGTTTTTTGTGGGACTTTCTGCCGGCGCTATGATTGTGGCTTCAGCTGCTCACGTTTTTAATGTTGAGTGGCTCAAAGGGATAACGCTTCCTGCTCTTATTATTGCGCTGGTATGTATTTGTGCGGGTGGTATTTCTATTCTGATTGACCTTGGCGGTTTGTCTCGTGTATGGCGCATGCTGACTGGCCCTAACTTTGCTAGCCCGCTTTTGTGGGATATGTGCGGCATCACGCTTTTCATCATTGTGAATGTAGTATTTCTGGTTTTCATGGTGAAAGGCAACGGAGATGGCGTTCGTAAAGTGGCGCGAGTGGCATTGCCTGTAGCGGTATTGGTGCTTTGCGTTGATGCTTGGATCTTTGGATTACAGGAAGCACGTGCGTGGTATTCGGCAATTATGGCGCCTATCTTTATTGCTTCTGCATGTGATTCTGGTTTGTCTCTTATTTTGATTGCGCTTGTTGCGCTAGAAAAAGCCAGTATTTTTAGCATTGCTAAAGAAACTTTTACAAAGATAGCAGGACTATTGGCTGCCTTTATTGCTATTGATGCATTCCTTATTGGTTGCGAGATTTTAACCATGGCATATCCTGGTGGACATGAATCCGTAGCGCTTTCTCATATGTCAACAGGCGCAACCGCTCCCTTTTTCTGGTTTGAAATAATTGCTGGTTTGCTTATTCCATTCTTAGTGTTGGTATTTGCCAAGAATCGCGAAAACACCACACTTGTTTTAGTGTCTGCAGTACTTGTTATTGTGGGCGTATTTTGTAAGCGTATGTGGCTGTTGCTTACAAGCTTTATTACCCCAAATGTTGAAGGGGCGCTTGGTGTTACCTTGGGTGGTCCCTCTGCCGCAACCGGCGGAGTAGGAAGCATGTGGGTAGTGCAGGGAGCCTATATGGTATCTCCTATCGAACTTCTTATTTTTGTTGGAGTAAGCGCTCTGGTGGCTCTTGCTTTGATCGTGCTTATGAAAGTGTTTGTTACAAAGAAGTAGGCCGAAACAGTGACTCATACAGATACAGACCATTCTGAAACGGTGAAAGCGAATATCTATGCTGCTTATGCTGAAGCGTTTGCTTTTTTAGGTAACTCGTTGCTGTCTCCAATGAGTCAAACGCTAGATGTGGGATTGCGAGCAGAATTCTGGATGGCTTTTCCTGATTTTTGCGACAAAGAGGTAAGGTGTGCGCTAGATAATCTTGCTCACTATGCACAAGCGTTAAATCCAGATGGCTTAAGCATCAATGTGCAGGGATCTGATATGCAGGGATTGTTAAACGCGCAGGGTGCATCTGGTGCCGAAGGATTGCCCAGAGCACAGGCGTCTATGAGAGATGCGCAGTTTTTTCTGGAGGATACGGTCGTAGGAATTGATCCTGTTACGGCAGTTTCGGTGGAGTTCACTCACTTATTTGTGGGTCCGCCGTCTCCTGCTGCAGCGCCGTGGGAAACCTTCTATAGAGATAAAGAAGTAACGTCTGGTTTTGGTAATGCAACGCTGGAAATGCGTAAAGCTCTGCGAGAATTGGGGCTGCAAGTATTAAACAAAAATAATCAATACGACGATCACATTGGCATAGAACTTCTTTATATATCCGCTCTTTGCTCAAGTGTTGTATCTTCATTGGAAGAGTCCAGCAATCTTGCTACAGGCAAAGAGTCCGATGCAGACAAAGGATGTGCGGAAGGGATTACAGCGAGCGACATTGAATTCATTCAGATACATCCTCTTTCGTGGATAGGGAAATTCCATGAGGCTATACGAAAAGAAGCAGAAGGCGGTTACTACGACAATTTAGTAAGCTTGACACAAGCCCTTTTGTATTCGTTGGTAACGTACGCTAGACAGTGATAGTGAGGTATTAAACTATTAAGCTATTAAACCAATACGAACTATAAGCAAGCATAAGCCTAGCGAAACGATTAACCAGCCCCAAGCACTACAGCTTGGGGCTGGTTTTGTAATTCTAAGTATTAACGCTTGGGGCTAGTTTGCTGTTTATAGCGTACTGAACTCTTTCAAAATAATTAGCGGCAATTTCTAAGTAAAACACCTGATAAGAAGCAAATGGTTGCATGCTTGCTAAAAAAGTTCAAAAAAGTTTAAAAAAGTTGTTGACACGGGGGTAGGACAAGAGTAAATTATCTCCTTGCGCGAGCGGCGAGTCCGCAAGCGCAACGGAAGTTTGAAAGATAACTTCTGAGTACAAGAACCTTCACAACTGGATACTGTGATTGAACACTTTTACTTAAGTGAAATTAAGCTAGAAATGATCCCGTCAAGGATATCTACCCTAATCAAAAAGGCTCTGGATACTTTGACTTTTACCAGATAATCAAACACTTCATACAAGTAAGTAATTACTTGTTTTTAAACGGAGAGTTTGATCCTGGCTCAGGATGAACGCTGGCGGCGTGCTTAACACATGCAAG
>URMQ01000103.1 GCA_900548955.1 uncultured Eggerthella sp. | reverse complement strand
TTTCGGCCAAGCCCATTTCAAGGGGTAGGCCTGCATGATGGATAGAATCGCGTGGTGCTGCGCCCGTGCCGCCATTAGATCCAGAGATAAGAATCTTATTGGCGCCACCTTTTGCAACACCAGTTGCAATGGTGCCAACACCTGTTTCGGAAACAAGCTTTACCGAAACACGGGAGTGGGGGTTTGCGTTTTTAAGGTCGAAGATAAGTTCTGCCAAGTCCTCAATCGAATAAATATCGTGATGAGGAGGAGGTGAAATAAGGCCGATACCAGGCGTTGAACGACGAGTGCGTGCAATCCAAGGCCATACTTTGCTGCTGGGCAAGTGGCCACCTTCGCCTGGCTTAGCTCCTTGAGCAAGCTTGATTTGCAGCTCTTTTGCGCTCATCAGGTAGCGACTTGTTACGCCGAATCTGCCCGAAGCAATCTGCTTGATGGCGCTGCATTTGCTGTCACCATTAGGAAGTGGGGTTTCGCGTGCGGGGTTTTCGCCACCTTCGCCAGAATTCGAGCGACCACCTAAGCGATTCATAGCAATGGCAAGGCATTCATGCGCTTCTTTTGAAATGGAGCCGTAGCTCATAGCGCCTGTATTGAATCGCTTTACAATTTCGGAAGCTGGTTCAACCGCTTCCAGCGGAATAGACGGGCGCGTGGGAACAAATTCCAGTAAGTCGCGCAGTACGATGGTGCGGCCTGCTTGGTGAACCGCTTTGCTGTATTCGTCAAAGAGCGCGGCATCGTTGGTGCGCACGGCGTGCTGCAAAAGCGAAATAACTTCTGGTGTAATCAAGTGCTCTTCGCCTCGCGGACGCCAGGTGGTAATGCCAGAACTTGGCAGCTGATCAGGGGCAGGAGAGTGCATCTGATCAAGCGCTTCAGCGTAGTGCAGATCGCATTCGTGCTGAAGATCGTCAATTGAAAGGCCTCCGATACGACTTACCGTGCCCGTAAAGTGGGTGTCGATAAACTCTTCGGATAGGCCAACTGCTTCGAAAATCTGTGCCGCATGATAGCCCTGCATGGTCGAGATGCCCATCTTGGACATGATGGAAACGATTCCTGAAAGAATTGCTTTGTTGTAGTTTGCAATGCCTTCTTCAGCGCTGATAGGAAGAACAGAGCGATCAGCAAGAGAGGTGATAGTGTCATGAGCAAGGTAGGGGCAGATGCCTGATGCGGAATAACCAACAAGTGTTGCGAAATCGTGCGCGGTAATAGCATCGCCGCATTCAATTATTAGGTCGGCTTGGGTGCGCAGTCCGCAACGAAGCAGATGGTTGTGAATGCTCGAAACCGCAAGAAGAGAGGGAATAGGTATTTCGCCTTCAGATACACGATCAGAAATTGCAAGAACACTTACGCCTGCGCGGATGGCCTGTTCTGCCTGTTCGCACAGCGCGTTGAGCGCATCGCGAAGCGCATGAGGATCAGTATCTGCTGCGGTTTTACCTGCGGGATATGAAGCGTAGAGCTTGGTACCCTTGAAGCCTTTCCTATCGATTTCTGCAAGCGTATTGAATTCGTCCTGCGTAAGGATGGGGCTATCAAGGCGAATGAGGCGGCAATTGGTGCGGGCATCTTCAAGAAGATTGCCGTGATTGCCAATGTAGAGCAGTGTTGAAGTTAGGTGTGATTCGCGCAAGGCATCAATAGGTGGATTGGTAACCTGCGCAAAAAGCTGGTTGAAATAATGGAAGAAGCGGCGCGGACGTTCAGACAGGCAGGCTAGAGGGGTGTCGGTACCCATCGAAGCGAGGGGCGCTTTTCCTTTTTCTGCCATGGGGATAATAGCTTCTTCAATATCATCAAAGTAATAGCCGTGCACCGCTTGTCGCTTGCTGAGCGTTAGATTGCCATCAGGTAAGCTGTCATTCGATTCGCCTGCCTGATCAACAAGGCTTTCAAGCTTGCGCGTTTCGGCATTAATCCAGTCAAAATACGGTACTTTGTTCGCGAGACTTTCTTTGATTTCGTCATCGAACAGTACGCGGCCTTCTGTTGGATCAACAAGCAACATCTGACCTGGGCCAAGGCTGCCTGCGTTCAAGATCTTCGACGGATCAATATCAAGCGTGCCTGTTTCGCTTGAAAGAATGAGGCGATCATCAGAGGTTATGTAGTAACGTGCGGGGCGTAGTCCATTGCGATCAAGTACCGCACCCATGATGCGACCATCGGAAAAGGCAATCGCAGCAGGGCCTTCCCATGCTTCGGTGAGCATTGACTGATATTCACCCCAGGCGCTTCGCTTTTTGGAAAGCGCAGGGTTTTTGTCCCATGGTTCAGGAAGCAGCATTGATACCGCGCGTGGCAAGCTGCGGCCGTTCATCACGATGAATTCCAGCATATTATCAAGCATTGCCGAGTCGGATCCTTCACCATTGAATACGGGAAGCACCTTGGTAAGGCTGTCTCCCATGACAGGAGAATAAAGATGAGGTTCGCGAGCTCGGGTCCAGTTGATATTGCAGTGCAGGGTGTTTATTTCGCCGTTGTGAACGATGTAGCGATTGGGGTGAGCGCGTTCCCACGAAGGGGTAGTGTTAGTGGAATAGCGCGAATGAACAAGGGCAATAGCGGTTTCGCACGATGCATCATCGAGGTCCTTGAAGAAGCCGCGCATCTGCGTCGAAATAAGCATGCCTTTATACACAATGGTGCGAGCACTCATTGAGCATACATAGAAGGTTTTATCGTTGAGGCTGTAGGTCTTCTTTGCAAGCTTTTCAATCACGCGACGACACGTATAGAGGCGGCGTTCAAATTCGTCTGTGGTTTCGCAGTCGGCAGGGCGACCAAGGAATGCCTGCTTGATGGAAGGCATGCATTCGAGCGCTGCTGAATCTAGGTCATGAGCGTCGGTAGGGACGTCGCGCCAAAACAGCAGAGGGATACCTTCGGAGATGCATCCATCTTCAAAGACGCGCATGGCTTCAGTAAGACCATGTTCGTCAGTGGGTAAGAAGAGCATGGCAACGCCGTAGTTGCCTTCGTCGGGTAACAGGCTGCCGTATTTTTGAGCTTCCTTACGAAAGAAACGATGGGGAATTTGAAGAAGGATGCCTGCACCGTCGCCTGTATTTGGTTCAAGGCCAACTCCACCGCGATGCTCTAAGTTAACAAGGACGGAAAGTGCATCGTCGACCATCTGGTGGGAGCGCACGCCCTTTAGGTTTGCGAGTGCTCCGATACCGCAAGCATCATGCTCAAACGAGCTGCGATACATTCCTGGAGGTGTGGATGGTACTGGGGGCGTGCACGCTGGGGTTGCGTGCGTTGCCGAGGACGTGTATGTTGCAGGGATTGCACACCTTGTTGGGGGCGTGCGCAGTTCTGGGGTTGCACACGTTGCTTCGCTGTTCATGTATACCTCTTTTCGCCTGTTTAGGTGGTACTACTCTACGGAAGCACTGTGTCTTGATCGTTGCATGCTTGTTTCAGTTACGTTAATTCGACGGCGAAAATATCGCGGTAGGTTTTAGAGAAATGCGCTGATGACAAGGGAGTTTTATATGCGATTTGTTGCGCGAATTGCGTGTTTAAAGAAGATTTCGGAATGTTTCGCTTTGTTTCGGTTTGATTAACAAAATCCTGGTGAGACGCTATTCCCCGAAATATTTGCGCAAAACGGGCAGTTTTTATGCGCTCTTTAGTGGAGCGTAGTATCATGAGCCCAATCATCATGGCGAGCATGACGTTAGACGATAATTAGAACAGCTCTAGGTTGTGACTATCGCTAGGTTAGATTGTGATGCCGCTGCGTATTGCTAGGCTAGGTCGTGGCTATCGCTATTTATCGTTACCTGAGATGATGATTGCCACTATATTAAACGTTTTGAATAAAGGAGCTTTTTATGGCCTGGACAAAGGAAATACCTGCCAATCCTGTTGTTGCAGTAGCTGGTGCAACTGGTGCGGTTGGTCATGAATTCCTCGAGGTTCTTCATGATCTCGATTTCCCTGCAAGTGAAGTACGTGCTCTAGCTTCAGCACGTTCTGCAGGAAAGAAGCTTCCTTTTAAGGGTTGCGGTCAGGTTCCTGCTGGGGAATTAACTGTTCAGGAAATGACCCCAGAAGCATTCGAGGGCGTTGATATAGCTTTGTTCAGTGCGGGTGCGGGAGTGTCTAAGCAGTTCCGCCAGGCAGTGGTAGATGCGGGTGCCATCATGATCGATAATTCAAGTGCATTCCGTATGGACGAAGATGTTCCTCTGATTGTGCCAGAGGTAAATCCTCAGGATATTGAATGGCATAATGGAGTAATCGCTAATCCAAACTGCTCTACTATTCAAATGGTAGCAGCCTTAAAGCCTTTGTATGATCTGTCTCGCATTACGCGTGTCGTTGTTTCTACCTATCAGGCAGCATCGGGCGCTGGTGCTAAGGCAATGGACGAATTGTACGCACAGACTCGTCAGTTCCTTGACGGGGAAGAGCTAACGATTGATGCGTTTGCTCATCAGATTGCTTTTAATTGCATTCCTCACATCGACGTATTCCTGGACGATGCTTCCACGAAAGAAGAATGGAAGATGGTGGTTGAAACCAAGAAGATTATGGGAGACGAAAATCTTCAGGTTGCAGCAACCTGCGTTCGTGTACCTGTTCTTCGTTGTCATGGTGAATCGATTAATGTTGAATTCGAAGGTCCAGTAAGTGTTGAGCAAGCACGCGCAGCGCTTGAAGTTGCTCCAGGTATTACGGTAATGGATGATATTGCGAATAACGTATATCCAATGCCAGGTTTGCTGGCAGGCACTGACGGTGCCTTTGTTGGTCGTATTCGCAAGGATCCTTCCGTGGAAAATGGTATTGCTTTCTGGAATGTTGCAGACCAGATTCGCAAGGGTGCGGCATTGAATGCAACTCAGATTGCTCTGCTGCTTTTGCCTCAGTCAGCAGAATAGCGCGATTGGTTCTTTTGATACTTGTGCCAACCGTTGCTCGCATTCGCTTTGTCAGTAAAATAAGCTTCAATAAATAGCCGTAGCTAACGCTGCGGCTAATTTTTTCTCAAAATAAGGGGGTACCCTGCAGAAAAATGCGGTTAGTGAGAGAGTCTCTTGATGAAAGAGGCTCTCTTCTTTTTGAAAAAACGTATCAAGCATTAAATTCATGTAACTAACGATATTTTTCGCGAGATTGTTTCGCGTCGGTGGCTTTTGGATCTCTCACTTTCGGGGTTTTTCTGCAGGGTGGTGCCAAAAATCGGAAAAACTGGGGTTATAGGTCAAAATCTGCCAAGGGAGCAACACGAATTGTGCCGCAATAGGTTTTGGCGTTTGGTTGAACGAGCCCTGTTTTTAAAGTAATCATGGTTACCGTATGGTCTGCCCTGATGCAAGGTTTTGCCGCTGTGCCTGTTTGTGCCGAAAAGCCACTGGCAACGTCCGCTGCAATAATGCGCGCATTGTGTGTACTGCAAGCGAGATGTTCGGTGTCGCGTATTTTTTCGTGCGCTTTTTCACGTACTTTTTGTTGATTAGCAAGTTCAATCCAGGTAGCGAAAGGCTCACGTACGGTATCGCCTGAAAATCCTGTGCCCAGAATTGCATCAATAATAAGATCTGCTTTTGAAAGGGATGCTTCTACTTCTTCGTTTGTTGGATTAATAAGCAGATGAATTGTTTGATTGTTCTTAGGCGAAGCAGCGATCTTGCGTTCTGCCTCGTGCTCGATTTCGCATTTAATACCATGCTCAATTTCGCAGGCGGTGGTATGGGCGGGTTCCGCTTTTATCTCTTGTGCGGAAACAGAAGAAATCAAATCAACGTGGTAGCCTGCTTTTGCTAAATAGTCCGCTACAACCCAGCCGTCGCCGCCATTGTTTCCGTGTCCGCATAGTATCGAGACATAAAGCTGGGTTGGTGTTGCAGTGTGAAGCTGGTTTGGTGTTGTAATGTAAAGCAGGTTTGGCGTTGTGGCGCGGAATTGGTTTTGCCCTGACGCTGTTTTGCTGTGCTCGGGTTCGCTGCGGTTTGTTTCGCTGTATTCAGATTCATTATGCTTTGTCTCACTACATTCAGATTCTTTAGGCTTTGCTATGTTGCGGTCGGATTTTCTGCATTCAGATTCTTGTTCCAAATATTT
>URMQ01000102.1 GCA_900548955.1 uncultured Eggerthella sp. | reverse complement strand
AATGCTGCTGTTGAGTTGGCAAAAGCTGGAGTATTAGACAAGTACAACGTTGAAATGATTGGTTGTGATCTTGAAGCTATCGAGCGAGGTGAAGATCGTAAGCAATTCAATGAGGCAATGGCAGAAATTGGCTTAGAGGTTGCACGCAGCGGTTATGCATATTCGGTAGAAGATGCACTTTTGTTAGCAGATAAGCTTGGATATCCTTTGGTAATTCGCCCCTCCTTTACTCTTGGCGGAGCTGGTGGTGGTATCGCTCATGATCAAGACGAACTTAAGCTCATCGTTTCTCAGGGTCTTGATTTATCTCCAGTAACCGAAGTCTTGGTTGAAGAGAGCATTGAAGGTTGGAAAGAATATGAGATGGAAGTTATGCGTGATAAAGCGGGTAACGGCATCATTATTTGTTCCATCGAAAACTTTGATCCTATGGGCGTTCATACCGGAGACTCTATTACGGTAGCTCCTGCACAAACGCTATCCGATGTTGAATATCAACGTATGCGTGTTGCATCCCTTGCTATTCTTGAAAAGATTGGTGTTGAGACGGGTGGATCTAACGTTCAATTTGCCGTTAACCCTGAAAATGGCAGATTGATTGTCATTGAAATGAATCCACGTGTTTCTCGATCTTCTGCGCTTGCTTCTAAGGCTACTGGTTTTCCTATTGCTAAAGCGGCAGCTAAATTAGCAGTGGGTTACACCTTAGATGAAATTACTAACGATATCACCAAGGCAACCCCTGCATGCTTTGAGCCTTCCATCGACTATTGTGTGGTAAAGGTTCCGCGTTTTGCTTTTGAAAAATTTAAGGGTACTGATACGACCCTTTCTACGCGTATGAAAGCGGTTGGAGAAATTATGGCTATAGGTCGTAATTTTGAGGAAGCTTTCGGTAAAGCTATGCGCTCTCTGGAAAACGGCCGAGCAGGTTTAGGCGCCGATGGAAAAGACTCGTTCGATGAAGAGAACTTCGATGAGCTGGTAGGAAAGCCCACTGAAGATCGCATCTTTTATATTGCAGAAGCATTTCGTCGTGGCTGGTCAATAGATGATGTGTTTATTGCTTCTAAAATCGATCGTTGGTTCTTATCTCGCATTTATGACATTATTCAAGTTGAACAAACTCTCGCTTCCTATTCACTCGACGAATTAAGAGCTGAGGATTTGCTTCAGGCAAAGCGTTTCGGATTGTCAGATGTTCAAATTGCTTATTTGACCAATAGTGATGAACATACCGTTCGTGCACGTCGTAAAGAACTTGGAGTAGTTCCTGTATTTAAGACCGTCGATACGTGTGCAGCCGAATTTGAAAGTCGTACGGAATATCACTATAAAACGTACGAATTAGGCGAAAGTGAAATTCGTCCTGTATCTAAAAAGCGTGCAATGATTCTGGGTGCTGGTCCTAATCGAATTGGCCAGGGTATTGAATTTGATTATTGTTGCGTCCATGCTAGCTACGCTCTTCATGATGCGGGATACGAAACCATTATGGTTAACTGTAATCCTGAAACCGTTTCTACTGACTATGACACGTCCGATCGTTTATATTTCGAACCACTAACGTATGAAGACGTAATGGATATCGTTGATGTTGAACAACCAGATGGGGTAGTGGTTACCTTGGGCGGTCAAACACCGCTTAAGCTGGCTCGTGATTTAGAAAATTCAGGCATGGTTGTTATGGGTACTAAGCCTGAAGCAATTGACTTAGCTGAAGATCGCGATAGGTTTGCAGAAATCCTTGATGAGCTTCATATTACCTATCCAGCTGCAGGTATGGCTTCTTCATTTGAAGATGCTTGTCGTGTTGCAGATAAGATTGGCTTTCCGCTTCTTGTTCGTCCTTCCTATGTTCTTGGCGGTAGAGGTATGGTAATTGCCTATGATGCTAAGTACCTAGAAAAATATATGGCTGAAGCTGCACGTATCACGCCTGATCACCCAGTGTATTTGGATCGCTTCTTAGAGGGCGCTATCGAATGTGACGTTGATGCTCTTTGTGATGGCGAGCAAGTATACATTGGCGGTGTTCTTGAACATATCGAAGAAGCAGGTGTTCATTCGGGCGATTCTGCATGCTGTATTCCTCCCTTTACGCTTTCAGAATCTCAAGTTTCTCAGCTTCGATCAACCACGCGACAATTGGCTCTTCGTTTAGGGGTAGTTGGTTTAATCAATGTCCAATTCGCTATTAAAGACAGCACTGTCTACGTTATTGAAGCTAATCCTCGCGCTTCCCGTACGGTCCCCTTTGTTTCTAAAGCAACTGGCGTACCTTTAGCTAAGCTTGCTGCTCGCATTATGGCGGGTGAAAAACTTAAATCATTTAATCTTCCTAGTGATGAGCGTCGTCAATCGCATTTTTGCGTAAAAGAAGCAGTTATGCCGTTTGGGCGATTCCCTGGTGCTGATGTGGTCTTAGGTCCTGAAATGAAATCTACGGGTGAAGTAATGGGTATCGCAAGTAACTTCCCTGCGGCGTATGCAAAAACGCAAGCTGCAGTATCCATGGAACTTCCTCGCTGTGGTACTTGTTTTGTTTCGGTGTGCGATCGTGACAAGCGCGCAGTCTTGCCTCTTGCACGAGACCTTGCTCGAATTGGCTTTAATCTTATCTGCACTTCTGGTACCGCTCGCGCGCTGGAATCTGCAAATATTCCTTGTGAAGAAATTGGAAGAGTAAGTGATCCTGAACCGAATATCTTGACGTTAATTCGAGATGGCAAGATTGATCTTATGATTAATACGCCTTTTGGTCAGGAAACGCGTACCGATGGTTACGTACTTCGTACGATGGCGGTAAGACAAAATCTTTGTTATGTAACAACTCTTGCAGGTGCTCAAGCTTTTGTATCTGCTATTGATAATTTGCGATAATCTCCCCATTGTTGCACTACAAGATTTAGATCAATGGGAAGAAAGGTGATGATCGATGAGTACAATTCTTGAGCGTCGTGGCCTTATTCGCTCTAACGAAGCACTCACCGAAACTCTTTGGCTTATGAAAATTGAAGTCGAAGATATAGGTGCCCAACTTCAACCTGGTCAATTTATCCATGTTCAAATTCCAGGTATGGAAGGCCATATTCTGCGCAGACCTTTTTCTGTGTATTTCACCGATGAAGACAGGAGAGTACTTGTCATTCTGTATCAAGTTGTCGGGTTTGGTAGTGCTCATATGACTACCCTGACACCTGGTGCTATCATGGATGTAATGGGTCCAATTGGTCACGGTTGGACCATTCCTAATGGATCTCAGCGTGCTCTTCTTGTAGCTGGTGGTGTAGGAGGAGCTCCCTTATATCTGTTTGCTGAAGCGCTAGTTCAGGCAGGCGTTGAAGTAGATTTCATTTTGGGTGCTCAAACAAAAGATGCTTTAGTGGTTGAACAGCGCTACCAGAATCTACTTGAAAAAGATTTATATATTGCAACGGATGATGGGTCTAAAGGTCATCATGGTTTTTGTACTGATCTTGTTGCACAACAAATCGATAATACCAAGTATGATTTTGTAGCTTGTTGTGGACCTGAACCTATGATGCACATTGTTTCAGATATGACACTTAAAGCATCTATTCCAACCTTTATCTCTTTAGAGAAACGTATGGCATGTGGTATAGGTGCTTGTCTTTCATGTATCGTAGAAACAACTAATGGTCGCAAGCGTTCCTGTATAGATGGTCCTGTATTTGATGCAGCGGAGGTGATCTGGTAATGGCTGTTCAAATGAGTGTAAACTTGGGCGGACTTTCTATGAAAAACCCTGTTACCACTGCGTCGGGAACCTTTGCTTCTGGTCGTGAATATAGCGATTTTATTGATGTTGCTGCTCTTGGCGCTGTAACAACAAAGGGTGTTTCTCTTCATGGCTGGGCAGGAAATGATGCACCACGAATCGCTGAAACTCCTAGTGGAATGCTCAATTCTATTGGATTACAAAATCCTGGTGTTGAAGTACTTATTCAGCGAGATCTTCCTTGGCTGCATGAACACAATGCTACTACTATTGTTAATGTCTCCGGTCATAGTTTAGAAGAATATGTAGCGGTAGTGGAAGCATTAGAGCAAAGTGAAAATGTTGATGCTTACGAATTAAATATTTCTTGCCCAAACGTTGATTGTGGCGGTATGACTTTTGGAACTGACCCAGCTATGGCTGCTTCTGTAGTGAGCGAATGTCGTAAGCGCACCAATCGCCCTATGATTGTAAAACTTACGCCAAACGTTACTGATATAACTGAAGTTGCTCGTGCCGTAGAAGCTGCGGGAGCTGATGCGATATCACTAATTAACACGTTATTAGGCATGGCGATAGATGTAAATAAACGTAAACCTATTCTTGCTCGTGTGGTAGGTGGATTATCAGGTCCTGCTGTTAAACCTGTTGCACTTCGCATGGTATGGCAAGTTCATCAGGCGGTATCGGTTCCTCTACTGGGTATGGGAGGTATATCAAGTGGCACTGATGCAGTTGAATTTATGCTTGCGGGCGCAACGGCAGTAGCTGTTGGTACGGCGAATTTTGCAAACCCTCGTGCAACGATTGATGTCATCGAGGGTATTCAGCGCTATTGCGAACAACACCACATTGACGACGTCAATCAATTGATTGGAGCCCTAGAATGCTAGATTTTAATTCAGTCCCCCGAAAAGACCGTGTTATCGTTGCGCTTGATTGCGATCGTTCTCGCGCCTTGGAGTTAGCAGATTCTTTAGCAGGAAAAGCGAGCTGGGTAAAAATTGGAATGACCCTATTTTATCAAGAAGGACCTTTCTTTATTACTGCGTTACAAAAACGTGGTTTCAAGGTTTTTCTAGATTTGAAGTTTCATGACATTCCTCATCAGGTTAAAGGCGCTGCAAAGGCTGCTGCTGAAGCTGGTGCCGATATGATTACTATGCATGCAGTTGGCGGAATTAAGATGATGCAGGCTGCAAAAGAAGGGCTTGCTGAAGCTCGTTGGGTTGATGTCGAGCCAATTTCACTGGGTATTACCGTTCTTACCAGTATGAGCTCTGAGGATTTATTGCTTACTGGAGTTACACGATCTATTCCTGATCAAGTTAAAACTCTTGCAAGCCAAGCTAAGCAAGCAGGCCTTTCCGGTGTTGTTGCCTCGCCGCAAGAAGCGCCAATGCTTCGTGATATTCTTGGCCCTGAGGCTTATATTGTCACTCCTGGTGTTCGTCCAGCTGGTTCTGACCTTGGAGACCAGAGTCGTGTTTCAACGCCGAAAGAAGCGTTCGATAATGGTGCATCACATATTGTTATTGGTCGACCGATTACAGGACAAGAAGATCCTGCTGCTGCCTTTGAGGCCATAGTGAAGGAGCTATAGAGTATGGAACAACAAGAAATACAAGTACTGCTTGAAAAAATGGGTGCTCTTGAATCTTCAGATTCAGGTTTGGTCATTAATTCCCGTGCTTTGATGGCTGATCCTATTGTTTCAAATAAACTTGCAGTAGAACTTCTTCAAAAAGTTGATAGAGAATCAAAACCCGAACTTGTTTTATCACTTCCAGGTGCTGATTCTTATTTTGCCTACAATGTTGCTCTTTCTGCATGGATGCGTTTCGGTTTTTGTGAAGAAAATGAACAAGAACTTAATGCTTCACTGGTAATAAAAAAGAATGAGAAAGTACTTATTGTTCTTGATACTTATGATGAAGAAATGGCACAGCAGTTAATTGACTTTGTTGAAACTAAGCATGCAAAAGTAGTCGCAGTCCTTTCATTAGTGGGGCCTAAAAAAGTAACGGGGAAAACACCTTGTCTTTCCTTGCTTTAACTTTTAACTGAAGATAAACCTGTGTTATATAGTTCATTACCTATGAAATAAGCACTAAAATAACCCCATGTTCTTTGTGGGGTTATTTTTTATCCATAACCTATGGAAAATATTGGAACATCTTTCGCAAAATGGTATAGTTCTTCTTACTTTTTAGTCTAAATATCCTGTTCAGTTGCATAATCGTTTAAAAACTTTTTCTGCGGACAGTTTTAAGGGATTGTGTAAATATAAATTGTGTATACTATATTAAAGACTAATTAGCCCGTTGCAATGCAAAAAGGGTGCATTGTAAAAGAAAAGGAGCAACCATGCCG
>URMQ01000101.1 GCA_900548955.1 uncultured Eggerthella sp. | reverse complement strand
GCATAACAAAAGAGCCACCGAAGCGGCTCTTATATAGTCGTTAAAACCAAATATCTTCAAGCCTACGTTTCGGAACGTAATGAACTTGATTTTCGTCACGATAATAGGTGGTATCGCCGTTTTCTGCATCAACTAAGCGGATATCTTCAATAGGGCGACCGAGCGCTAATACCAGAACTGGTTCTAATCCTTCAGGCATGGCAAGTATCTTTTTTAATTCAACTCGCTTGAACGACAAAATCATACATCCGCCAAATCCTTCTTCAGTAGACGCAAGCATGATAGTCTGTGCTGCAATACCTGCATCAAAGCGCCAAAGTTCGCCTTTAAAGGTTTCTGAGTCTACCGCCATAACGATATAACCCGAAGGACGTTCTCCTTCTACGGGACCGTCCCAATCAGGTAGCTGTGCCGCCCATGAAAGGGTAGTAAAAACTTCGGCGCACTGATCCTTGTCGGTAACGATGCGGTAGCGAAGAGGCTGCTTGTTGCCAGCGCTCGCGGTCAGGCGGGCGTTGTCTACCCACTTAGTCATAAGTTCTTTAGTAACGGGATAAATCCCGCGAAAACGTCGACAGCTTCGCGTGGTGTGGGATAAGTGTTCAATAAAGCTAGGCATAGTTGTCCTTTCTTCCTTGGGGAAGAATTATATCTGTTCTGTATTCTTGATTTACTGCGTGAAAGAATGCTTATACGTTCTCTATTTCTTTGGCAGGGAAGGCATCTGATTCATCTTTGACGGGTAAGGTATCTGATCCGTCTTTGGCAGAGGAAGTATCGGGTCCAGACTTGGAAGTGTCGGAATTGGATGCGCGATTATCTGGCTCAGACGATTTGTTTGCTGCGGAGTTCTCTGGTTTTGAAGAGGAAATATGAGGGCGAATAGCATTCATTTTTTCACGTTGCATTTTAGCTGCTTCGGTAATTTGTTCGCGTTCGCGCTCGTAATTGAAATTGCCTTTTGGTTCTTTTTCCACCTTCTTCTTTTTGGAATCAGGACGGAATGTTTTGGTTGTTTGAATCAAAATAGCGCCAATAACGAATGGCATCCAGAATACGATACCGCGGTATACCAAACCAATTGCCATACCAGCAGTGGCAGAAGCGCCAAAAGCGGTAAAGGCAACGGTAACCGCTGCTTCTACGACGCCAACGCCTTGCGGGGTAATAGAAATCATGGCGAACAAGGTAGCTACCACGTAGCCACAAACAAGCGATTCTGGAACGCTTACACCAAAGGAAAAACCCACTAAACAAAACGCTGAAAGTTCGCAGCAACTAGCAACGATGGAACAGCCGAATGCTTTAGCAGTGGATTTCGGATTTTTGGCAATAAGTTTTGCGGCTCCCGAAAAGCTCATGATGGTTTTTTCTACCCAAGGCTCTAGGGGCTTTTTGTTGAAGCGCACGAGCACCTTGTTAATGAAGTTAGCTATTGGGGTAAGGATGCGAATGATAAGGGCAGGATTTTTGTTGCCCAGCACCATGATGCCAATCAGAACACTTACCAGCAAAATAACCAGTAATCCCAAAAGTAACCAAAGGGGAGATAAGCCAACCGTAAGAGCAAGAATGGTAAAGCTAATTACCATAATGGTGGCAAAAGCGGAATCAACGGTGATTTGCATCAAGATTGCGGCAGAGGTTGCTTTGCCAGGAGCAATGCCTCGCCTGCGTGCGTCGTCAACAACAAGTGTGGTGCCTGCAAGATTAAGACTTGGGAATACGGTATTCAAAAAGAAGGTGCCAAATACTAAAGGAAGGGTATGTTTTGGCTTCATGGTTTCGCCAACTGCTTGGAATGAAAACTTGTAGGCGAAGCTTTGTGCGAAGTATTTGCAGAGCTGGGTTAGGATTGCAATCACTAAAGGAATCATGGCACCTTGTGCCATGGTAGCTGCTAATTCATTGAGTTGATCGCCTCGTAAAAAGACGAACGCCAGCACAATGATAATGACCAAACCGGCAAAAAGATTTCGGAAGTTGAATTTCACTGCGTTAGAAACCTATCTGCGTAATCCGTTATAACTTTTCAAGTATACCAAACCTGAGAACTCTACCTGTTCAGGGCAGTCTGTGGATATTTTAGACGGTTAATGGAAGCTGAAGCCGCATCTATATTTGCTGCTTATGGATATTCGCGCAAACATGGTTGCGGTTTTCGCTCAGAATCAATGTGCTTTCGCGTGTTTTCGCATGTGTTTTCACGCGCATGCTTATGCGCATATATCGTGGCGAATTGCGGGTGGTCGTCTGAGGCTGGCCGTTCGCGGGTGAAACAAAGTTGTAACACGGAAACCTGACTTCAAGTTGAATGGAACAAATAGTGCGGTGATATACTTAAATGGTTTTATCACAAGACAAAAATAGAAGGAGAGAACATGGCACGCCCGATGACTATGGCCGAGAAAATTCTTGCCGCTCATGCAGGACTCGAAGAAGTAGTTCCTGGCCAGCTAATCGAGTGCGATCTTGATCTTGTCTTATCTAACGATGTTACCGCCCCTATTGCAATTAAGGAATTCAAGAAGGTTGGCGTAGATAAGGTATTTGATCCTACTAAGATTGCGCTTGTTCCTGATCATTATGTTCCTAATAAGGACATTCAAAGTGCTGAACAGGCAAAAATGACCCGTGAATTTGCACGTGAACAGGGTATTACGCATTTTTACGAGGTAGGTTGCATGGGTGTTGAGCATGCACTTCTACCTGAACAGGGCGTTGTCGGTGCTGGTGACCTTATTATTGGTGCTGATAGCCACACCTGCACCTATGGTGCTTTGGGTGCTTTTGCTACGGGCGTTGGTTCAACGGATGCTGCAATTGGTTACGCAACGGGCAAGGCTTGGTTTAAGGTTCCTGAATCAATTCTGTTTAACATTGAAGGAGAACTTCAGCCAGGCGTTACGGGCAAAGACATCATTTTGCACATCATTGGCATGATCGGTGTTGACGGTGCATTGTATCAGGCAATGGAATTCCGCGGCAGCGCTATTGAATCGCTCACTATGGACGAGCGTCTTTCTATTTCTAATATGGCAATCGAAGCTGGCGGCAAAGCTGGCCTTATTGCAGTTGACGAGGTAACGCGTGCTTATATGGATGGTCGTACCGAACGTCCTTATAAGGAATATCATTCTGATTCAGATGCGGTATATGCAAAGGTATACAACATCGATGCAGCAGATATTGTTCCAACGGTTGCCTTCCCTCATCTTCCTTCTAATACTCGTCCTGCAGCTGAAGCTCGTGACATTACCATCGATCAGTCTGTTATTGGTTCATGCACCAATGGCCGTATTGAGGACATGCGTCAAGCAGCAGCAGTATTGAAGGGTCACAAGGTTAACCCTAATGTTCGTTGCATTATTATTCCTGCAACTCAGCAGGTATATCGCCAGTGTATCGAAGAGGGATTAATGGAAATCTTCCTGGATGCAAACTGCGCGGTATCTACGCCAACCTGTGGTCCTTGCCTGGGTGGTTATATGGGTATTTTGGCAGCAGGCGAACGTTCTATCGCTACGACTAACCGTAATTTTGTAGGCCGTATGGGCGACCCAACGAGTGAAGTTTATCTGTCTTCACCTGCGGTTGCAGCAGCTAGTGCTGTGCTTGGTCATATTGGTCTTCCTGAAGATTTAGATTAGGAGAAGCACATGCAATTCAAAGGAACTGTTCATCGCTATGGTCGCGATGTTGATACTGACGTAATTATTCCAGCACGTTACTTGACCACTTCTGAGCCTTCCGAGTTGGCTAAGCACTGCATGGAAGATATTGATGCTGACTTCGTAAACAAGGTAGCGCAGGGCGACATTATTGTTGCTGATGAAAACTTTGGTTGTGGCTCTTCTCGCGAACATGCTCCAATTGCTATTAAGGCATCGGGTGTTGATGTAGTTATCGCTAAGAGCTTCGCACGTATTTTCTATCGCAACTCTATTAATACCGGTCTTGCGATTTTGGAATGCCCTGAAGCAGTGGATGCTATTTCTGATGGCGATGTTGTTTCAGTTGATACCGATACCGGAACTATTACCAATGAAACCACAGGTGCGGTCTTTACTGCACAGCCTTTCCCACCCTTTATCGCAGATATTATCGAGCAGGGCGGTTTGCTGAATCGTACCCGCAAGGTATTGGGTTTGGCTTAAAGGAGAAAACATGGCTCAAACATATAAAATTTGTACTTTGCCTGGCGATGGCATTGGTCCAGAGATTATCGCTGAAGGTGTAAAGGTACTTAACGCGGTAGGCGAAAAGTACGGTGCTGAGTTTGAATGCACTGACGCGCTTATTGGTGGTTGTGCAATTGATGAGTGTGGCACGGCACTGCCAGAAGCAACACTCGAAGTTGCTAATGCATCTGATGCGGTACTGTTAGCAGCAGTAGGTGGCCCTAAATGGGATACCACTGATCCTGAAAAGCCTCGCCCTGAACAGGGATTGTTGGGAATTCGTAAGGCACTTGGTTTGTATACCAACTTGCGTCCTGTACAGATTTTTGCTGCACTTTCTGGTGCTTCTACGCTTAAGCCTGAAGTAATTGATGGCGTTGACATGATGCTTGTTCGTGAATTAACGGGTGGTTTGTACTTTGGTAAGCGCGAGCGCTTCTATGATGAAGAGGGCGCAGGTACCAATGGCGCAAAGGGCCAGCGTGCTTATGACACTCTTGAGTATCGTGAATATGAAATTGAGCGTATTGCACGCCAGGCATTTGAAGCTGCTCGTAAGCGTCGCAATAAGGTAACAAGCGTTGATAAGGCTAACGTTTTAGAAACCAGTCGTATGTGGCGTGAAATCGTTCATCGTATTCACGAGCAAGAATACTCAGATGTTGAACTTGAAGATATGCTGGTAGACAACACCGCTATGCAGCTTATCAATCGTCCAGCAGACTTTGACGTTGTTGTTACGGAAAATATGTTCGGCGATATTCTTTCTGACGAAGCTGCTCAGATTACCGGTTCGCTTGGTATGTTGGCAAGTGCATCATTAGGCGATGGCGTTGCTCTGTATGAGCCAAGCCATGGTAGTGCTCCTGATATTGCAGGCAAGGGTATTGCGAACCCACTGGCTCAGATTCTTTCTGTTGGCATGATGCTTCGCTATAGTTTCGACATGGGTGATGCGGCTGACGATATCGAACGCGCTATTACCGAAGTTCTTGATGAAGGTTGGCGCACGGGCGATATTGCCGATGAATCCACACCAGCAGATAAGATTGTTGGCACCACCAAGATGGGCGATTTAGTAGTAGAACATCTGTAATTGATGAATTATTACGAGCCACCCGCACTTTTCCTTGCATTGGGGAGTGCGGGTGGTTTAGTTTGTAGAGGTTAGTTAAACAGATTAAGGTACACAGATTAAGCGAAAGGCTGCATGTTTATGGCTATTCGGTCTCCTGAAGGAACGTTCGACTTGCTTTCTCGCGATGCGATGTTTTGGGACTATTTCCGCAACACTGCTTTTTCTATTTTTGGTCGCTATGGCTATCAGCCCATTGAGACTCCTATGTTTGAACAGACGGAGTTGTTTGTCCGTGGCATTGGTGAGGCAACCGATGTAGTTTCCAAAGAAATGTTTACCGTTATTTCGGGTGGTAACATGACAAAGTTGCTTGAGGGAGGCTCCCTTAAATCTAAGAGCAAGCTTTCGCTGCGACCTGAAGGTACTGCAGGCGTGGTACGCGCGGTTGTTCAGCACGATTTGGTGCCACAAGGTGGCGCTCCTGCGAAGTTAATGTATGCAGGTCCTATGTTTCGTGCCGAGCGTCCTCAGAAGGGGCGTTTGCGTCAGTTCCGTCAGGTGGGCGTTGAGTGCTTAGGCGCAGACGATCCAAGTGTAGATGCCGAAGCAATCATCATGCTTATGCGCTTTTATGAAGCAATTGGTATTCCTGTAGGCGATATGCGCTTGCTTATCAATTCGATGGGTTGTGAAAAGTGCCGTCCAGCGTATCGCGAATTGGTACGTCAGTATATCCACGAACACGAAGCGGATATGTGTGATGAATGCAATCATCGTGCAGAAATTAATCCTCTGCGTGCTTTTGACTGCAAGATTGCAACCTGCGCTGAAATCATGGAAGGTGCACCTCGTATCACT
>URMQ01000100.1 GCA_900548955.1 uncultured Eggerthella sp. | reverse complement strand
ATCGCATGCTAAAACAATCCGAAGGTGCATGGGAAGATCCCATTTTTGATTTAGCACACCAGATGGCCAAAGCAGACGAAGTAGTAATTGGTGCTCCCTACTGGGATCTTTCGTTCCCTGCAGCGCTTAAGACCTATATTGAACACTGCTGCGTTTGTGATATTACTTTTCACTACACTCCTGAAGGACGCCCTGAAGGATTATGTAAATCACAGAAGCTTACCTACTTTACAACGAGCGGTGGCTTCATAGCTGACAAGAATTTTGGCTATGACTATATCTGCGGGATTGCAGAAATGTTCGATCTTGGCGAAACACGCTTCGTGAGCGCAGAAGGACTCGATATTATCGGCATGGACATTGAAGCTCAAATGGATAAAGCTCGTGAAGCGATAGCAAACCTCGACTAATAACTCTTTAAAAGTTTAGGTAAGGCTTTTGATTTAGTTATTTATTCGTACGTTTGCTCTAACTTCGTACCTTTAACAATTGTTGCAAGTCCAAGCACAAAAGCTAGTGCAATAAGCGACAAAGCCATAATCCATTCCGCTTCCCAGCTAATTTCTGCGACAGCGGCGAACAAAGTGGCCGATACTGCACCTGCCAAATTAACAATTATTGCGACACGCGAATAGATAAGCGTGTAATCACGAGGACCTGCAATCTGACGCGTAAATGATGCACCAAGCGCATCAACGGCAGCATAAAGAACACCGCACAACAATCCACCAGCATAAATAAATAAGGGTGAAATTGGAGCACCAAACCACATAAATAAAATGCTGAGTGAACCGCATACGCAAGGGATGCATAAAGCAACAAACAAACTCTTATCCGAGACGGCCCCCAACAACACCTTACCAACTGCAGAAAGTACCATAATGCAAGCAGCAACTGCTGATGCAAGCATAATAGCGCTTTGTGCTGTTACTCCAGCGCTTCCAATGTCTCCTAAGTGATAAATATAGGTTGCAAAGAGATTACCTACGACCGTTAACGCATTAAAAATACCCATAGTAATCATCAAGGTATAAAACACAGGAGACCTAAACATTGTACGAGCAGGCACTCCCCATTGCTTGCCTTTCGCCTGAGATACATCATCATCTTTTGTCTTATTATCTGCCGAAGCGCCGTAAGGCAATAATCCAATCTCGGAAGGATAACTTCTTATCAGTACAAGACTTGCAATAAGACCAGTAGCGAGAACTAATACGGCAAACAGAAGGTACGCACTACGCCAATCTGCAACAGAAAAAACGATACCGCCAACCATACTCCAAAGCGCTCCACCAACACCAGACATGGAAAAACAGAGACCGATGAAAAATCCTGTACGCTCTACAAACCAACGATTAATAAGGGTTGGAACAGCAAGAAACATTAACGATACGATACCAAAACCAATCAGAATTCCAGAAATGTAAAATTGCCAAATATGATTCCAGAACGCACACAACCCCATACCGACCGTCACAAACAAGACTGAAACAGAAAGGACGATACGCAAATCAAAACGTTCCATTAAGTTGCCTGCAACAGGTGAAGCTAAACCACCTATTAAGTAAACCAAAGTAATATAAAGCGTAAATTGAGAAGAGCTTGCCCCAAGCGCAGTGGATACGGGAACAACAAAAATTGACCAGGTATTGTACACCAAAGCACAGGGTCCTAAACACAGCAGAATACCAGCTGCAATAACCATAATATGACGCGCTGACAACGGTGTTTTTACACGCTGCTTATTCATAAAAGAACCCATTTCGCACGATAAATTCCCCAAACAGTGAAAGAATACCATGCAAAAGATATCGTAGGAATTACATTATTCAGATTTAGAACTATGCACAAGCTCGTAAGCATCGTTGCGCGATAGACCAAATTCTTCTTTAAGAATTTTCACAATATCTTTCTTTGAATAGGTAGAATCCTTAAGCAGCTCAGATGCGCGATTTTCAGCAGAAACAAGAGCGTCCTCTACGCCAGCCTGTGATTCTTCTTCATTAGGAGCGTCAATAACAAGTGCAATTTCTCCTTTTATAGAGCCCTCTTCTTGCCTTTGTTCAAAAATTTGCACTACTTCAGCTACCCTGCCACGAACAACTTCTTCATGAAGTTTAGTAAGTTCACGACAGACCGCAACACGCCTCAAAGGAAATATCTCTTGAACTGCCCTTAATGCAGAAACAATGCGTAATGGGCTTTCGTAAAACACCAATACCGCATCGAGAGACTTTAGCGAAGTAAGTAGTTTTTGACGCTCTCCCGATTTTCGGGGAAAGAACGCACCGAAATAAAACGACTGAGCAGTAAAACCACTGGCAACATAAGCTGTTGTAACCGCAGTAGGTCCTGGTAAGACTTCTACTGTAGCTCCCGCCTTGTGAGCAGCATCAACAAGTCTTAAACCAGGATCCGAAACACCAGGCATTCCCGCATCAGAAGCGTATGCAATAACTTCACCCGATAATACGCGCTGCGCAATTACTTCCGCCTTGTAAGAAATAGTTGCTTCGTCAAGTCGCTCTAGTGGTTTACGCAACCCAAGTGCGCTAAGCAACTTGCCCGTAACGCGCGTATCTTCACAACAGACCACATCACAGGACGTAAAGGCATCTAAACTACGCTGAGTAACATCACCTAAATTCCCCAATGGGGTTGGACAAATAATAAGTTTTCCTTTTTTAGATGAAGTATTCATATTGCACATTTTTGCCATACTAAAAATTGACCACTACTCTACCGAAGCAATTACTTCTACCTCAATTAATGCACCCTTAGGCAACGCATCAACACCAACAGCAGAACGAGCAGGAAGGTGCTTTCCAAACGACTGAGCGTAGACTTCATTAAATGCAGCAAAGTCAGATATATCATCCAAGAAACACGTTGTTTTAATAACGTGATCAAAATCACTGCCCGCAGCTTCAAGAAGACCTGCAATGTTTTTCATAACTTGCGCAGCCTGCTCTTCAATCGTAGAACCAACCATCTCGCCTGTTTTTGGGTCAAGCGCAATTTGACCAGAGGCAAACAAAATACCGTTGACCACAACACCCTGAGAATAGGGTCCAATAGCAGCAGGTGCTTTTTCAGTGCTGATAGCGTGCATTCTTTCTCCCTTTTCGCAACTTTGTACTATAAATAGTGATAACGTAACGCTGTTAAGATAACATTTCAAAACAAACAATTCATACTATAAGAGTAAAGGACCTCCATGTTAACGCTCGCTACATTTGAAGAAGCTGCAAAAAAAGTAAAAGAAGTTACCCAAGAGACAAAACTGATCTATAGCCATCATTTCAGTAAAGAAACAGGTAATGAGGTTTACCTAAAGCCAGAAAACATGCAGCGTACTGGCGCTTATAAGGTACGTGGTGCTTATTATAAAATCAGTACACTGACCGACGAAGAGCGTTCTCATGGATTAATTACTGCTTCTGCGGGCAATCATGCACAAGGCGTAGCCTATGCAGCGCGAAAGTATGGTGTTCCTGCCACTATTGTTATGCCTACAACTACCCCACTCATTAAGGTCGAACGTACCAAGGAACAAGGGGCCGAAGTGGTGTTGGCAGGCGACGTTTACGATGAAGCCTACGAACATGCACTGAAATTAGCAGAAGAGCGCTCTTTGACCTTTATCCATCCCTTTAATGATCCTATTCTTGCAGCTGGCCAAGGATCAATCGCAATGGAAATTGTTCAGGAGCTGCCTCTCGTCGATATCATTCTTGTACCTATTGGGGGTGGCGGACTTGCAACAGGTGTTTCCACGCTTGCAAAAATGCTCAATCCACGCATCAGCGTAATAGGCGTTGAACCAGCAGGTGCTGCCTGCATGAAAGCATCACTTGAAGCTGGTCATGTTGTAAAACTGCCAAGTGTTAATACTATCGCTGATGGTACCGCCGTACTCGAACCAGGCGATCAAATTTTCCCTTATATCCAAGAAAACATCGATGACATTATCACCGTTGAAGATGATGAACTAATCGTTGCCTTTTTAGACATGGTCGAAAGCCATAAAATGATCGTCGAAAATTCAGGTCTTCTAACAGTTGCGGCATTAAAGCACCTTAACGTTGAAGGAAAGAAGATCGTTTCCATTCTTTCAGGCGGCAACATGGACGTGATCACGATGTCTTCTGTTGTTCAGCATGGTCTTATTCAGCGTGATCGAATCTTTACGGTATCAGTACTACTCCCCGATCGCCCTGGCGAATTGGTTCGTGTTGCTCAAACAATAGCAGACTGCAATGGCAACGTCGTGCGCTTAGATCATAACCAATTCGTAACTGCAAACAGAAATGCAGCAGTGGAATTGCGCGTAACTATTGAAGCCTTTGGTACTGATCACAAGAATAGGATTGTACATGCTCTAGAAGAAAAAGGCTTCCGTCCAAAGCTTATTCAAGTTCATCTATAATCTTGCACCTGGAACCAAGCACCATTTACACTGCTGGAACAGCAGTTGAATCAAAGCTTATCTTTTAAAAACTACCTCTGTGATCAGGCTTATAGGACAAATTATATACCAAAGAAAAAGGGGAACTTACCAGTTCCCCTTTCACGTAATCCTAATCAGGATAGAAGATTCCTCGTTATACCTGCTTTTGCACAACTTCGTCTTCGGTGCTAAATACATCAAAATCGTCAGTTGCCTGCGAACGAGAAGGCATATCGTGAGGCTGACGCTGCGCTAAATCCTCTTCCAAGTTTGCCTTAGCAACAGAAATCATCAACTTGATTCGGTTAAGCTGGTTAACCTCAGAAGCACCCGGGTCGTAGTCAACAGCTACAATGTTAGTTCCCTTATAACGACGACGCAGTTCCTTAATAACAGCTTTACCTACCACGTGGTTAGGCAAGCAAGCAAAAGGCTGAGCGCAAACAATATTTGGCGCGCCACTGCGAATGAGCTCTACCATTTCCGCCGTTAACAGCCAACCTTCACCCATTGAATTACACAGCGACAAGATCTCTTCTGCGTAACTTGCAAGCGTGAAAATATCAGTTGGCGCTTCAAAACGACTTGATTTTTCAAGTGCATCATTCATAGGTTTGCGAAGTTTTGCAATTGCCTTTAATGCTGCACGAGCGCCTGTTGCGCCCTTCTTTGACTTACCTACCCCTTCCTGCTGGAAGATAGAGCCAGCAATACCAAATAAGAAGAAATCAACTAAGCCAGGAACAACTGCCTCGCACCCTTCAGCTTCAATAACATCAACGACCTGATTGTTAGCAGTAGGATGGAACTTAACCAAAATTTCTCCAACGACACCAACACGAGGCTTAGTACCTTCACCCTGCAAAGGCAGGTTGTCGAAGTCGTCAACAATGGCACGGACAGTCTTCTTGTAGCGACCAAACTTTTCGCCCTCGTAGACCTGCTGCTTACATTTTGCCATCCAATAATCAAACAGATTCTGAGCAGCATTTGGCTCAATTTCGTAAGGACGCGTGCGATACAAGCATTGCATAAGCAAGTCACCATAGAACAAAGCAAATACTGCGTTATAAAGCATGGTCGCTGAAAGCTTGAAACCAGGATTAGATTCATCAAGTTTCTTGAATGCCAAAGAAATAACAGGGATATGACCCAATCCAGCAGCTTTAAGTGCTTTACGAATTAGAGAGATATAGTTCGTAGCGCGACAACCACCACCTGTTTGCGTGATGATAACTGCCAGCTTGTCGGTATCATAACGACCAGAAGTAACCGCTTCCATAATTTGGCCAGTAACCAAAATGGAAGGATAGCAAATGTCGTTGTTAACGTATTTCAGCCCAGCATCCACCGCACCGTGATCAACTGCAGGCAACAGCTCCATGTTGTAACCATTAGCATTAAAAATTGGCAACAACAAATCGAAGTGAATCGGAGCCATTTGAGGACACAAAATGGTATATCCCGCTTCCTTCATTTCTTTGGTGAACTGGACTTTCGGGAACGCAGTTGATTCAGCCTTTAACTCATGACTTCCCTTTAGCGCTTCTGCAAGCGCTGCTTCTTCTTCAGAGGTCATAATGCGATGCTCACTTTGTATCTCTTCAGCACTTTCACGAGCAATTTCCGCAGCAACGGCAGCACCGCATAGATCTTTTTCTTCATGGCTGTTTCGTTTTATCGGTTTTTGTACT
>URMQ01000099.1 GCA_900548955.1 uncultured Eggerthella sp. | reverse complement strand
GCCTGCCGTTTCAATGGTTACCGTGCAAACTCCAACTAAGCGCTGCAAAAGCGACATTTGCTCATTAACCGATTGGATGCGCTGGTAAGGCACATGAGAGCGATTTTTATTGAAGATACCCCAATAGGAACTAAATTCCGAAATACCAAATTCGTACCAACGATAGCGATATCCTATGGCAGAACATCCCACGGCTATACCAAAGATGACCAGCGTAAGAAGTAAGCAAACCCCCACCGCAAAAGGAATTTGAAGTGAAGTTAGCCCAAGATCGTCGGCCAAAACGGTTACACCCGAAAAGGAGGAGAACAACACTGCAGCAAAAATATACGGTGCCCCGCGCAGCGCCGAAAGCCAGATATAACTATGATGCAGCTGATACCGCTCGCACTCGATCGGTTGCGAAACACCAGATTGCGACATACTGGTCGATTGTTCGGCAGTTTGTTGCGTAGCAGGTTGTTGCGTAGCGGGTTGTTGCGAGGCTGTTTGCTGTGTAGCAGTTTGCTGCATGGTAGGTTGCTGCTCGCTCGATTGTAAAACGTCAGCTTTCTGGTCAGCATTCTGCCAATTCGCTGACGGCTGATTTCCTAGCGTTTCGCTGTTCTGCGATTGATTGCTTTGGAAAGGGACGTTTTGATCGCTCATTTATACGTCCTCTCGAGCAATTCGTGCCAGTTCGGCAGCTCGATCACGCACTTGGTCAGCTTCATCGGCACGAAGTCCAGGAATTTCGAAGGATGCACCTGCTGTAGAAACCATTACTGATGCCAGCCCAAACGCACGAAGAACCGGACCTTGACGCGTGTCTGTATTCTGAACACGGACAAAGGGAACTACGATATGCTTTCGCCAAAGAATACCGTTTTCGATTTCAAGAAAATCGTCAAATAACTGGTAGCGCCAACGAGAATAACGAAACGGAGTTATCGCAAAAAGATCCAACACCACGAGCACAACATACGCGACTAAACAAACCAAACAATAGGGCGTTGACCAAAACCGTGTGGATTCATTAGCAAACCAAGCAATAATACCCACCAAAGCAATACAGGCAAATACAATAGTTATTACGATAACGTCACTAATTCGCCAAACCGCTTTGATGCGCGGATCGAGCTTGCACTCTGGTCTTCTTCCCCTCATTGCCTATCCTTACCTAGGGTCACCGCTTTTGAATTTCTTCAAGCTATATCAGTAATCAAGCTATATCAGTAAGTAAAATCAGCAACAGTATCTCAAATAAACTGCTTATCGCCGATTCAGTTTGTCGATTTGTTGCTAATCGTTAACTCAACATAAAGAAAAAATATGTTGTATTAATTTTTATGATACCTGTTGCCCCCCGCAAGAGGAAATTCGACAAAGCCCTTTTGAAGCGTTTCGGCTAAAGCTTTACCTCTGGTTTTAGAAAACGAAAACGCAACGCAAGACTTATAGATAGCGGAAATACGCTGCACACGAGCCTTCTGAAGATACCATGCAAGGACCTACTGGGTTTTCTGGAGTACATACCTTCCTAAACAAAGGACATTCATTAGGTGCCATAGCGCCACGAAGTACATCTCCGCAGCGACAACCTTTAGGTTCTTGAGTAGGCTCAACGTCGGGCTGAAAGCGCTTAAATGCATCATATTCGGCAAATTTAGGGCGAATAGCATATCCCGATTGAGGAATAACGCCAAGGCCACGCCAGGTAGCATCCACGGTTTCAAACACTTCATCAATCGCCGCAAGAGCCACCGTATTACCCTGCGCTTCAACACCACGCTTGTAGGCAATTTCAATTTCAGCGCGACCTTCATGAAGCTGGCGCATAATCATGGCAATACCCTGCAAAATGTCCACCGGCTCAAAACCCGTGATAACACCAGGTACACCGTATTTTTCTGCTAAGAATTCATATGGCTTCATACCAATAATAGTGCTTACATGACCTGGCAAAATAAGAGCATCAACCTTAAGAGCTGGATCAGAAACAATTACTTCAAGTGCATTAGGCATATTTTTATGCGCAACAAAAACGCTAAAGTTTTTCAAACCTAAAGCCTGCGCACGCTTGATTGCCATTGCAACTAGCGGCGTTGTAGTTTCGAAGCCAACCCCTACAAATACCACTTCGTTTTCTGGATTTTCCTGAGCTATTTTTAACGCATCAAGAGGTGAATACACGATATTGATATCACGCCCTGCTGCCTGTTCTTTAAGTAAGCTCGAAGTAGAACCCGGAACGCGGGTCATGTCGCCAAAAGTAGTAATTTTTACGCCTGGAACTCGGGAAAGCGCTATGACGGTATCAATATCCTTATTGGAAGTAACGCACACAGGGCATCCAGGACCCGATGCCAAACGAGTGCCCTCTGGCATCATGGAGCGCAAACCATTACGCGCGATAGATACCGTGTGAGTGCCACATACTTCCATCAGTGTTGCCTGCTGGGGTGCCCACTTTTGTATTGAATGAATAAGACCCTTCGCAAGCTCAGGGTCTTTGAATACCGATAAATCCATAACTGCCGTCCTTACCGCTTTGTCCTCGCGATAATTAAATACCATGAGCGCTTAAAGCATGAAGCGTTGCGCAATTCAAACACATAACACTTTTAAGACGCTACATCCAAGTCCGCTATTTCGGGAAATTCTTTAATCAGGTCCAACGTTTCTTGGGCTGCTTCTTCACTTACTACTTCAATAGCAAAGCCCGCATGAATCAATACATAACTTCCCACTTCAGCTGAAGGGGTTAAATCAAGCGCCACTTGACGAGTGACACCAAGAATATCTACGGTTGCCAGGTTATCTTCATTGATTGATTTTACCTGTGCAGGAATAGCCAAGCACATTTCACATCACTCCTTGGTCTGTGTGTGCAATGCTAGCACAGCCTGCCCGTAAGAAATTGATGCATCGTTCGGCGGTAGTTCTTTGTTGAGTGCGACGGTGAAGCCACGTTCTTGCAACTGAGCAAGAATGCGTTCTATGAGATAACGATTCATGAACACTCCGCCTCCTAACGCCACAACAGAAATGCCGTATACTGCGCGAACTAGTTCTGCCATATCCATAATTACGCGCACAAACGCATCGTGGAACCAACAGGCAATCTGCCCAGTAGGAACCCCTGCCTGCATATCATCAAGCATCGCTTTAAATACAGGTGCCACGTCCAAAAGCAAAACCGAAGTATCCATCGCAGTGCTTTCTTCAGTTGCAACATTTTTTATTACCTCAATGACATACGCCTCTGAGCGCTTTTGTAGGTCATATTGACTAAAAAGGGTGCGCTCTTCCGCATCAGGATGAGCAAGGAAATCATGAACGCGCGATTCCAGCAGAATGGCTGCTTCGCCTTCATATTTTGGCTTCGTGCAAATTCCCAGCAAAGCAGAAGCCGCATCAAACAAACGACCAACCGAAGAAGTTTGAGGAGTATTAAGTCCTCGTTCAATCATCTGATCAAACATTTCTGCATCGGGGACTTCTTGCTGAACAAACGTCTGTGCCGCAGGATGTTCAAGCAAATCGAAAGCCCACAGCGCGCCATAGGTAATACGTGTAGGATTTTTGATCGCTGCGGCACCGCCTGGTAGCGGGATGTAAGCAAAGTTTGCAAAACGTTCGAAGGTTTCAAGGTTTGAAAGCAATACTTCACCACCCCAAATTTCGCCATCAAGACCATAACCTGTACCATCAAAGGCGAAACCACAAACAGGACCTTCCAGGTTGTTTTCACCCATAACGGATAAGATATGCGCATGATGATGCTGCACTTGCGTTATTGGCATAGCTTGTTTGAGCGCCCGTTCGTGAGCCCACTTCGACGTGAGATATTCAGGATGGTAATCGCATGCAAGACGGGTAGGACGCAAGCGGAAAAGCTGCTCATAACGCCCACGTGTTTCCTGCCAAGCGTCCATCACGGCAACGCTTTCCATATCTCCTATATGTTGCGACACAAAGGCTTTTCCATCGCGAGCATAGGTAAAGGTGTTTTTTTGTTCAGGACCCACCGCAAGAAGGGTTTCGGATTCTGCATCTGCGGTTTGCATATTGCTTGTAGCTTCGTTTTCGGAAATAGCAAGCGGAAGCGGCGCATAACCACGAGCACGACGAATGAATTGAACAAGAGCCCCTGCAGGACCCGCATCCAAAACGCGCAGAACCGAATCGTCATAGCGCCCCTCGATGGCGCGGTTGTTCACTAAAAATGCGTCTGCAACATTTCCTAGCTTGGCAAGAGCGCTCAGTTCATCGGTCACAATAGGTTCGTCATGAATATTGCCTGATGTCATAACAAGCATTCCACCAAATTCATGCAAGAGCAAATGCTGAACAGGCGTAGAGGGAAGCATAACCCCAAGTTCCGGTAGAGCATCAGCAAGACCAGGAGCAAATAAAGCATCCGGGCGCTTTTGCAACAAAACAATAGGACGTGAAGGAAGTTCTAGCTGACGTTTTTCCGCCTCGTTTACAAAACAATAATTTTTTGCTTCAGCAACACTTGCCACCATAACAGCAAAAGCCTTACCTTCACGATGTTTACGTTTACGCAAGGTTGCAAGCGCCTGAGGATTTTTAGCATCACAAACCAAGTGATAGCCACCTAAACCTTTAACAGCAACTATTTTTCCTTCGCGTAAGAACTGAACTGCACGAAAAATAATGGCGTCACTCGTGACAACATCGCTAGCCCACATAATGTTTTCGGCCGAAAGTTCAGCAACTTCGGGCGAATTCGGCGCAGATTCAATCCAGCCAATTTGTGGACCACAATCAAAGCAGGCATCAGGCTGTGCATGAAAACGCCTGTTCAATGGATTGTCGTATTCGTGCTGACAGTCGGAACACATAGTAAACGGCTGCATGGAAGTCTGAGCGCGATCGTAGGGCAGCGCGCGCATAATAGTGAAGCGAGGACCACAGTTTGTGCAGTTGATAAACGGGTAGTGATAGCGCCTGTTGCTTGGATCGAAGAGTTCTTTCACACAATCGTCGCACGTAGCTAAATCAGGAGACACCAGTGTTGTTTCATCGGTGTCTTTATCCTGAGAAAAGCGAATTTCAAATTCCTTGAGCCCCTCAAAGGGTATTTCTTCAATGGCAATTTCGCGTACTTGAGCAGCAGCGGGCGAACGTTCGGACAAAGCAATAACAAACGCATCCAGGTCATTTGTTTGACCCTCTGCATGAATAATTACTCCTTCTACCGTGTTTAACACCCAACCACTAATATGGTGAGAAAGTGCCTCACGATAGACAAAGGGGCGGAAGCCCACCCCTTGTACAACACCTGTTACTGTGAGTTTTAATGCCTCACAACTCATTCATACACCACTTTCTTAAAGGCTTTTGCCAACGCACGAATAGAAACAGCGGAATTATCAGGCAAATGAAGATGAACGCAGCGACGACCACGCGAAGAAAGAATAGCAAAATCACCCGAAGCTTGCGCTTTGGCAAGTTGTCCTAAGGTACTTGCGCGATCGTCATCAATTTCAATATCTTTAGGTTCATCAGCAGAAATAATAAGGTAAACGCCCTTATTAGGACCGCCCTTGTGAAGCTGACCGGTAGAGTGTAAATAGCGAGGACCAATTTCCAAACAGGAAGCTACACCGTAGTGGGAAGCAACGGTATGACGGATTTCCTCAATAGCTTCGCGACGACCTTCGCCAGTAAAAGGCAAAAACGCATTGAATGAGAAGTAATCTCCTGCCTCAATACTTCCGAACAAAGCACGTAACACAGATTCCAGTGAATTATCTTCTACCTTGTTGCGCAAAGCATCAGAAACATGCACTTCCACCTTACCGATTGGAACTTCTGCCAAACCATCTTCAATAAATTCAGGTTCGCGTGCTCCTTCTGAGAGAATGTGGAGCACCTCTGCTTTAGCTACCGCAACGTCAGGCTGATCGAATGGACATACCTGCATAAGATAGCCCACCATGGCAATGGCGTATTCCCACATAACAAAATGTGCCGCCAGGTCTTCTACATTGAGCACCTTGAAATGCATCTGCGGAATTGCAGGGTCTAAAAATTCCAAAGCATGATTAAAGTTTTGGCGATCGTCCCACTGATCGGTCTTGGTGTTATATGTAATAACCGTGCGATCCTTGGGATCTTTGCGCAATACTAAAGAATCTACTTCGATATTTGGCAAAATACCTAAGCCGTTTTTACCAAGACTTTCTGCAACCAACTGTTCAATCCACAGACCCAAAACACGACCGCGCTTTGGCGTGAAAAGTGAAAACTTATCGCGCCCACGCTCATAGGTGTCAAACAAAAATGTATTCTCCTCAATCGTTCTGCAAATTTTTGTGCAGTAGTTTTCAATTTCAACAGTATCG
>URMQ01000098.1 GCA_900548955.1 uncultured Eggerthella sp. | reverse complement strand
TTGGAAAACGAACAGCCAAAAGGGTCTTCTGTGGATGAACAATCGAATTCTGCCTTGCGTAAGCGGTTTTATGTCTATGCAGTTAAAACGGTTGACGAAGGATATGTTCATGAGACGGAAAGTTCTTTTGATGCTTCGTTTCCACTTCTTCCGAAAAACACCGATGAGATGCGTCTGACTTCACTGTATACCGATGTGGTGTATCCCAAGACTCAAAACGAGCAGGGTTTGTTTACTTTGCATGCATGGAACGGGTGCCCGGGCTGTATCAATCAAGCAAGCGTAGGCACGGGCTCTATTCGGGATATGGATAGAAATCCTGCTTATGCTACCTGTCCGTATTGTAAATTTGCGCCAAGCAGTATGGGGAAAGTTGCTGCCGCTTCTTCAAATATAGAAAACGGATTTGAATATCACTATAACGAAGTTGCTCGTGCGGCAGCTGAATATCAAAAAGCACGAGACGAGTTAGATCCTGTAAGCCAGAAAATTAAAGATCTTGCAGGGGATTTGTTTGATGCGCTTTTTGAAGGTATTTCCGAGGCATGTTCAAAGCGAATAGAAATTCTGCCGCCAGGACATTGGGGAGCAATAGCACTTGTGGTGGATACTGCATCACCCGCTTCTCATTTTCCTTCTCTTTTTGTAACAAGTGATGGAACTGGAGAACTTGGAGTGCGTGCAGCTTTGTCCTCTTCGACCTTGGTTAGGGAATCTTCCGATGAAGGGAAAAATGTTCTTACTTCATTTCTGGATGGACTCGATTCTCAAAGTGCATCGGTAGGGGCTGCAAAAACGGTTTTAGATATATGGTCGGGAATGCTAGGAGTGTATGTGCAGGGTCACGATGCTTTGCAATCGCTCATCGAAAAGGTGCTTAATGGTATTCCTTTGGGGAGTGCAAGCGGATTGGGTACATGGGCATCTGATGAATTCGAGAAGCGTATTGAAGATCTTGGCTTCGCTCCACCGGATTTGCAGGCAAAAAAAGCGGTACTTGTTAATTCTGGTCACGTTTTAGAAGCGGATAATTCTACCTTTTCTGCCCGTATGCTGTCAGCTAAAAATGCCGCCATTCAATATGGCGATGGCGGCTTGAATGCTGCTGCTTCAGCGGCTGAGTCATTAGCAAGTGGTGTCGTTGAAGGGCTTAGTGCAGACTTTGAAATTGCAACCATTGTTCTTATAGAAGGCAAAGTAGAAATTCCTATAACGATAGCTTTGCCTAGTTTTGTGACTGATGGGATTGCGGGCGCTTTCCAAAGTGGCATAGATCAGCTTTATTCGGCAGTGTCTTCCTGGACAGGAGCAAGACAATGGCGTTAAGAATGAGAACAATAGGTTTACGTATACGTCTGAATTCGTGTCTGCGTTCGTATCTTGGTTCGTGTTTCGGCTTAATTTCGCGTGCGGGTCCAGATTTAAGCGCAGCTTCAATTTCGTGTGCAGATTCAAGTTCGAATAAAGATTTAATTCCGCAGGTGGGTTCAGATTCAAATCAAGCTTCGATTTCGCACGGCGCTCCTATCATGCACAAAGGAAGCCCTGGACAGATGACTATAGAATTTGTCATTGCGTTTCCTGTCGCTTTAATAATTGCTCTGGTTGCTATTAACGCAGTGTTGTTCTTTTCTGAGTGCACTGCTTTTGATCGCTCTTTTCGATCCCTTGTTTGCACATATGCTTCCTCTCCGGCATATGAGCAGGATGTGGGGCGAAGTTGCGCACAAGTTTCTGAAGCTTTGCATGGTGAGTTTGATTCTGAGCAGGTAGATATTGAAGTGAGTTCTAGTGGATCTTCGGGTGGCTTAGTGGAATTCAAGGGAACCTTGCAGTTTTCTCCAACGCTGTTTGGAAAAGGATCTCTTTCGGGTGTTTTTGGTGTTTCGTTTCCGCCGCTAACGCATCAAGAATCAATTGTTGTTGATGTTTATAAACCAGGAGTGTTTTTATGATTTCTTCCTTAAAACGAAAACAACAACAAAAGAAACTTCGAGAAGAATTGCGCACTCGGATTCGAAGCGAACAAGGATCTATGCCCTCTAGTGAGAAGCAGCGTGTCGCGTCGGAGCGTGTAGCAGGGCAGAGTCATTCGGACGGCTGGGAGTATATAGCTAGGCAAGGTTGTTCGGCAGAAGAGAAGCACTCCGCGAAACAAAAGAGTGTAGAAGCAAAGCAAAAGCGTTCGATGGGTAAGCAGGAACGTTTAGTTCAAAAGCGCACAGATACCAAAGAAGGCTCCTCAAAGAAATGTCTGTTGTATCCAAAAGCCTGGATGGTGCTTGCGGCTCTTGTGCTGGTAGCGATACTTTTAGCGCTTAATCCTTTTTCTTCGTCAGATCCTGGAATATTGCAGCTAGGAACGCGGGGAATGCTTGAGTCGTTTTCTCTTTCAAAAGACGAAAGCGCTTCGAAAGGAACGATTGAAGTGGAGAGTGATGTTTCGTGGCAGGGGAGCTATTCCAATAACCTGCCTGCGGGTTTTGAGGAAGAAATTGCTTTGCAAGGAGATTCTCCTTTTGCGGTTTCAAGTGACGGGAGAACTATCGGATTTACTCGCAAGGGCAGTGCATCTGAGGTAATGGCTTCAATTCAAAACGACCTTGAAGCAAAAGGGTGGACCTGTGTGCCAAGCGGTCAAGATAGTGCAACTACATTTGTAAAAGACGAGGGGTTATTTCGCTGGTTGGCGGTAACGTGTGTTTCGGTAGAAGATGAAGTGTCGGTGGTGCTTGTTCCTGCTGAAAACGGAGATGCCAACTAAAAAAGAGTAGGAGTTTTCAGGTGGAAGTGATTTAAATGGGTCTGTCTGATGGAACTTGCTTCGGTGAAAGTTGTTCAGTTAGGAAATTGAAAACGGGAATTCAGGTGAAAGTTACTCAGATGGAGGTGTCTAAAAAGGAAGTAGTTCTGGTGACAGCTGACGGAAGCGGGGATAAAGATTCTATGCGGCATCATCTTGTTCCTGTGACGCGATTTCGGGATAGGGTTTTAGGGTTCTTGATCCCAAGGCCTGAACAATGTGTGCTTTTGATATCTCCCTGTAAATCAATTCATACCTTTGGCATGAAGAAAAACCTTGATATTGCGTTCGTGGATAGCAAAGGAGTGATTATTTGCTCTGAACGGGGAGTTTCACCTGGAAATATAAGAAATTGCTGGAAGGCATATAGCGTTTTGGAGCGGTATGCTTCGGCAACTGATAGATGGTATCGCAAAGGAGAAAGGGTGATAGTGAATGTATAGCAGCCAGACCGCTGTAACAGAACAGTCAGCTCTTAAAGAGCAGGTGATTTCTGAAGCTAATTTCGGCATCAAAGAATGTCCTATCTGTCATGCACGATGTTTTGCGGACATGGAAGTGTGCTACGGATGTCTTCATTCGTTTACAGAGGAGGAGAATCAGGCTTCTCTTACTGAAACAACGCGATTGTCTTTAAGTCCTGAGACAAATACAACGCGATTGTCTTTAAGTCCTGAGACAAATACAACGCGGTTGTCTTTAAGTGACGAGTCGAATTCGGGGCTTGCAGAAAAAGTAGCCCAGTCTGAGCCATCTATGTCAGAAGTGGCGCTACCTATTTCGGATCAAACCACAAAAATAAAAGTGTCACCTGCTTCATCGAATACGCAGGTGACACTTACCGATCTTTTAGAAATCGTAATTAGCGTTCGAACACCAAGCTAACGGGCTGCCAATAAAGACATGCTTGCAAGTTTCACATGACCGCTAATCGCAAATGTGCGTCAAGCTAGCGCGCCAAGAATGAATTCACTGCTGTTTCTATTGCTTCGGTAGTTCCTTCAATAACGTCTTCAAAGCGAATGGGAAGCGAGTCGAGTTCTGCTAAGCCTTGTGGAATGTTGTGGCTGTTTGCTTCATCGGCAATAAGATTGTTCAGTTTGCAACCACTAAGCTGTGCAACTTCTTCAGGGAGCGCTTCGCCGGGCTTTATACCATGCAAAGCACGGTAAACGTTTTCACCAAACTTCGCCCAGTGAGCGGTGGAAGCAATCAGAACAGGATTTTCACCCTTAAGACGCTCAGCAACCTTGAATGCTACTGCAGTGTGAGGATCCAAAAGATAGTTGTACCTATCAAGTACTTCCTTGATGGTCTCAAGGCAGGTTTGGCTATCTACGGCATCGGCCTTGAAATCTGCTTGGAATTTAGTGCGGGTTTCATCATCAATCGTGAATATCTTTTCATTCTTAAGCTGATCCATCCAAGTAGCAATAGCTTCTGCGTTGCGACCCGTAAGCTCATAGAGCTGACGTTCAACGTTGGAGGAAACCAAAATATCCATGGAAGGAGATGGAGTAAGTACAAATTCGCGATCAGAAATATCGTACGTACCTGTGTTGATCAGGTCGGTCAGTACGCGATTTTCGTTGCTTGCGCAAAACAGGGTTCCTAAGGGAGTGCCAATCTGTTTTGCGTACCATGCAGCCAAAATATTGCCAAAGTTGCCCGTAGGTACGCAGACATCCAAAGGCTTACCTGCTTCAAGTTTGCCCTGAGCAACCAACTCTGCATAGCTTGATACGTAGTACACAACCTGAGGAAGCAAACGACCCCAGTTGATAGAGTTAGCGCTTGAAAGAGCAACCTGATGTTTGTCCATTAAATGAGCAGCAAAGGCATCATCGCTAAATACTGCCTTGGCTCCTGTTTGGCAATCGTCAAAATTGCCTTCAACTGCCCAAACCATAACATTGTCGCCCTGCTGGGTTGCCATTTGCTTGTACTGAATATCGCTTACGCCACCATCGGGGTAAAGAACTCCGATTTGAATGCCGTCCTTATCGCGGAAGCCTTCGAGTGCAGCTTTTCCGGTATCACCAGAGGTGGCAACAAGGATAAGGAAAGTATTGTTCAGTTTCCCTTGTTCGCGCAGCTGAGCGGCACTTGCGCTAAAGAAGTAAGGCAAGCACTGAAGAGCCATGTCCTTGAAGGCGCTTGTGGGACCATGCCATAATTCAAGAACGTGAGTGGAATCATCCAGCGAAGTGATTGGGCAAATAGCTTCGTCGTCAAAGCGCGAACCATAGGCGGATTCCATGAGCTCGTCGATTTTTTGCTCAGGAAGATCAATACCGAAGGATCGATAAATGTAAGCAGCACGTTTTGCGTAAGGAAGATTGGTTAAAGAAAGAATTTCATCAAGGCTTAAATGGGGAAGTGTCTCGGGGACATAAAGTCCGCCGCCTTCAGCAAGACCTTTTACTACGGCTTCCGTAAATGTTACGGGAGTGGTGCATTTACCTCGAGTATCAATGTAGTGATTAGTAACCATAAATCCAACTTTCGTGAGTAAGTGTTGCTGCATCAGTATACTATGTATATCAGATAGATTTTGTTACATCGGTGTATCGATCGGGAAGGGGAAGTTGTGGAAAAGGTTTCCATGTCTCACGAAGATTATCTTGAGGTCATAGTGATGCTTGGCGGGAGCCAGACTCAGCCCGTCCGTTCGGTCGATATTGCAGCAAAGATGGGCGTTTCTAAAGCTTCGGTTTCGAAAGCGGTTACCAGCCTTAAGAATTCGGGTATGCTCGAGCAGCCTTATTATGGCGACATTACACTCACTGAAGATGGTTATAAGTATGGTTGCGCGGTGCTGAAACGCCACGAAATGCTTACTCGCTTTTTAACGGAAAAAGTGGGACTTTCCGAAGAGGTTGCCGAAGAAGAAGCATGCCAGATGGAGCATGCTATTAGCGATGAATCGTTCAAAAAATGGCTCGCATATTTTGAGCGCATTGGGCTGTAGACTTTAATATCTTTAACGGGCTCTTTTAGTGTTTGTCGCGTTTTTTGTGGTTTGTGCTATTATACGAACAAATGTTTGATAGTATGCAATTCGTGACAATATTCGAGACAATATACTGCTCACGACAGCATGGAGCTTTGTGCAGCATGGAGCTTTGGGCAGCATGGAGCTTTGGGAGTCGCAGCTTTGGGTAGCATGCAGCTCACTGCAAATCTAAAGGAGTAAAAGCCGATGGTTCGCATCCAGCAACAGCGCATTATTTTGGGTATAGACCCTGGTTTGGCGCATACGGGCTGGGGTGTGGTTTCGCAACAAGGCGCTCGGCTGTCTTGTATTGCATACGGTTGTATTGAAACTCCGTCATCTTGGTCTCTGCCTGATCGGCTGGGAAAAATATATGGACAAATTGCTGCGGTGGTTAATCGCTATAAACCTGAATGTGTAAGCATCGAAACGGTTTGGTTCGGGTCCAACACTACAACTGCTTTTGCAACAGGTCAGGCGCGCGGAGCGGCTTTGGCGGCGTGCGCGGGATCAGTTGCTTCTTTTGCTGAGTACAGCCCTAAACGTGGTCGATGGCGTGTTCCACCGCAGTGCGGCCTCGGACCGCGTCGATGCCGAC
>URMQ01000097.1 GCA_900548955.1 uncultured Eggerthella sp. | reverse complement strand
AGTCTGTCACGTGGAAGTTTGTTTCTTTGTTTTTGACAAGACATTAAGGTGCTTTCCTAATTAAACTAAATGCCGGAATAAATTGTGCTTATGGAAGTGGCGCAAGCGCCAAGATTTGAAAGCGGTGTTAGCGTGATAGAGAAAATTGCTTCTTTGGATGACGAACGACTGGATGTATACGCCCGTCTTACTGAAGTTCAGCTGCGCAATAAGCTTGAACCTGAAAAAGGTATTTTTATTGCGGAATCCGATAAGGTAATCGATCGCGCTTTGACTGCAGGATATGAACCGCTCTCTCTTCTGATTCCCGAACACAAACTTGATGCTATGCGGGGCCTTATCGAGCGTGCTCAAGTGGCATGGGATTGCTTTCATGAAAAGCAGAATCGGGGAGGTAGTCATGAAGCGCAGGCTGCGGGATGCAAGGCCACTGACGTAGAGATTTTGCGGGATGGCAGAACTGCGGAAAGAGTGGCTAATGGTACATCCGCATCAATCGATGACGGCGCCGTAGAAAACGTTACCGATAATACAGACGCTCCAGAAGGCCTGCCAGTATTTGTTGCTCCCGCTTCAGAAATCGAAAAACTTGCAGGGTATGAATTAACACGCGGGGTTTTGTGTGCTATGCGTCGCAAACTTTTGCCTTCGGTGTGTGAGCTTTTGGAAACTACTAAGGCACGACGCATTGCAATCCTAGAAGATATAACTAACCACACTAATGTAGGTGCGGCATTTCGCAGTGCGGCGGCGCTTGGAATAGATGCCATTTTAGTTACGCCAACATGCTGCGACCCGTTGTATCGCAGAGCAGTGCGCGTATCTATGGGAACGGTCTTTCAAGTGCCTTGGACTCGTATTGGTATGAATACTGGCATTGAAAGTGCTAACTGCAATGAAGGCGCTATTCATGCTTCTGCCGATGAAATTCTCCAAAGCGATGCATGGCCTGTTCAGGGCTTGCAAATGCTTCGAGGGCTAGGATTTAAATCAGCCGCGCTAGCTCTAAACGACAATTCCATTAGCCTAGATGATCCGCAGCTCAAAGAATGCGAAAAACTTGCTGTTGTGTTGGGTACCGAAGGGGACGGCCTTTCTGATCATACTATAGCGGCATGTGACTATACGGTGAAAATCCCTATGGCACATGGGGTGGATTCGCTCAACGTTGCTGCTGCGAGTGCGGTTGCCTTTTGGGAATTGCGCGTTCGCTAGCACGAAAGAAACTGGTCGTTAGGCGTTTGCTGCTGGCACGGTTGCCTTTGAGGATAATGCGCACGATAGAAACGTGCTCCTTTATTAAGAAATCGCAAATATATTGAAGCGACCCTGCTTTGCATGGGCGGTTTTTGTAGGTTTTTGCATGAAATATCCTGTTATGTACGACTCGAAATTGAGACATGTAACCAACTGTTTAATTTAAGTAATTAAACATAAGTAATCTTCCTCATATTTTGAGTAAACACAAAAAATGAGGATGCGGAGGGCTATGTTCCGTACATAACGGTTGTTTTCATGCAAAAAGTGCCACCTGTCTTTATTGACAGAGAGAAAACAAAGAAAGGAAGAGTACAAACAAATGGAAGGTGTATCAACAGCAAAGCGTGCTCTTGCAGTTCTTCTGGCTGCAGTACTTGCGCTTGGTACCATGTTGCTCGCAACGGGTTGTTCCTCCGATTCTGGCGAGGGTTCTTCTAACAGCGAGCCAATCACAGTAGTTTTCTTGCCTGACAATTCTTCTGCAAACATGGAAGCATCTCGTGACGCAATTGCTGAAATCATCAAGAATGCAACCGGTCGTGACGTTGAGATTATGACCACCACTGATTACAACGTAGCAATCGAGGCCCTCGTTTCTGGTCAGGCTCAGATGGGTTACCTCGGTGCAGAGGGCTATGTACAGGCTAACGAAAAGAACGACAAAGTTCAGTGCGCTTTCACCGCGAGTGACGCAAACGGTGGACTCGATGAAGCTTGCTACTACAGCCGCATTAATGTAAAGACCGAAAACGCTGATCAGTACAAGGATGGCGACTCTTACAGCATCAACAACATTGAAGGTAAGAGCTTCTCCTTCGTTTCTGCAGCCTCCACTTCTGGTTTTGCAATTCCTTCTAGCTTGATCGTTGAGACGTTTGGTCTTGAGTCTTCTGACGAGCTTCTTGAAGATGGCAAGTTCTTCAGTTCTGTAATGTTTGGTGACTCTCACCCGGGCTCTGCAGTAAACCTGCTTTCCGGCAACGCTGAAGCTGCAGCATTCGACGACATTGACGTTGATATGTACTTCGATCTTGTATCTGGCGAACCTAACACTGTAGGTGCTGTATATCAGGTAAAGGATGACGCTGAGGCTCCATTCGACACCGTACGTGGTGAACAGTTCACCATCATCGGTATCACTCCAGTTCTCAATCTTCCATTCTGCTACAACACTGAAACCTTGACCGAGGATGAAATGAACGCAGTAACCGAAGCAATGTGCTCCGAGGACGCTGCAAACAGCGCAATCTTCTATGACGGCGAAGATGAAAATGCTGTTGGTTTGGTAGAGAAGGAATCTGATAAGACCTGCTTTACCCCTGTAGAGGATGCTTGGTACGACCCAATCCGTAACCTTGGCTAATTAATACAAGGTGATTTTAGATCCCGTCAGGTAGGAACTGCCTGACGGGGTCTTTGTTTTCCGTTCGAATTATTTGGAGAGAAATTATGGCTGATTCAGACCTTTTGGTCATCGACGACTTATCTAAAAGCTACAACGGCAAAGCTAAAGCCCTCGATAGTGTAAGCGTAACGGTAGGTCGCGGTGAATTTGTAAGTGTTATCGGCTGCTCTGGTGCTGGTAAGTCAACATTCTTGCGCTGCATCAACCGCCTGATTGATCCTACGGAAGGTAGCATCATCTTTAATGGCGAAGATGTAACAAAAATGTCTAAGCGTCAGCTTCGTGGAATACGCCGCCGCATCAGCATGATTTTCCAGCACTACAACTTGGTTTATCGTGCGAGCGCAATTGAAAACGTACTGCAGGGTTGTTTGGGATACAAATCAAGCCTTGCTGGTGCTCTTGGTTTGTACACCGAAGAAGAAAAGATGGAAGCTTTCGATATTCTTGCGAAGGTTGGTTTGGCAGAGTTCGCTTACAAGCGAGCTGACCAGCTTTCTGGTGGTCAGAAGCAGCGTGTAGGTATCGCTCGTGCATTGGTTCAGGACCCACTGCTTATGCTGTGTGACGAGCCTATTGCTAGTTTGGACCCTCGTTCTTCTCGTACGGTCATGGAGCAACTGCGCTGGGCTTGCGACGAATTGGGCATTGCTTGTTTGGTAAATCTGCATCAGGTTGACTACGCAGTAGAATTTTCTGACCGCATCATTGGCCTGCGCAAAGGCAAGTTGGTATTTGATGGCACCCCTGACGAACTTGACGCCAAGGTGATTTCCTATATCTATGGCACTCCTTATGTTCGCGAACATGCTGATGGCGTTGAAGAAGGCGAATTGGTTAACCAAGCACCTGATCGTCCTGGAATCGTAGTAAACGACTCCGATGAGCAAACCACTTCAGCTTCTGTGACGAACACTGGCGAAAAGAAGGAAGAAACCCTTACGGGGGCAGTATTATGAGTGCTTTTTCTTTCTTGCATCGTAAGGCTGCTGAAGGACCTACGTCTACTGACATCACTGATGGGGGGAAAGTAGTTCTTCCTAATTCTGCTGAAGGACGCAAGTTTTTCCGCAAGCGCAGCATTTTTATTGTGATTCTAGCCGTTGGATTTATTGCTATTAATGCATTGTCTGGCGCCGCGGTAGATTTCGACTTCATTGCTGCAGTACTGGATTTCCCCTCAGCAATAGTTTGGATGGCTACAAACTTTATTCCTACTGTTGAATCGCTAGAGAAAATCCCGCAGATTCTTAGCGCGCTGCTATCGACGGTATTGTCTGCAGTTGCATCAAGTGTGGTGGGCGCTATTTTTGCCTACGTTTTGGCAGTTTTGGGTTGTCGTACGGTAGGCATTGGTGGTCCTACTTCTATTATTGTTCGTGCTATTGCTTCGGTTTTCCGTAATATTCCTGCAGTAGCTTGGGCATTTATCTTGCTCTTCTCTTTCAATCAAAGTGAATTTACGGGCTTTCTTGTTTTGTTCTTAGGTAGTTTCGGCTATTTAACTCGTTGCTTCTTGGAAACGCTTGATGAAATTAGCACCGGCGTAATTGAAGCGCTTCGTTCAACTGGTGCGAGTTATTTACAAATCGTAGTACAGGCAGTTATTCCTCTGTCTATTACTTCGGTAGTTAGCTGGTTGCTCTACATGGTTGAAACTAATATTCGAGATGCAACGCTCGTTGGTATTTTGACGGGTACTGGTATCGGCTTTGTATTCAATGTGTACTACAAGAGCTTCGACTACGGAGTTACCGCAATTATTCTTCTTTTCATCATCGTTGTTGTAATTGCTTGCGAAGCAACTTCTAACTACGTCAGGAGGCAGATCATATGAGTCCGTCTATTAGTGCGGAAGCTTGCGCGCAGCGTATTGCTGAAGCGAAACAGCTTGATGACACGGCGTTGGGTATTAAGCGCAGCCATGGTGGTCGCATTAAAACCCGCCTAGCGAATAAATCTAACACGGTGTTGTGGATCACCTTAGGTGTTTTGGTTGCCGTAACTATCTTCACGTTCATCATCATGGATTACGGCAAAATTCCTATGGCACAGGCTGTTCCTGCTGCTTTCGAAGACTTCTTTACCATGCTTACGCAGCCTTGGCTGGTGAATCATTTCACCATGGAAGATGTAATTATTGGCACTGTAGAGTCTTTGGCTCTTGCTGCTTTGACCACCTTTATTGGTGCGGTAATTGCCTTCTTCTTTGGTTTGTTTGCTGCTATGAATTTGTCTAATAAGGCAATTTCAAACGTGATTAAAGCCATCATGTCATTCTTCCGTGCAGTACCAACCATTTTGTGGGTACTTATCTTTACGGTTGCTATTGGTCTCGGTCCAGAGGCGGCGGTAACGGGTCTTTTATTCCATAGCGTTGCATATTTGGTTAAAGCATATTCCGAAAGCTTTGAAGAAGTTGATCCGGGTGTTATTGAGGCGCTTCGTGCATCGGGCGCTTCTTGGTGGCAAGTGGTGTTTTCTGCAGTAGTTCCGGAAAAAATTACCGAAATGCTTTCTTGGACCTTTATTCGTTTTGAAATCAACTTCGTTAATGCGGTTGCAGTAGGAGCTGTTGCAGGTGCAGGTGGTGTTGGTTACCAGCTGTTCTTGGCGGGTAGTTTCTATCTCAATATTCATGAAGTAGGCGTAATCGTGTACTTCTGCTTGGCAGTTGCAGTTGTTCTCGAAATCATTGCTACTCAGCTGCGCAAGCGCTTCATCGTTCAAAACTAGTTAAAAAATCAGGAGAGAAAAAGGAATGGAAAGGAAAGAGCGTACGCGCATTTTGGTGGAAGGGGATCGAAACATCCTCGATCACATTGCGCGTGAGATTGAACAGTCGCATGACGTTGCTCTAGTCAAAGAGCCAACCGAAGAGCTCGTTATGCTTCGTGTGCGCGAAAGCGCAAAACGCTCCCTATTTTATTTAGGGGAAGCGTTGATGACATCATGTGTGGTTCGCATTGGTGCCACGTATGGTTACGGCATGGTCATGGGCGAAGACCACGATAAGGCATTTGATTTGGCCGTGGTAGATGCCGCATACACCCTTGATGCCGAACAGTGTGAAAACAAGGGCTGGAACGCGCTTTTAGCCGAATCCGACGAGCATATTAAGGCTCAAAAGCGCAAGCGTAATGAAGCGCTCTTAAAGACACAAGTAGACTTTTCGACCATGGAAGCGTAACTATGATTGACAACAACGCAGAAACGCATGTATTGCAGCATGCATTTCGAAACATTATGAATGCGTTTGCACGTCCAGGACGGCTCGGAGTTGTGGAGGCGTTTGGTCGTGCAGATGATGAACTAGAAAATCCTCTGTCTGCGCATTTTGAGGTAGTGGTACGTACTTTGGTAGATCAGGCAGTAACGTTTGCGGTTTCTGGCATGCGTCACTCAGAAGCTATCCAGTGGGTAACGCTTAAAACTCATTCTCATCCGACGGAATTGGAGCAGGCGGATTTCATTTTAATTCCCGATGTGGCAAATTCTCTTGCTTGTCGTGATGCTATTTTGAAAGCATTCGAAGGCACCTTAATTGCCCCCGAAAAAGGGGCTACTGTTGTGGTTGGCTGCGGAGTTTTAGCAGGAAATTATATTCCCGGCAATAAAGCAGCTACGCAAGCAGCTGCAGCAATGGATTCGGTTGCGGAAACTGCAGCGGGTGCGGCATCGGTGCAAGTGGCCGAGACGGCAGAAACGGCTGTGCTAGCGCAATCATTCGACGTTGCACCAGGTG
>URMQ01000096.1 GCA_900548955.1 uncultured Eggerthella sp. | reverse complement strand
AAAAAGGTGTTATCCGTATTGAACAGCGAAGACGCCTGCGAGCTCCCCTGGACTGTAGTGAGGTTTTTTCCGCCCGTGTAGGCAAAAGACCTTCTCTTACAAAAGACCAGCAAAACGCACTTTCAGTTATCGAAAAAGCCGCTCAAACCCAAAAGGGCGAGGTAGTGCTAGTTGATGGCGTAACAGGATCAGGCAAAACCGAAGTGTATCTGTGTGCTATAGAACAAGCGCTTATGCAAGGTAAGGGAGCTATTGTTCTCGTTCCTGAAATATCGCTCACGCCACAAACTGTGGCTCGCTTTCGCGGTCGATTCGGCGATTTGGTGGCGGTGCTCCATTCACGCATGTCGCAAGGTGAGCGCTATGATCAGTGGGATGCAATTCGTTCAGGTGTTGCAAGAGTGGTGGTTGGTGCGCGCAGTGCCTTGTTTGCCCCTATGGATAGCGTGGGCATTATCATCATCGATGAAGAGCACGAATCAAGCTATAAACAGGACCAGGCTCCTCGTTATGTTACGCGTGATGTGGCGGAGTGGTTGGCGCGTGCCCACGGTGCGGTAATGGTGCTTGGGTCGGCAACACCTTCTCTTGAAGCTCTTGCTCGTTGTAAGAGCGATTCTGCGTGGCATAGGGTAGAAATGCCTAAGCGCGCAAACGGAAAACCGCTTCCTGAAATTCAAGTGGTTGATATGGCGCATGAATTTGGTGGGGGAAACCGCTCTATGTTTTCGCGTGCCCTTCAGGCTGCTTTATTTGAAGTACTCCAAAGAAAAGAAAAAGCAGTTTTAATGCTCAATCAGCGCGGGTTTGCTCAGTTTTTACTTTGTCGTGATTGCGGTTTTGTTCCAAGTTGTGTGTCGTGTTCCACATCTCTTACCTACCACGAACGCGAAGCGAAGCTAGTATGCCATCATTGCGGATTTGAACAACGCGTTCCTGCCACGTGCCCTAAATGCGGAAGTCCTTATTTGAAACGGTTTGGAGCTGGCACGCAACGAGTAGAAAGTGAACTACGAACACTTTTAGCAGACTTCGAATGCGAAATTATTCGTATGGATGCCGACACTACAGCACGAAAGGGCGATCACCAGCGCTTGCTTGAACACTTTGCCTCAGCTGAGGCTGCTGTTCTTCTGGGTACTCAAATGATTGCAAAGGGTCTTGATTTTGATGAAGTAACGCTTGTGGGGGTAATCAATGCAGATACCATGTTAAAGCTTCCCGATTTTCGCAGCGCCGAGCGTACGTTTGATTTGATAGAGCAAGTTGCCGGACGAGCAGGAAGAGCAGATAAGCCAGGGCGTGTAATTGTGCAAACCTACAGTGCCTCTGATCCTGCTATTAAAGCGGCGGCGCGTTACGATCGTAAGCTTTTTTTGGATAAGGAACTTGAGCTGCGCAAGGGCTTAGGGTATCCACCGTTTGTTCGTTTGGCCAATGTTTTGGTTTGGGGTAAGGATGAAAATCGCGTAAAACAAGTTGCTCATGAATTGTATGCAGACCTTTCAACTCTTATTCCTTCGCAGGCAGGTTTGGCGCAAACAGTTCCTAATCAAACCATATCTAAGCAAGACGTTTCTTGGCAAGGTGTTGCTTGGGAATCATACGGCGCTTCGTGGTTATTGCTTCCTCCTACGCCTTGTGTGCTTGAGCGCTTGAAAGGTTCGTGGCGCTATCATCTGGTAATTAAAGCTCCCGCGACCAGCAGTATTGCAGATTGCGTCGGGGCGTATTTTCGTGATAGGAAACCTGAATCTGATGTTCGGGTTTCAATTGATATTGATCCAATAAATCTGTTATAAGTTACTTCATTTAGCGGTATAATGATTCGATGTATCTCTAGCGATCTTTTCGCTAACTATGAATGAATCGTGGGAAGGAAATAACGTGGCAAAGGCTTCCTCTCAAGGCTCAGTTTCCAAGCCAACCGAAACGAAGGAAGAAACGGAAAGCAAGACAAAGAAAGCTCCTGCTAAAAAAGCTACCGCAAAGAAAACCACGGCGGCGTCTTCAACCAAAAAAGCTCCCGCAAAAAAGACAACTGCAAAGAAGGAAACCGCAAAAGCAAAAAGTGCGGCGTCTTCTAAGAAAAAGGCGGATGAAGCTAAGGCTGCAAAAGCAGAAGAGATTGAAGACGAAGAAACCGAAGATATTCTTGAATCAGATTCTGAGCCTAGTATTCATGAGGTTCATGATGATTCTGATGTTAAAGAAAGCGATTTGACCGATGAAAGTCTTCTTGAAGGTATTCCTGAAGAAGAGCTTAAAGCTACGGTAGAAATTGCTCCTCCTAGGGTAAATAACAAGAGTAAATCTAAGCGTTCTCGTTCGCGCAAGCAGGCGGGTGATACTTCTGTTGCCTTGCTTACGGGCGATCCTGTTCGTATGTATTTGAAGGAAATCGGCAAGGTTTCCTTGCTTACTGCTGCTGAAGAAATCGACCTTGCTATGAAGATTGAAGCAGGTGTCGCAGCGACAGAGGAACTTGAAAAAGCCGAAGAAGAAGGCATCGAACTGGAACGTCGTGAACGCCGTCGCTTGACGCGCGTTGAGCAAGTTGGTTTAGATGCTAAACAGCAGCTTATTGAAGCTAACTTGCGTTTGGTAGTTTCTATTGCTAAACGCTATGTTGGTCGTGGCATGTTGTTCTTGGATCTTATCCAAGAAGGTAACTTGGGTCTTATTCGTGCGGTTGAAAAGTTCGACTACACCAAAGGCTTTAAGTTTTCTACGTATGCTACCTGGTGGATTCGCCAGGCAATTACTCGTGCTATTGCAGACCAGGCACGTACTATTCGTATTCCTGTACACATGGTCGAAACCATCAACAAGTTGGTTCGTATTCAGCGCCAGCTTTTGCAGTCGCTCGGTCGTGAACCTACCCCTGAAGAAATTGCAGATGAAATGGGCTTAACGCCAGAGCGTGTTCGTGAAATTCAGAAGATTTCTCAGGAGCCAGTTTCCTTAGAAACGCCTATTGGCGAAGAAGAAGATTCTCAGTTGGGCGACTTCATTGAAGACGATGCAGCAGTTGTTCCTCCTGATGCAGCAAGCTTTAGCATGTTGCAGGAACAGCTTGCAAAGACGCTTGAAGGTTTGGCAGAACGTGAGCGTAAGGTTATTTCTTTGCGTTTTGGTTTGGAAGATGGTCATCCTCGTACCTTGGAAGAGGTTGGTCGTGAATTTGGTGTAACGCGCGAACGTATTCGCCAGATTGAATCTAAGACCTTAGCTAAATTGCGTCATCCTTCACGTTCTCAGAAATTGAAGGATTATTTGGAAGACTAAGCGTTGCGGCGGCTGAAAAGCCGCCGCAAGTTCGTTTTAAACGGATGGCACTACGAAAGCAGCTGATGACACCTTAAACCCTTCGAACTACGGTCGTTGCGCAAAGGCAATTATCTTCGTCGGGTCTAAGGCGCTCATCAGCTGCTTTTTGTTGTTTTCTCTAACGATGTTAGATATGGTGTTATTCCCCCATACTGAATGAATAGGCTAAGTATGAGTGAAAGCTTTGAATTTTTTGCAACATGCCCGAAGGGATTTGAGCAGCTTCTGGCGGAAGAATTGAAGCGCCTACGCGCCCAGCGCGTTCGTCCCTTAAAAAGCGGTGTTGCTTTCTTTGGTTCTCAGGTGGATGGGTATCGGGTATGTTTGTGGTCCCGAATTGCTTCACGTGTGCTACGGGTTGTGGGACGCGTAGGAGCTGCTAGCGCAGAAGAACTCTACCAAGGCGCCAAGGAACTTCCTTGGGTGAAATATATCGGAGCTGGTGCAACTATTTCCGTAACAGCGCGTGGTAAAAACGAATCCTTGCGTAATTCCCAGTTCAGTGCGCTTAAGGTAAAAGACGCCGTTTGCGATTCGTTGCGGACACAACGTGGTTTTCGTCCTGACGTTGCGCCGCATCGTGCCGATGTTCCCTTGTGGGTTTCTATCCATAACAAAAAAGCAACCATTTCGATTGACTATGCTGGAGAATCACTGCATAGACGCGGATACCGTCTTCAGGGCGAAACAGTAGAAGCGCCCCTAAAAGAAGCTCTTGCTGCTGGCATGTTGGTGTGGGGAGGCTGGGATAGACTGGCAGCTCCTGCGCTTCGTCGCGCTCAGGCAGAGCGCCAGAATGCAAAAGAAAAGCAGTTGAATGGCCAATCAATTATTGATGCACCTGCGTTTGTTGATCCAACATGTGGTAGCGGAACCTTGGTGCTTGAGGCGGCAATGATGGCTACCGATCGAGCACCAGGATTGGCGCGTGATTATTGGGGTTTTGAAGGCAATGCAGATTTTGATGCGGATGCCTTTGATGCTTTATTGGCGGATGCCGATGGCCGGTTTGAGGCGGGCTTGAAAAATGTACCACGCATTCTTGGTATAGACATCGATCCTAGTGCGGTAGAAATTGCCCAAGGCAATGCTCGCCGTGCTGGATTGACGGATGTGGTTCAATTTACCTGTGCAAATGCGGCAGATCTTGGTGATTTCTTGCAGAGCTGTGACATCAATCCTCAAGAGCCAGGCTTTATTGCTTGTAATCCTCCCTATGGTGTTCGCCTTATGCGGGATAGCTTGGATACATTCTATTCGCAGTTGTCGAAGGGGCTTGATTGTCTGTCATCGGCTTGGCGCATGTGTGTTATAACTCCAGATACGTTGATTGACTCTTCTATTGGCTATGATGCACAACGAACGCTTTTGGTGTACAACGGTGCTCTTGAGGCCACTTTGCGAGACTATCGGCTTGGCGCTTCATGCAAAGAAGAGCTCACTATAGTAACGCTTCATGGTAGAGAAGTATCCATCACAGTTTCTTCTGGTCATGCAGAACAGTTTGCTTCTCGTCTGCGTAAGATGATTAAAGCTCGTAGAAAATGGGCGGCAAAGCATGATATTCACGCCTATCGTGTCTATGATGCCGACCTTCCTGACTATGCAGTATCAGTAGATGTGTTTGAAGAAAAAGATACTCGTTTGGTGAATGTTTTGGTTAGTGAATACCAAGCACCAAAAGAGGTTGATCCTCAAAAGGCAGCACGCCGTTTTAGTGATGCTTGCGCGGTTGCTCAAGCGCTGTTCGAGGTGCCTGACGATAGGTTGTTTACCCGCGTTCGCCGTCAAGACCGGGGTGGTTCGCAATACTATAAAGAATCTCATCAGTCCCATTCAATACTTGTTGAAGAAGACGGATTGCCTATTGAGGTGGACTTGTCGGGATATTTGGATACTGGTTTGTTCTTAGATCATCGTATTACGCGCTCTTTGGTAGGCGAAATGGCAAAAGGCAGGCGCTTTTTGAATTTATTTGCTTACACCGGAGTGGCAACGATGCATGCTGCAGCTCACGGAGCTCTTGAAACAACTACGGTTGATATGAGTCAGACGTACTTAGATTGGGCTCGTCGTAACATGCAACGTGCTGGTTTTACAGGAAGCGAACACCATTTTGTTCGAGCTGATGTGCTGTCATGGGTGGAAAAAGAAGCTGAAACTAGTTCTAGCGCAGGAAAGTACGAGGTAGTTTTCTTAGATCCGCCAACGTTTTCTAACTCCAAGACCATGGGTAAGCGTACTTGGGATATTCAGCGCGATCACGTAAGTTTGTTGGATAAAGTTACAAAGCTTGTTATTCCCGGTGGCACTATTGTGTTTTCAGGCAATTTGCGAAACTTTAAACTAGACGAACAGGCGGTAAGTAACTTTGGCTTGGCAATAGAAAACATTACTGCTCAAACCATACCTGAAGATTTCTCTCGAAATCCGCGTATTCATTTTTGTTATGTACTTACCAAGGTAAACGAGGCTTGTTAAATAGAACACGGACAATGCAACCTGTGAGTACGAAATGGGAATAATGGAAAAAATACGAGCTTTATTCGCGCGAGATTCCGTGCTCGTTATTTCAGTTTTTGCTGCCTTACTTTCCTGTATTGTCGTCCCTCCCGATGCCGAATATGTAGTCTATATTGATTGGCATACGTTAGTACTGTTGTTCTGTTTGATGACGGTAGTGGCGGGTCTGCGCTTTCTAGGAGTTATCCGTATTTTGGGTGAATGGGTGGTTAAGCGCATGCATTCTAAGGTGATGATCGCCACCGCTTTGCTTGCTTTGACCTTCTGCTGTTCGATGTTTATTACTAACGACGTGGCACTGATCACCTTTGTTCCGTTTGCTATTGTGGTTATGCATAGAGCCTCAATGGATGCGTACATGGGTCCGGTAGTTGCTTTAATGACTATTGCGGCAAATTTAGGCAGTATGTTATTCCCCATGGGTAATCCGCAAAATTTGTACCTCTTTCAAGCTTCAGGTATGGATGTGGCTTCATTTGTTTGGTTGATGATGCCGTATACAGTATTTGCGGCAGTGTTGCTTTTAATTTTCCTCCTGGTGGTATTCCGCAAAAAAGATTCTGA
>URMQ01000095.1 GCA_900548955.1 uncultured Eggerthella sp. | reverse complement strand
ACACAGAGCATGTATTCAGCGGCTATTGATGAGGCTAGCAATACTCTAGAGAATCCTGCAGTTAGCTCTACTGATGGTGCTGGAAATAGTGATGCAACTTCTTCTGTAGATACGTCTTCAGCAGAAGGCAATTATACCGATATGGCTTTAGGTACCTCAGTAGATTTCAATAATGGACTTACCGTTACCGTAAATTCTTTCGATGGCAGCCTTGAAAATTATGACGGATCAGCATTAACTGCAGTTTCGGTAACCTATGTAAATAATGGCGACTCCGAGGCTGCATTTAATGTGTTTGATTGGGAAGGTCAAGATGCTTCCGGGGTTCTTACTTCCGCAACTTTTTATGGAAATTCGGATACTGATTTAAGTTCTGGTAATTTAGTTCCTGGTGGTTCGATAACCGGTACAGTTTATTTTTCCGGTGAAATGGAAAAGGTTTTATATAACGCTTCCTTATTTAGTGATGCTACCTATAGCTGGGTACTAGCTTAGCAATTGCTTAGATTGTATTGATATATGACGCCTCATTTAAATAAAGTTTCCCGCTGCTTTTCAGAAAACCATTTACTATCTGTGTATAGGAAAAAGTCTACGGTTTGGTACAGTGTTTCTAAACGTAATCGAAATCGCAGAAAGAAACGTATGGAAGAACCTCTTACAGAAGAACTCTTGGATGAATTACTTGCTTCACCTAATCCGAAGTCCTTTATCTCTAAAAATGACGTAGGGCAGCGAAGTTTATCTGAATACCTTCAAGAACTTCTTCAGAAAAAGGGACTTAAGCGATCCGAGGTGGTTAAGGCTGCAGGTCTTAATGAAACCTTTGGATATCAGATTTTTACTGGGCAGCGCCATGCTAAACGCGATAAAGTTTTGCAGCTTGCGCTAGCCATGCATCTTTCTTTAAAAGAGACTGATAGGCTTCTTCAGGCAGCTGGGGTAAATGAACTCTATTGCAAGAATCGTCGTGATGCAATTATTATTTTCTCTATTGATAAGGGGTACTCGCTCCAAAAAACCGACGAAGAACTTTATCGTTTTGGAGAGGATACTATTTGTTAGTTGATGTTTGCTAAACGACATATCTCAGATCAATCTTTTGATCGCATGTTAGATTCGCAAAACCCTGCGTCAAAGGAGACGCAGGGTTTTTCTGCTGATCGAAATTGTTCTTCTGAGGACGAACTCGCATCTTTTTTATCACTTATAGAAAAAGATAATTCCTATATTGTTCAAGCAACTCTTAAAGAATCAGAATTCGAAACAACGCAGAAAGTTTATTTACCTACCAAAGAGGGCTTGTGTAATGGTCCTTATATTCGCAAGTATTTAGACAAAGATGCTGGTTTAGGAAAAATATATCTTGATTTGTCTCGCGCAGAACAGACTGGTTTTTCTTTTAAACACTTGCCGCATGTTTATGAATGCTATGAACTCAAAGATAAGCTTGTTGTAGTGATTGAGTTCGTTCAGGGCGAAACGCTGCAGGAATTGGTGTATCGAAGTGATCCTTCTGTTGCCCTTGCAGCGCGAATATTTCCTCATATATGCGATGCAGTTCAAGAACTCCACGAGTCGTTTAATCCTCCCATTATTCATAGAGATCTTAAACCTGCGAATATAATCTTGTCATTTGATCGACTTGTTTTGATTGATTTTGGAATAGCACGAGAATATCGTGAGGATCTTGATAGGGATACGGTTCGTTTTGGAACGCGGGAGTATGCACCTCCAGAGCAGTTTGGCTACGGACAAACTGATATGCGCAGTGACGTGTATGCGCTAGGTATGCTTTTGTACTATTGCTTGACGGAACAAACAGCTGATGCTCAAGCTCGTCGAGCGAACTTCGCCGATACACGAATACCTGAGGAATTGAGAGCTATTATCGAACGGGCTTGCTCATTTGATCCTGCGGATCGCTTTGCTACAGTTGCATCTTTAAAGCAGGCATTTATGCAGGCATGTGCTGCTTTAGGTTTTGTCGTTTTAACAAATACATCTAGTTCAAGTGATTCCGATGTAGTTAAGGATAAAGGAAGTGCTTGCAACAGCTTTTCTAGCAGCAATCTTTCTTACAATGATGCTCTGTATCAGGGTGTGCAGAATACTTTTAAGCATCGTCACGCCTGGTCTTCGTTTTTGCTAGAAAAACCCTCAGCTCTATCAAAGTTTATAGCCTCCATCCCTTTGGGTTTGGGAATTGCTTGGAATGTGATTCTTGTTCTTCTTTGGCTGATTGTTCTTGCAGCAGCTTTTTCGCTGGCGTTGAATCCTACCGACCCAACAGCTGCATCCTATCCTCTATGGTTTCGTGTGGCAGCCTATGGCATTTATGTTCCTTTACTATGGACTAGTCTTACCTACGTATTCCTTGATAAGCGAATACTGTTTTCGAAAGTTCCGAAATTGCAGCACTTGAATTTCCCGCTGCGATTATTGATATTCGGAATAGGAGCGCCTTTAGCCTTAACGATTCTCTTAGGAGTTCTTTCTTTAATAAGGTAGCGGTTTATTTCATACTCAATTGAACGCGATTGGATAAGCATGAAAAGAATTACTAAGTGTTCGAATGAGATTGGAGATTGATTCTACAAAGGTAGCTTTTTGCAGCTAACAATTTTTTATGAAAGTTCTTTACAAACTATTTTTGGATGCTATTCTATATAAGCTGTTTTTAAGAGAAGCCAAAAGCTTCCACCTGGTTCGGCGCATGATTGCAGCTGATGGGTTATGTGAATAAGTTCTCGTTTTACGAGTATTCGTGTGACCTGCAATCGTGTGATGTGCAGGTTTTTTTATGCAGCAGGTTGTTTGAGTTTGTGCATGGTAGCACCGGATTAAAGAAAGAAGGAGGTGGGCACCATAGCAGCTCAGGAACCAAGGCTCAATGAAGCCATTAAGGTTAAGGAATGCCGTTTGATTGCCTACGACGGATCCCAATTGGGAATTTTTCCTATTGAGCAGGCTCAGCGCATCGCCGACAACGAGGGTTACGATCTGGTAGAAATCGCACCCCAGGCTAAGCCGCCTGTTTGTCGCATTATGGACTATGGCAAGTTTAAGTATGACCAAGCCATTAAGGCAAAGCAGGCCCGCAAGAACCAGAGCAAGATTGAAACTAAGGAAATGAAGTTTCGCCCTAAAATTGATATTGGGGATTACACCACTAAGAAAAAGCATGTTATGCGTTTCTTGGCAGCTGGTTCTAAGGTAAAAATCACGATTATGTTCCGTGGTCGTGAAATGTCTCATCCTGAACAAGGTTTGAGCATCCTTGAGCGTCTTGCTGACGATTTGAAGGACGTTGCGGTTATTGAAAACCAGCCAAAGATGGAAGGCCGAAACATGCATATGCTTATTGCTCCGTTGCCAACGACGGTTAAGAAAAAGAAGGAAGAACAGGGAAAGGACAACTAATGCCCAAGATGAAGACTCATCGCGGCACCGCAAAGCGTTTCCGCGTTACCGGTTCCGGTAAGATTATGCGCTCTAAGGCATACAAGTCTCACATCATGACCAAGAAAAGCCAGAAGCGTAAGCGTAATTTCCGTCACGAAACTGAGGTTGCAACTGCTGACAACAAAGTAATCGCTCGCAACCTTGGTCTTCGCTAGTAAAAGGAGGAACACAGTATGCCTCGTGTAAAGCGTGCAGTTAACGCCCACAAGAAGCGCCGCACCGTTCTTAACCGTGCAAAGGGCTATTATGGCGCAAAGTCTCGTTCTTATCGTGCTGCTAAAGAGCAAGTGCAGCATTCTTTGCAGTACCAGTATCGCGATCGTCGCGCAAAGAAGCGTGAGATTCGTCGTCTCTGGATTACTCGTATCAATGCTGCTGCTCGTATTAATGGTCTTTCTTATTCCGTATTTATGAACGGCTTGAAGAAGGCTGGTGTTGAGCTGGATCGTAAGGTTCTTTCCGATATGGCAATTAACGATCCTGATGCATTTGCAGCTTTGGCTGAAGTTGCTAAGAAGGCTCTGTAATACGGTATTCTTGGAAAGTTTTTAGTTCTACCAAGTAGCCAGTAATTGTCTTGGTAAAAGACATACTTCACTTCAAATTGTAAGAAAGCTCGCCTAAGCGAGCTTTCTTTTTTGTGTAACTACCTCCAGGGATCTTCTTCGAACTTCAAATCCTTAAGCGTTCCGTCATGATAGTCCGAATAAGGATCATATAAGTCATCGTCTTCGTTTGCGCTTCTTATAGAGGGCTTTAATGGTTTGGTTGGCTTTGAGGATTTTTTTGTTTTTGATAATTTGGATTTAAGTGGTTTGCTGCTTGGTTTCAATGTGTAACGTTTAGTTGATTTTTCGCTATTATAAGTATCCATGAGTTTCGCTTTTCTTTAACAATAAGAAGTGAACGTATTACTTTGTTTAAGGTATCAAATTATAAACTGAGTAGTGATTGTTATCACGATATGACTTTTACTTGGATATGACTTGCTGGATGTATACAGACCGTAGTCAATGGGGTAAGAAAGGACACCAATGAAGGTTGAAGTAATTTCAAAAGATGGGGAAGAAGTACGTTTGCTGGCTACGGCGGATGCTGATGAAATGGAGCGTGCTTTTACCGATGGCTTGGATGCTTTTATTCTGCAATACAATTTAAATACGCTTAAAGGGGAATCCGCTTACGACAAAATCGTAAACACCCTTCCTCAGGAAGAAGCTGACCAAGTTATTTATTCTTCAGTAGTTAACTTTCTTGTTCCTTTTGCTATATCTGAATACGGCAAAGCTCCTTTGGCTACGTATGATATTTCCTCAGAGGAAGTTCCTGCATCAGGCAAGCCTTTTGCTTTCCAGCTTACGTTCTTGGAAAAACCTCATTTTGAACTTTCAACCTACGAGCCTGCTACCGTATCTATTTCCGCTAAGCCCGAAGTACAAGAAAGTGATATCGAAGAGCAAATGCTTATGCTTGCTCGTCAGATTGCGGCAGCTCAGCAAAATGAAGATCCTAATTCAGAAAAGCTTGTTGTCCCAGCTGTTACTGATACGTGGGTAAAAGAAAATTTCGGTGATTCTAATATCAATACCGTAGATGATCTGCGTGAGCGCTTCCGTGCAACCTCAGAAGAAGAACTTGCTCTTCGTTACGAGCAGCTTAAGATGGCTGCAGCTATGGAAGCTTACGTTGATCGTTTCACGGGTTCAGTTTCAGAAAAAATGCTTTCTGCTATGACGCAGGAATTGTTCGAAACTTTGGTTTCTGACTTGATTAGTGAAGGAACCAATTTTGAAGAATTCGCAAAACAACAAGGCTTAACAGAAGATGAGGTAAAGGATTCTCTTTCTGCTCAAGCTGAAAGCCAGCTTATTCAAGGCTTCATTTTGGATGCTATCTTCGCTCACGAACAAATTGTTTTGCAGCCTACCGATTTACTGCAAGCATTAAAGAATATTGCGCCAGGTAAGGAAGAGGAGACTTTTGAGTCTATGCAAAAATCCGGTCGTGCTTTCTTGCTTAAGCAAAGCGCTGAGCGCATGAAGGCTGCGGAATGGATCATGGATAATACAACTTTTGTTGTTGAATAAGTTATTTCGCCACGGACCTGCCAAGATAAGATAAACTAGAGAACTGTGAACATGTTCACAGCAATCGGCCTCCTGTTTTGTCGATGGGCGACAAAATGGTTCAGACATAACTTCGGGTTCTGAGGGGCTAAGACGAATCCGAAATGAAGGAAGTGGTATTTATGGCAGCTCCCGCAACAGAGCATGTACGTAATATTGCACTTGTCGGTCAGGACGGTGCTGGTAAAACGTCGCTTGCAGAGGCAATGCTCCATATTTCAGGTAAAACTCCTCGAATGGGAACCACCCATGACGGAAAGTCTTATCTGGACTATGACGAAGAAGAAATCAGGCGTCGTTTTACCTTAGGCACTTCAATTGCTCCTATTCCTTATGGTGATGACTACAAGATTAATCTTCTTGACACTTCTGGACAGGCCGACTTCTTAGGGGACACCTTAGCTACCATGCAAGTATGTGAGATGTGCATGTTTGTAGTTGACGCGGTAGCGGGTCCGCAAAATATGACTACTCGCTTATGGCATGAAGCAGAAGTCATGCGTACTTCTCGTTGTGTATTCATCAATCATATCGACCGTGAAGGTGCTAACTTCGATGTAGCAATGGCTCAGCTGCACGCTCGTTTTGGTTCACGTTTGGGCGCTGTTACTATTCCTATTGGTGTCGATAGTGATTTCAAGGGTGTAATCGATATTCTTCGCATGAAAGCTCGCTATTTTGTTGACGGCGGAGAAAAAGTTGAAGATATTCCTGAAGAATTCGCTGATGCTGCCCAGATCGCTCGTGATAAGCTTTGCGATTTAGTAGCAGAGGCTGATGATGAGCTGATGATGAAATATCTTGACGCATGAGGTCGGTGATAACGTCGCTCTTAAAAATGCGCGCATAGTCGGCCTTGA
>URMQ01000094.1 GCA_900548955.1 uncultured Eggerthella sp. | reverse complement strand
CTCTTCATCAGGTAAAAGTTTTTCTAATACTTCTGGTGCAATGCCGGACTCAGTCAATCGCGGAGTATCCGCAAGACCAGTCATAACTGCCGCTTTTTCGCGAACTGTAGATGCTTCTTCAGCGGCCTCGGAAAGAATTTCTCCTACAATTTCAGTTTCGCGGATTAAAGTCTCCTCTTTAGTGGCAGCTTCTATTTCTTCTGATTGGTAACTTTCATTCTGGGCAGCTACAGCATTTGTATTTGCTGAAACCGCACCACTAGCAGTAACCCTAACCTCAGTTTCGTTATTCAGTTGTTCAGAAGTTTGCGACAAGGTTTAATACGCTTAGCTTGCGTTTGTATATAGATTGAATTTCTAGTGTTTCTTGACTATCTCAAGTCCTGCTTTGATGGTCGTTTTGCGACCGCACATTATAATTTCCAGATAAGCCAGACGTTTATGTCGATCTATCTTTTTCACCAAGCCAAGGTGATTCATTAAAGGACCTTTAAGCACGACAATCTCGTCGCCTTCGATAATGCCTTCCGACATTTTCATAACGTGATCATCATCACCAATGAATGCACTAATTATTGTTTTCTCATCATCAGCTAAAGGAATGAAACGTTCGTTGCCGTCATGCAATAACTTTGTCATGCGGCTTACTTTGTTAAGTTCTTTCCTGAAATCTTCCGGCGTCTTCGTGTCTACAAACACATACCCCGGAAACAACACTTCCTTGCGGTATTTCCACACTCCGCCATATTTCTTCTTCACTTCATATTGAGGAATAAAGCATGAAGCATACGTTGTTTCATCAGCTAGCTTTACTATTTGGTGAATTACCGCATGTTCTTGCCCTCCAACAACTTGAATGACATACCACATATGGCTCACCTCCCGCTGCTGAGTAGATTTTCAGATACAGGATTTACCAGTGAGGCTTCTAACAGCCGAACAAGATATCACAAGAGCAATTTTGTGAAAGGCACACCATGCCGAAGTACTTTAGTCATGGCTACACTACTGTCACATGTTTAAAACGCACCAAAAAATCAAGAGTGACATCTAATCCAAGCACCTCTTGGAGGATACATTCAGGTAAAGCTTCGCCACACGGAATAAATCCCGTTAATTAAAACGTTTCATTCAAACTCTTAGCTGCTAACAAAACGCGCGCTCAGCGACGATTTTGCGCATTCAAAGATATGTGCCCTGGGTGACCTTGAAGCAGTAGGTGTAAGTCACGCCAACAAACTACTTCCATGCCCACCCCAGCAAGCCTGATCCTTAACAAAACGGCTTGAATATGAGTCATACGCATTCAAGCTCTCATGCCCCAAAGCTTAAAAGCTATGACCCATGTTCAAACGGTTTCCTCAAAACAACGTTGTTTATTTAAGCTGTTTAGCCTGCCTAAATAAACACTTTCGGAACAAACGATGCCTTTTCGGTATCAAACGTACCCGCCCTGCAGAATTGCTGTTTTGCCTGTTAAATTGCCCTATTTGTTTTGTAACAATTGAACGCGTTCAACCGAGAAAGCCGACTCCAGCAGCTAAAACAATAGCCCGCAGCAAAACCTTCACTACATCCGAGCGTGTGCTCCTTTGGCAAAAAATTCCTTACGCACACGCCATAAAAGCTCGTAAGCCAACGGCCCATGAGCATCACTAGCAATAAAGTTAACTAAATCCTCCTCAAATAACTTTTTCGCAGTTTTCTTTATAGGACTAAACGATCCTTCTCCCATAAAGTCCGCAGAAACCTGTATCTTGCAACCAGCTCCAATAAACTGGCGAACAATATCTAAATTCTCCTGCACCGGTTTATAGCGCTCTGGATGTGCAATAATGACGGTGTAGCCTTTGCCTTGCAGCTGAAATACCATACGCTCCCAATCGGATGGCAAACTGCGTGTAGGAAGCTCTAGTAAAAATTCGCCCGTCTCAAAACCCAAATAGTCAGCCCAATCCATCCCTAGCTCCATAAGCTTTTTGTAGTTAACTTCAAAGCCCATGGTCATTTTGGGAGCCATGCGAATTTTGGACACCTCTGCCTGCAACGCGTTAAACGCATCCCACATTGCGTCGTAATCAAACCAGGGATCGCGGCAATGGGGCGTACAAACTAAAGAAGTAACCCCCGCACGCATTGCGGCTTCGATCATCTCTAGGGATTCCTCCATGGAACCCGATCCGTCATCAACCCCAGGTAATATGTGACAGTGCACATCACGCATAATTTAGTGACGCTTTCCCTGGGAACGGTCGATACGCGGCGTATTGGAGCGACGTGCTTGCTGTACGCCTGCCGCCACTGCAGACTTCTTCCAAGATTGACTATTAGAAACTGGGTTTACCGTTGGCTGATTAGGACCCTGCGCTTGCGAAGTGTGTGCCTGTTGTGTTTGCTGAGCCTGCTGCGCGGCACGTTGAGCCCTTCCTGCTTGCGGCGCCTGATTTACGCGCTGCTGACTAGGTTGGTTTTGTGCATGAGCTGATTGATGTTGCCCAGGCTGACCCGCCTGTCGTCTCGTGCCACGCGGGATAGCGGGAGCAGCAGGAACAACTGCGCTGCCAGACTCTCCCTTTTTCTGGGCACGACGTGCTTCCTTTTCAGGGTTTACCCTCTGATTGTCCTTGTTGTAATACGCGTAGTAATACTCAGAACCCGTACCCTCGCAGAAGGTTGCGCAAGCACCAATAATGTGAGCTTCTGCTTTCTGAAGCTGGTCATAAGCCGTCAATATTTCATCGCGTTTTGCACCACCAATTTTGACAACCAAAATGACACCATCCACCAAACGAGACAAAATAGCTGCATCAACAAACGTACCCACCGGTGGCGTGTCGAACAAAACATAATCGTAAGAATTGCAGGCATCGTCTACCAATTTGGCATATGCGCGAGAAGAAAGCAGGTCAGCAGGGTTGGGGATATTAGGCTCAGTATCTAAAAAGTAAAAGTTCGGAATACCTGTTGCCACCACTGCTTCACGAAGCGTTAATGCATGCGACATTACCGCATACGCACCGTGAGTAGCATGTACTCCCAACATAGAAGCTGCGCTTCGGCGACGCATATCTGCTTCTACCAACAGCACGCTATTACCTGCACTAGCAATAGATTTTGCTAGCTCAATTGTTGTAGTAGTTTTGCCCTCATTGGGAACCGCGCTTGTAAGCACAATGCTTTGCATAGGATTATCCACTGACGCAAAGCGAATATTTGCCAGCATGGTTTTAGTGGCGTTTTGAATCTCTAAAGTATTAGATGCTGCTTTTTTCTTTTTAGCCATCTGCGTCACCTCCTCTTATTTAATGGTTGGAATTTTGCCAATTACCGGAATATCCAACAGCTCTTCAATTTCTTCAGGTTTACGAATGCGGGTATTAACCATGTCCATAATGACCACAATGGCTACCGCAACAAAAATGCCCGCCAAAAACGCTACCGCCACATACATGGTGCGTGGAGGACCCGAAGGTGAATCGGGCGTTGCCGCCTGATCGATCACGTTAACCGCTTCGATATCCATAATCTCCTGGGCGACCGTATTGGTGGTATTTGCAAGTCCGTTTGCAATAGCGGCAGCAGAATTGGGGGTATCGCCCGTTACTTCAATAGTGATAAGACGCGTGGTGGTGGAACTAGTTACTTCAACGTCGTAGCTTGCTAGTTCTTGTTCAGTCATACCAAGCTGATTCGCTGTTTGATTCAACACACGCTCGCTCTGAATAAGCTGCGACACGTCGTTGGTAAGCATCTGGGATGCCGAAAGGTCAGTAGAAAGCGTGGTATTACTTTGTGATTCCGAAGAATTTGCCAACACATACATAGACACGCTTGCCGTATAGGTGTTTGCCAGCGCCACATAGCTAAATACCGCTGTTACCAAAGCAAAAATAATAGGTAACGCAATACACAACTTAAGGTGCTTTTTAATTATTTGAAGTAACTCGAGTAGGGTCATAAATCAAATTCCTTATTTCCTTTTGCGTCTTTCCTTCGACTTCTTTTAGATTGCTCTGTATTACCCTTCAGAAGTGGTTCCTGAACTTGCGTTGGAGCTTCCGCTACTTGTTCCAGAATCTGGCCCTGTATCCGTTCCGAAACCTTCGCCAGACCCAACAGCCTGAGTGTCCTTAGTAAGAACATTTGCCTTGCTGGGATCCTGACCAGTATCTACCATCTGCATCATGTCCGCCCATTCATCTTCAAGCGTAATGGTGTATGACACGCCATCTATAGTTTCGGTAGTAGAGGGAACCATGGCAGAATAGAAGTAATAATGTTCAGCACTCTGGAAGGTTTGCGCCAAACTAATAAGCTCATCTAAGGAATAGTCGGTAGAAATGCAATTCGCCAGCGACTGTACTGCGCCGGGAAGTTCGGTTGGAGGCAAAGACAAAATAGTGTCTGCAATTGCCTGTACGATAATGCGCTGGTTTTCTGCACGCTGGAAGTCACCTTCGTTATAGCCATAACGCTCGCGCGCAAAGGCAAGTGCTTGTTCACCATTCAAGCGTTGCATACCTGCATTCAATTCCACACCACTGTTCGATGCGCCGGTTTGATCGTTAGATACAGGAATATCTACCCAAATGCCACCAAGCTGGTCTACCGCTTTTTCCAGTTCGTCAAAGTGGATTTCTGCATAGTGGGAAATTTCAACGCCCGACATGTTTTCTACGGCTTCAACTGCACCCGCAGGACCGCCGAACGCATACGCTGCATTAATTTTTTGCGTGCCATGACCTTCAATTTCTACTTTGGTGTCACGAGGAATAGAAACAAGGGTTGCTTTGCCTACATTGGCATCAATGCGAGCCAAAATGATGGTGTCTGAACGACTCGCAGTGTCATTTGCGCGAGCATCCGAACCTAACAACAGCACGTAGTACGGCTCTTGCACGGTACTTTCACTTAATACGGTATCCAGTTCGCTTTGTTGCTCGGAGTCCATTTTCATGGAATCAGAAATTGAATTCATATAGAGTGCCGCAGCGGCACCAACCGCAACACACAGCACTACAATAACCGCCAAAACAATGAGAAGTACTTTTTTGGCTTTGCCATGCTTTTTGCGCTTTTTGCGTACGCGCACCAAATCTGAATCCATCAAGGATGAAGAATGGGGCGAAGCATGACCAGCCCGAGATGATGAAGATGCGTGACCCGCCGAAAAAGAGCTCTTTTGTGAGGAATGCCCCATTCGAGGGGTATTTGATGGGCGATTTTGTTGTTGAGGTGTATTGGTAGGATTATTTTGAGAATTGCTATGTGTGCCGTGCTTAGCCATAAACCGTAAAGAATAACCTTCCTTTGCCCCTTCAAGAAGGCAAAGTAAACCTATACATACAGTTCAATAGCGTATCGGCAAATTGGAAATATCAAAGCGTTTCGTAACGTTCAATACAATAAGTGTCATAAAAGCGCTGAGGCTTTCAGCAACGTTACAAAATGTCCACTTAACGGTAGTTTTAGTGCTCACTCAAGACGACGAAAGGTTCGTCTAAAACAACAGGATTATCCGAGGTGGCGAAATAAAAAAGTCCCTGTTCCAAAAAGGAACAAGGACCTTGTCGAAAACGTGCCTTATATTCGTGGCACGCAAAACTATTATAGGTGCTTATGTGCATATCGCAGGTAGCGGAAGTGTTCAGCGGTTCAGTTTGTTTGTCCACTTGGCTTGCTAACTGCTTCCACTTCGAGCAATAAAAAACAACGGCCTTGATTGAAATTTTTTCATGATTTCAATCTTTAACACTGCACGGCTTACTCGAAGTCGTACAAATCCTTCGTTGCATGCTTGAAGTCATCATATACTTCTGCAGCAATTGCGTCGTCGAGCACTAGCTCAAAACCAGCAGGTTGACCATCTTCATCAAGTTCAGTTACTTCCAAAACGGTAACTTCACCCGATCCGCCTACTTCAGAACCTTCTCCCACGTTATAGAAGAAGCCATAGCGACGATCCTGGTGAATAATCAAACCTAAAAATTCTAGATCTACCGTATCGCCCGACTCATCCTGGAACGTAAATACTGTTCCTTCTTCTACTGGTGGTGCAAAATTTGGTGCGCTACCTTCTCTCATTACTTCCTCCTTTTGCGGTTATGAGAAGCAGAATTACCTGCTGAGCTATTTGATGCTTTCGAAGCTGATTTTACAGCTTCGTTTGCCGCTACCGTTTCCTTGTTTGCCGCAGCTTCCCCTGCCGCTACTGCAGCTTTTGCTTCTTCGTTAGAAGCAGATGGCAGCGTAGAAGCAAAAGTGAACAACTGGACATCGGAGCCGTATTTCTTTATCAACTTGGCATTCTTTGGTTCGCGAGACTTCCACATACCGTAAAGCGGAGTTGCTACCGCAATAGACGAATACGAACCAGCAATCAAACCAACCGCCATAGCAAATGCGAAGTCCTTCAGCGTTTCGCCGCCGAACAGTAGCATGCCAAATACAGGCACGAACGAGGTCAGCGTGGTGTTGATCGTA
>URMQ01000093.1 GCA_900548955.1 uncultured Eggerthella sp. | reverse complement strand
CATCAGTTCTTTCATGATACGTCCTTTATCCTTTGGTGTCGGAGCATCAATTCCACGAGATAAGCAAGCTATAGCGGAGGACATCTGGACAGATGGCGCCAGGACAGACGACACCAGGGCGGATGGCATCGGTGCAGATGGCACTAGGGAAAAAGTTGTTAGAGTAGAAGGCGTTAGAGCAGAGGCTGCGAGGGTGGAAGCCGTCAAGGAAAAGAGCGTTAGAGCAGAGGCTACGGGAGAAGAAAATTATAGGGCAGATGACGCTATAGAAACAGAACAAGTGGCTACAACAGATATTTTCACGAAGGATATTTTCGCAACTGAACTTTCCTTTGTTCTAATAAACGCGCAAGAATTACTACTTTCTACCAAAGAATTATTGCGATTATTTCCTCATGAAAATCCAAGTTTAAGGGGGTGGGTATGCCCGCCCACAATGTGTGACAAAGCAAACGGTCATACACGTATGTTTAGCTACTTTCAATCTATGGAAATTCAATCGATCGAAGACGCTCTTGCTCTGACGGCACTGCTGCTTTCTGAAGGAAAGCAACTAACACTACATTGCTTCATTAAAGATTTCTCTGCAATTGATTTAGAAAAATTCAATGAATATTATGCGTACGCTGGTGTGAGGAATAGGATCTTTGTTTCTTATGAGTTATCTGCTCGAGAGCGTTTTTCTCTTTTGTGGACGCATGTAAAAAAGTTGGTTAAACACAGTTTGTATCCCTCAGAAAAAGATTATTTTGATGCACTGCTTGATGAATTGTTTAAGGCTGAGGATTATCAGGTAATTCAGCTGATTCTTAAATTCTGTTTAGAAGAATCTGAACGCGAAAAGTTTTGCGCACGCAACAATACCACTATGAATTTCATCATGAAGTCAAAAAAGCGCAAGAAACGTCCCCTGCGTAAGTATCAATTGATCGAAGAGGAGGCGCAACTGACAGAAAACCAGCCGCAACTGACAGAAAACCAGCCGCAACTGACAGAAAACCAGCCGCATAAATCTCTCCGTGATCCTTCTTATTTAGGCTACGCCGAGGGACAACCCTTTGAAATTACTAGCGCAGTTCTAGAAACCACCGAACCAGGAAAAGACGAATACTTGGTAAGACGTTCAAAGCCGCTTATGGCTCTCGATCCGTCTTTGAACGCTCCTGAAAATTCGCTTGAAACGCTTGATCTTATGTCCTCTTCAACAGAAATATTTTCCGAGAGTGAATTTCGCGACAATTACTTTGAAAGCGGAAGTGGTAACAGGCATCCGAAAAGTACGTTCTATGAGAATGGCAATTCAAAATCCCTTCAAACCAGAAATCAATTTAGCGTAGTACATGACTCTGACAGGCTTGTGATTAACCTATTTGGAAAGTTTGAAGTGCGCAGGGGTGGGAAATCTGTTCCTGAAAAAGGAGAAATTCGGAAACTCGCTAAAGTTCTCATTGGTCTGTTGGTGGTTAATTATCAAAAGGATCTTCCTCGTGCTTGGGTGGAGCAACGATTGTGGCCAGGTTCTATTTCTAACAGTATTAGTTCGAATTTTTATAATCTGTGGGCTTACGTTAAGAAAACCCTCAGCCGAAATGAAGAAGAACGAATGCTTTTAGGTAGAACGCGCGATTCAGTATCTCTTCGGGAACTACAGATTGAAAGCGATGTTATAAAAGTAGATCTGTTGTGCAATGAATTTAGCGTGGCGCATGATCCGGAAGATTGTGCACGAATATTAAGTCAGCTTGAATTGATATATCAAGGACCCTTGCTGCCAGGTTTGGACAACGCTCAGATAGAGGCGTATCGCAATAGATTTCAAAATAAAGTGCTTGATGTGGTGGTAGAAGGAACGCGCATTATTTTCAATAAGGGCAATAAATACGTTGCGCTTCATTTTGCTGCGTATTCGTTTGGCTTAGATATTACTCGCGAAGATGTGTGCTACACCTACATGTTTATTCAGCGACAGGTTGGTCATTATTCGGGTGCGATTGATACCTATTTGGAATGCCGTGGTGCACTTGTTGAAGAATATGGTATTGATGCTCCGCGCAGGCTTGATGATCTCTATGATGAAATCATTGCAGAAATTTCGCAGCAATGATTTAGCTATCTTCGGAAACGTTAAGAGAATTTAACGTGTAGAAGCCTTGTGAGTCTGTTTGTAAGAGCCCTATTAAAGACATGCCTGTGCTAGAGTGAAACAATTATACGAGAAAGTGAGATTATGGGACTTTTTTCTAAGCTTTTAAGTGTGGGCGAAGATAGGCCACTCAAAAAATATCAAAAGGTTGTTGAAGCTATTAACGACCTGGAACCACGCATGCAAGCCTATTCGGACGAAGAGCTTGCGCATCTTACTGTAGAATTCCGTGAGCGCTTGGACGCAGGCGAAGATCTAGACGATTTACTTCCAGAAGCATTCGCTGCGGTTCGTGAAGCAAGTGTTCGAACCATAGGTCTTCGTCACTTTGACGTTCAGCTTATTGGTGGTATGGCGCTGCATGATGGCAAAATTGCCGAAATGAAAACTGGTGAAGGTAAAACGCTGGTATCCACCTTGGCTGGTTATTTGAATGCTCTTCCAGGAAACAACGTACACATCGTAACGGTTAACGATTACCTGGCAGAACGTGACTCTGAATGGATGGGCCAGATCTATCGTTTCTTGGGTATGAAGGTTGGCCTTATTCAAAATGGCATGGATCCCCTACAGAAAATCCCTGCTTATCAGGCTGATGTTACTTATGGTACCAACTCAGAATTTGGTTTTGACTATCTGCGTGACAACATGGTTGCTCGTGCTAACAGGCGCGTGCAGCGTGGCCATTCCTTTGCGGTAGTCGACGAGGTTGACTCCATCCTTATCGACGAAGCACGAACTCCTTTGATTATTTCTGGTGCGGGTTCTCAGGCAGCAGATATTTACAAGAAGTTTGCAGCTATCATGCCATCGCTTAAGCGTGACATCGATTTCGAAATTGATGAAGCGAAAAAGACTATCTACACTACGGAAATTGGTCTTGAAAAGGTTGAATTCCAGTTAGGTATTGAAGACTTGTACGGAGATCCAACTGGTCAGTTGCCAAACCATTTACAGCAGGCATTGCGCGCTCAGTTCCTTTTCCATCGCGATGTTGACTACGTGGTTACCAACGGCGAAGTTAAGATTGTTGATGAATTTACTGGCCGTATCATGGAAGGTCGCCGTTATTCTGAGGGCTTGCATCAGGCACTGGAAGCTAAAGAGCATGTATTGGTTCGCCAAGAAAATCAAACCTTGGCAACTATTACCTTACAGAATTATTTCCGCCTTTATGACAAGCTTTCCGGTATGACGGGTACGGCAATGACAGAAGATGCCGAATTCCGTCAGATTTATAATTTGCCCGTTATGGCAATTCCGCCTAATAAACCGGTTGTTCGCGAAGATCTGAACGATCTTATTTATCGCACGATTGATGCGAAGTTTAATGCGGTAGCAGACGATATTGCAGAGCGCCATCATACAGGACAGCCTTGCTTGGTAGGTACGGTATCTATTGAAAGCTCTGAACGTTTGAGCCGTTTGCTTTCAAAACGCGGTATTAAACATGAAGTCTTAAACGCTAAGAACCATGAACGTGAAGCAGCTATTGTTGCTCAGGCTGGTCGTACGGGTGCAGTTACCATTGCAACGAATATGGCTGGTCGTGGTACGGACATCTTGTTGGGAGGTAATGCCGATGTTATGGCGCAAACCTTCTTGGCAGAACAACTTGGCGATGAAGTAGACGAAGCTACACCTGAACAGATTCAGGAAGCTAAAGATAGGGCAGAGTCCATTACCAAACGCGAAAGCGTCGAGGTACGTAATGCTGGTGGTCTGTGCGTAATTGGCACCGAGCGCCACGAGTCGCGTCGTATCGATAATCAGCTTCGTGGTCGTTCCGGTCGTCAGGGAGATCCTGGTACCACGCAGTTCTATCTCTCTCTTGAAGATGATCTTATGCGTCTCTTTGGCGGATCACGTATGGATTCTATCGGTCGCATGATGGAAAAGACCGATCTACCTGAAGATATGCCTATTCAGGCTTCCATGGTTTCAAAGGCTATCGAAACAGCGCAGCGCCAAGTTGAAGCTGTTAACTTCTCTGCCCGTAAACATGTTCTTGAATACGACGATGTTATGAACTTGCAGCGCAAGGCAATCTATGAAGAGCGCAATGCAATTCTTGATGGCAAGGACTTAACGGAGCGTATGCCTACCATTATTGAAGATGTGGTAGAAAACGCGGTGCTTGAATATTGCGCTCCTAAACAGGCAAGCGACGACTGGGATATTGAATCACTGGATAAGTGGTTACTCCAGATGACTGATCGTCCTGAGATTACCGTGGCCTCTATTGATCATGATGATGACGTTAATGCGCTCATCGATGGTCTTGTTGATGCCATTACGGACATGTATCAATCACGTGTTGAGGAAATTGGCAATGCTTTTTCTGACATTGCTTCACAGGTAATGCTTCGCTTTATCGATACACGCTGGATGGCACATTTGCAGGAAATGGACTACTTAAAGGCATCCATTGGTTTGCGCGCATATGGTCAGCGCGATCCTTTGACGGAATATCGCGAAGAAGCACATCGCGCCTTTGCTGCTTTGACCGATTCTATCTACGAAGACTTCTTGCGCTTCTTGTTGCGTGCACCTATTGCGGTTCAAGCGCCAGTAGAAGAAGAAAAGAGCCCTCTTGATGGAGCGGTTACCTATTCCAACCCTGAAGAAACGCTAAACGAATCCACTACCAGTGCTCAGCGCATCAAGACGGCACAAGCTCAGGCGCAGGGTGTTCCTCAAACACCACAACCTGCTCCCGAAAAACCAAAGCCTCATACTATTGAAAAGGACAAAAACGACCCTTATGCAAACGTTGGCCGTAACGATCCTTGCCCTTGCGGTTCTGGTAAGAAATTCAAAAAGTGTCACGGAGCTAATCGCTGACCACAATAGATGCTTAAGGTATGCGGGTTAAACTGTTCGTAGAAATGCAAATACTTCGCTTCAAGAAATACTTTGCATAACCCAAAATGATTGCGAACAATAGAGCAACCTCTACAATGCCTTAAGCGCTATTTTATTTTGGTTGGTAGTAGCTTTGAGAGGATTAATTCGCACATGTTGACACTTGAGGAAGCACGTAGACGCGTAGAAGATGCGCGTGCTTATCTTCATATTGATGATCGCACTCAGGAATTAGCAGAGCTTGATAAGCAAATTGCTTCTCCTGATTTTTGGAATGATACGGAAAAAGCACAGCATATTTCTAAACAGGCTTCTGATGTGCGCGATTTGATTGATCGTTATAAGGCTGCATGCCAGTTATTGGAAGACATTCAAACTGCACAAGAACTTGCTGAAGAAGATCCTGAATTTGCTGCTGAACTGGAAACAGATTTAGCAACCCTTGAAACCACACTCGATAACTTCGAAGTGGAATCTTGGTTTAGTGGACGCTATGATTCTGCGGATGCTATCGTGTCCATTCATCCTGGTAGTGGTGGGCTAGAGGCGCAGGACTGGACTGAAATGCTCTACCGTATGTACACCCGCTATGCCGATCGTAAAGATTGGAAGGTGCGGGTGTTAGATCTTACTCCTGGTGAAGGCATTGGTCTTGATCATGTAAGTTTTCAGGTGGAGGGGCGTAACGCTTATGGCATGTTGCGTAGCGAAGCAGGGGTTCACCGTCTTGTGCGTATTTCGCCTACTGATGAAAAGAAGCGCCGTCATACTACCTTTGCTGCTGTTGAAGTGGTGCCAGTCCTTCCTGAAGACGACATTACGGTAGAAATTGATCCTAATGATGTGCGCGTGGATGTATATCGCTCAAGCGGTCCTGGTGGACAAAGCGTTAACACTACCGACTCTGCGGTACGCCTTACCCATATACCTACTGGCATTGTGGTTACCTGCCAAAACGAAAAATCTCAGCTGCAAAACAAGGAAGCGGCATTTCGCGTTCTTCGTGGCAAGCTGTATGAATTAGAAGAACAAAAGCGCGAAGCAGAATTATCTGAACTTAAAGGTGAAAAGATGGATAATTCTTTTGGCAGTCAAATTCGTAACTACGTCCTATATCCGTATCGACTGATTAAGGATACCCGTAGTAATATCGAAAGTGGCAATGTTGATGCTGCTCTTGACGGTGATATTGATGAATTTGTTATTGGATATCATCGTTGGAAAGCATCATTGTAGAAAAAGCAAGTAAGCTTAGAAAAGCCTAGCCCTCGATCGAAAGGAAGCCATGAATTCCCTTACAGCTAAGGAAAAGGCTTGCGCAATTCGCACCGACATTATTGAGATGCTTCATGAAGCAGGAAGCGGTCATCCAGGTGGATCTCTTTCATGTACGGATATTCTTTCTGCGCTTTATTTTGGCGGAGTTATGAATCATGATGCAGCAGATCCGAAAAACGATGCGCGTGATCGTTTGTTCAAACACTTTGGTGGCTTCAAAAACCGTGCTGATGGGTACATCCTGCGCAA
>URMQ01000092.1 GCA_900548955.1 uncultured Eggerthella sp. | reverse complement strand
TAGTTACCTGATTTCCTCTAACACGTAGTTGTAAATCTCGTCCGCGCGACGACCACTTTCAACAATCAATCTGTCCGCTTCATCAGTATAGCGCGTTGCCATAGCTCGGTCGTCCAACATAGCGGCATTTACATATACATTAAGGGCCGCACCTTTGAGAGCGCCCTTTGCAAAAGAAACGCCCGTAGCCACATCAGAAATGGCGCTTTGATTTCCATGGTGCGCCAAAAAATCACTTAGTTCTATAACGCGATCGCAAGCGTTCATGATGGCAAAAGGAACTGCAATAGCATCAATCAATGCAGCTTGTATAACTTCGTGGCGCTGTGCTTTTTCTTCTTCAGTATTCTTTGGGAGCTTGAATGCTTGAGCCAAAGGCGCAAATGCCGCAACATCACGCTCTACCAAGTCGAACAATTCTTCACGAACTTCATTAAGCTGATCGAGGTGTGCTTGCACCTCATCTTCAACATCGGCGTACTTCTTCTTGCCAACCGTCAAATTGCCCACCATAGACAAAAGCGCAGAACCAAGTGCACCGCAATACGCAGAAGCGCCACCACCGCCAGGAGTTGGGGTGCCTGCCGCTACTTCAGAAATGAATGTTTTATCAATCAATAGCTTGCTTTCTAGAATTAGGATGTTTCGAAACTGTTCGTATTATATACGAAGGAAAGCGCCCCTATTACTTAAGACAAACCAAACAAGTCAAAGTAATAGAGGCGCCAGTTAATGTTTATTCAGCCAACTTGAACTAAGCTACCAGATTAAGACGAGTTTAAAGCAAGCTTGAAGATGCTTTAAATCTTGAAACAGCCTTAAAACCAGCAAGCTTAAAGCAAGCTCTGTTTAGAACAAGCCAGAAATCTTACCAGATTCATCCACGTCAATCTTAAATGCAGCAGGATTCTTACCTAAGCCAGGCATGGTCATAACGTTACCTGTAAGAGCAACTACAAAACCTGCACCTGCAGAAACCTTTACTTCACGAACCGTGATAGTAAAGTTGCGCGGAGCACCAAGCTTAGAAGCATCGTCGGAGAAACTATACTGAGTCTTTGCCATGCATACAGGCATATGCGCAAAGCCCATGCCTTCGATCTGAGCAATCTGCTTTTTTGCAGCAGGCGTGAAGTTTACACCATCAGCATGATAAATACGCTTAGCAATGGCTTCCATCTTTTCTGCAAGACCCAGATCATCCTGATAAGCAAATTCAAGTTCGCTTGGCTGTTCGCAAAGACGCAGAACTTCTTCAGCTAATTCTTCGCCGCCTTCGCCGCCCTTTGCCCAAACCTGAGAAAGCGCAACGTTAACGCCAAGCTCCTGGCACTTTTCACGTACCAGATCGATCTCTGCTTGAGTATCGGTTGGGAATTCGTTAATTGCAACAACACAAGGAAGCTTATATACCTTGGTAATGTTTTCTACATGCTGAAGCAAGTTAGGAAGGCCAGCTTCCAATGCTTCCAGGTTTTCATCGTTCAGCTGATCCTTAGGTACGCCACCATGGTTCTTCAAAGCACGAACCGTAGCAACGACAACAACTGCATCAGGCTGAATACCTGCAAGGCGGCACTTGATGTCCAAGAACTTCTCTGCGCCTAAGTCTGCACCGAAGCCTGCCTCCGTAACACAGTAATCACCCAAAGCCAGACCCATGCGGGTTGCCATAATAGAGTTGCAACCATGAGCAATATTTGCAAAGGGACCGCCATGAACAAATGCAGGAGTTCCTTCAAGGGTTTGTACCAAGTTTGGCTTTAGGGCATCCTTCAGCAGAGCGCACATAGCGCCTTCGGCATGTAAATCATGAGCTGTTACTGGCTTGTCGTCGCGAGTGTAGCCAACAACAATGCGGCCAAGGCGTTCTTTCAAATCGGTGATAGAAGTTGCCAAGCAGAATATTGCCATAATTTCTGAAGCAACCGTAATATCAAAACCATCTTCGCGAGGTACACCATTAGCTTTACCACCCAAGCCGCACACAATGTTACGCAGCTGGCGATCGTTCATATCTACAACACGCTTCCAGGTGATACGACGAACATCAATATTGAGTTCGTTGCCATTATGAATATGAGCATCCAACAAAGCTGCAAGCAAGTTATTTGCTGCGCCAATTGCGTGGAAGTCACCCGTGAAATGCAGGTTGATATCTTCCATTGGGATAACCTGAGCATAGCCGCCACCAGCAGCACCACCCTTAATGCCAAATACAGGGCCCAAGGAAGGCTCGCGCAGCGCAATAACGGTCTTTTTACCCAAGCGAGAAAGAGCATCGCCCAAGCCTACGGTCGTAGTGGTTTTACCTTCGCCTGCAGGAGTTGGGTTAATTGCTGTTACCAAAATCAACTTACCAGGCTCGTGATCTTCATTGCGAAGCAAGTTGTAGTCAACCTTAGCCTTTGAGCGGCCATAACATTCCAAATACGAGGGATTAATTCCTGCCTTTTCAGCAATTTCAGTAATGTCGCGAGGTTCTGTTGCTTGTGCAATTTCGATATCGCTCAGCATTGTGTAAGCCTACCTTCCTTCGCTTGTAGCTTTGGTTCATCCAGCACCAGTCATGCATCAATCTTGCACCAAACTTGCTCCGATCGTGCGCCAGTCTACAAAGCACAATGTAGCGCACTGCCGAAACACGCATGCTGTATTTTCCGTAGTTTTGCCTTGCCTTTGCGAAAAATTTTAACGCGAAAGCTCGTTAAAAATCATGCGTAATCCCTGTAAGGTCAATTCAAGATTAATTTCGGTAATTCGTCTTGAATGAGGAGCAATACGATGAGCAAGACCACCTGTTGCTACTACCGTTGCCTCGTAACCTAGCTGGTCAAACACACGATCAATCAACCCATCCACACGAGCAGCTTCGCCATATACCATGCCCACTTTCAGGCATTCTGCAGTACTGCTACCAATTGCCGTGCCAGGATCTTCTAGCTCAACAGAGCGAAGAAGCGCAGCACGCGTAAAAAGCGAACGCATTGAAGATTCCACGCCTGGCGCAATAATGCCACCAAGAAACGTGCCACCTTTACCAATAATTTCCATATTAGTAGCAGTTCCGAAGTCCACCACGATAACAGGATCGCCGTAAAGAGATTTTGCTGCTACCGCATCCGCCACACGGTCAGCACCTAGTTCAGGAAATTTTTTCATATCCACATTGATTAGATGGCCTGAACTTGCCGCAGAAACAATAAGTGTATCAACACCAAAAGAACGGCAGCATGCCTTTTCCCAGTTGTGAGTAAGAGCAGGTACAACCGAAGCCAATATAGCTCCATCGATATGAGAAGACTCAAGACCTTCTGCCAACATCAAAGTATGTAGCTTAATACGAAGCTCGTCGCTGGTATGATCAACATTAGTAGCAACGCGCCACATATGGACTAACTTGTCATTGTCGTAAATGCCAAGCACGGTTTGGGTGTTCCCCACGTCAATTGCAAGTAACATGTTTCTGACAGTCCCTTTCATAGTATGCACTACCTGCGAATGCTACCATACTATTGAACATGAACGGTACAAGCTTTATATATGAAGCGTTTAAGGATACTAGCTGGAGGGTGATCGTATGGAAAACACACCTGCACGTATTTTGATTGTTGACGACGAACCATCAATCACAGAATTCGTAAGCTATGCCATGCAGAAAGAAGGCTATCAAACTGAAATAGCCTCTGATGGCGAAGAGGCTCTGCGTAAAATTGAGCAGCATCATTTCGATTTGTTCATCTTAGATATCATGCTACCTGGCATTGATGGCTACGAATTATGTCGTCGTATTCGCGCAAAAATGTCTACCCCCATCTTGTTCCTTTCGGCACGAGATACTGAACTGAACAAAGTTGTTGGTCTTGAGTTGGGTGCAGACGACTACCTAGCAAAACCCTTTGGCGTGCGCGAACTGCTCGCCCGTACTCGCGCGCTTCTTCGACGCGCTCAAGGTAACGACATGATTTCCGCGAACGAAATATCTGCTGGAGGCATTACGCTCAATGAAGATACGCATGTTGCTGAAGGCGATAAAGGCCCCATTGACCTGACCCCACGCGAATTCGAATTGCTTGCTTGCCTTATGCGCAATGCAGGAAAAGTTGTTTCTCGCGAAGATTTGCTCCACGATGCATGGAACTGGGAATTTATCACCGAAACCAAAACAGTCGACACCCACATCAAACGTTTGCGCGACAAAATAGAAGCAGCAGGATATGATCCTAAGCTGGTAGAAACCGTTCGTGGTTACGGCTATCGCTTCAAGAAATAGAGCCTACGGGCAACGCCAAAAGATACATCTGCCAACCGCATTTCAGAAAAACGGAAAATGCAAAATAAGAAAAAGAAGTAACTACCATGCCACGATCCGCCGAAGCGCCCTACACTAATCGCCCAAAAGAAGAAAAACCTATGCGCCTGTTCACGCATATTTCTTTTCTGGCTACCCTTTTAGCTATTTTGGCTAGTGCGCTTACGGCACTCGCGGCAATTTTTATTTTCGACTGTCCTCGCACTATCCTATTGGCAGTTATCCCTATTGGATGCGCTTGCTATTTCCTCAGTTTGCTTATCGCTCATTTCATAAGTCGCCCTCTTACGGAATTGGTGCGCAAAATCCAATCATCGAAAGCGGGCGACACAAGCATTGCCTTTACCCCATCAGGTGTTATGCGCGAAGTTGACGAACTTTCAGAAAGCATTGACGAATTCAATCGCGCATACAACACCCGTGTTGACGAGCTAAAGGCACTCAACGAACGTCAGGACACCTTTGTCAGTGACGTAGCACACGAGTTCCGTACTCCCCTTACCGCTATCAGTGGTAATGCAGAATTGATGCTTGATCCCGATATGCCGCAATCCACGCGTGAACATTTTTGCGAAATTATCCTAAATGAAGCTGATCGCCTAAAGAAGCTTACTAACGGACTCCTAGCACTCCAGCATGCAAAAGAAGGTGCCCCTGCCTATACACTTCGACGTTTAAATATTGAAGATGTAGCAAAAGATGTAGTGGATACGCTAGAACCCATCGCTCAGGATAAGGACGTTACTTTAAGTATCGAAGGTGCCGCGCCCGATATTCTGGCAAATGATGACCGCTTAAAACAAGCACTTATCAACTTAGTTGATAACGCTATCCGCCATGTAGAAATTGGTGGACATGTGCGCATCATGCTTTCAGGCATTAATAACACATCAGTAGTTGCCGTAAAAGATGACGGATGCGGAATAGGCGACATAGACCCGGTTTTGCTGTTTAAACGCTTCTATCGCGGCGATCTTTCTCGTGCACGCAATAGTGGTGGTGCGGGAATTGGCTTGGCTATCGTAAAAGAAATTGTCGAAGATTTTGATGGAACAGTAACTGCTTTTAATGCACCTGAAGGCGGTGCGGTATTCACTATGGCGTTTCCTGCTATGAAATAGCACATCAGATATTTTCTAAGCTATATGCCAGTAACTATCTTGCCACTTTAGACACTGCCTGAGCCAGCAGTACCGCAGCAAGCATCTTTAGTGCATCAATCGGAATAAATGGCGCTACTGCCGCAACAAAAGCAGCTTCCGCACTTAAATGGCCAACATACATAAGCCATACCCAACCGAAAGCATACAGGACAACGAGGAATATCACACCCATCGTAAGATTACGAGCGAGTGTTCCCGTTCTAATGGGAGTTCCGAATACCAACTTTGTATTCTCGGACGAAAAAACACCCCAATCCTTCACCAATGCGCCAAGGGCAAGAGCTACCGCACCAGCAATAAGAAATCCAACGATAAAGCCACCCGTCGGACCCACTAAAGCGGCAATTCCTCCCCTAAAGGAAGAAAAAACAGGTAAGCCTATAGCACCAAGAATCAAGTAACCCGCTATTGCCGCCATTGCTTCTTTAGGCTTTAGGGCAAATAACACAAACATTACTGCAAGCGTTTGGAGGGTGAAAGGAATAGGTCCAAGAGGTACAGTAATCCATGCAGAAATTGCCATAAACGCAATGGATAGAGCGCAAAACGCAATTGACGTTGCTCGTCCAAATGATTGATGCGAAGTAGATGCATTCATGAGATACCTCTCCTTGGGCAAACTTACCAACATCTATGCAGCTTTAAGGTAATTCGCAAACGCAAACAAAATAAGCTAACAACACCCATGAAGCTGCCTAGATCTGAAACTGTCCTATATAAATGAGCGCTCATTCTACCAAAGAACACAACGAGCGCTCATGCGAGTGATTATTTTTTATTTGTTGGTAACTTTAGGCGCTTTTCTTTCCAAATTTCGCCTGAATTGTTCCTGCTTCGATTCCCTTTAAGCGCTTCAATTCAAAGACAATGAAAATCAGCGAAGTAATAATTGCCAAAATATCTGCGATAGGAACAGCGAAGTACAGTGCATCCAAACTGGTAAGTCCTGGTGCGATATACGGAAGAACGATCGGCAGCACAATGTAGAGCGGAATAAGGAAGAGCACCTGTCTGGTAAGCGACAAAATGACCGACTTTATTGGCTGGCCTGTTGCTTGGAAATAATTAGAAGTAACAATTTGCATGCCTACTACAGGCAAAACTAAAACCTGGACA
>URMQ01000091.1 GCA_900548955.1 uncultured Eggerthella sp. | reverse complement strand
GAGATAAATTCGCTTCTGATGTTGTTTTAGGCTACGTAATGTTTGCATTGTGAGGTTTGACTTATTTAAAGTATCGTTCGAAAATTAAAAATAAATCACTCTTTTAATTAGTTCAGGGGGAGAGTGATGTATTTCTACAAATTTTAATTGATAGAATTAAATCTCTTAATGGGGGTCAATGTAGTTTCTTGCTTTTCGAAGAGGGTAAGAAGAGAAAGGGATTTAGCCTGTGAATCTTGAGCAGTTACGTTATTTTGTGATGGTTGCTCAGATGGAGCATTATGGTAGGGCGGCGAAAGCTCTGTATATCACTCAGTCTGCGCTTTCTAATTCAATGCGTAGATTAGAGCAGGAGCTTGGAGTGGAGCTTTTTGATCATGTTGGAAGATACGTTGTTCTTACGCCACAGGGAAAAAGATTTCTTTCAAGTGTATCGGGGATTCTTGAAGAGCTTGATGATGCTGTTGCGCAAATGAAGGGTCTAGCCAAGGAATCTAACTCGAGGGTGAGAATAGGCGCAGTCGCTTCATTACTGCGCGGATTCCTATCAGGATTGCTTAATGCATACAATGAGGAAACATCTGAAAGGGTAACATTTGACATCTCTCAAAAAGGTTCAACTAAAGAGTGTATTTCAGGACTAAGGACCAATTTGTTAGATGTAGCATTTTGCGGTTTTCCTGTTCAGGAATCGGATTTTGAATGGATACCTCTATTGCCTCAAAATGTAGTGATTGCCGTTTGCGACAGTCACCCTTTAGCAAAAGAAGATTCGGTATCTTTGGCTGATTTGCGAAATTATAGGTTGCTAACATATCGTGAGCCTTCGTATATGTATTATGCTTTGCAGGGTTGTTTCTCTGAATGGGAACTTGAGCCTATTGAGTCATTCGAGGATGAAATTAGCGCCTTATCAGTTATTGGGTCTAATGAAGATGCAGTAGCGATTATGCTGGATAGTATCCGCGACGTTGTTTGGGATTCGTTGAAATTAATTCCAGTGAAAGAATTCGATAAGCCTTATCACTGGATTGGTTTTACGTATCGTAGGGATTATAAATACAGTTCTGAAATAGTTTCCTTTATAGAGCATATGAAAGAAGTCTGCAGTACAGTAGCGTATGTTGAGCCAATTGAGCGTCAGTATTATGCCTAAAATGCTATTGCACTAGTTTTGTTCCGTCAAAAATGTGCGATTTTCTTAAAGGTACTGAACCAGTTCAAAACGAGTTCAAAACCCGTTCATCCTATAAATTGACCACTGCAACACGTTCATGCGTTGCAAAGATTTTTCTACTTCATACAATTGCCTCAATTCAAGAAGAACTTTTGCAAAGGGGTATCAGCAAGAGTTTATCTTGAAGGAACTAAGGGAAATATTTGGGATAGGGACCTGTGACACGAAAGTGTTCAGGTCCCTATTTGTTTTACGAAAGGTTGTGGTTTTGGAACAGGAAGAATGTATTTCATAGCACAGCATTTCGAAATAAATGCTGTGACTCTTATGCGCAGTATTCCGTCTGTATTGGCAATGGACGCTAGTGAGTAAACTTCATTGGCTCCCTGAGAAAGAAACGTTTAAAAGCTTCGGTTAAAGGAAAGCCGAAAACGAATCTTGGAGGTTAGATTCAAATGATGTATGTAGCAGCAATCACCGTAGTATTCCTCGCAGCAGGTCTCGCTATGATCTCTAAGCTTGGAAAGGGTAACTCTGCAGCTTTGGAACTTGCTGTGGCTCGCGCAAATGCAGGTCGTAAGGTTCAGCTTGGCGTACAGGCACCTCGTGATTTTTATATGCAGCAGTACGAAGAGGCTGTATCTAGCCGCCACTAAGCAACGTAACTTAAAGAACTGCCTCTCCTCTTGCTCCTAAATTGTGCAGTTTGCAAATAAGCAATGCTTTCAAGAAGAGCTCTGGTAAATTACCAGAGCTCTTCTGCTAATAAAAACTCTTCGAATAAAAGGCATATAGGACACAAATTTTGTCCTATAAACCGAATAAAAAGGCCCCGCGACCTGTGGAAATCGCGGGGCTGGAGGCAAGGAATTATGCAAGTTGTATGCCTTGCGGATCTAGTTTTTGGTGTCGTGTTTTGTGCTATAAAACGCGGCACGTGTAATGCGTTCTAAACCGCAATGGCTTATTTATTCTCTTCGTGTTCAGCTTTAGCCTTGGCCATACGTTCTTCCAAAGCTTTGAGCTGTTTAGCGGTTTCCTCTTCTTCAAGACGAAGCTCTTCTTTGCTTGTTGCATAGTCGATGCGGATCTTGCGATTGTTGCAAAGCAACAGGTAAAGAATGATAGAAGCAGGAAGACCAATGGAAGCACCACGAGCAACGATGAAGCCTGCGGACATACCGGCAATACCACGGTCCATATCGTCGCGAAGCAGGTTGATAGCAATCTGTGCGCAAACGAAGCCCTGAACAACCATGATAACAACCAGCAACGCGCCAGATGCAGCCAAAGAAACTTCGTAGAGTGGGTAAAAGAATAAGCCAACTACGGTGAAGATAAGGTTCGTACCAGTGCCGTCATAAATGGAGTTCATGCCTTCGCGGCCAGATTCCTTATAACGAGCAAAAGTAGCGATTGCATAAGGAGGGCTGAAAGGACCAGCCAATGCAGGATAAGGAGCGAACAGAGAAAGAACTACGTTACGGATACCGCAAACGATGTTGGTGCGGTTTACGTTGAACTCAATGTATTCGTCATCACGAGCAGAATTGATGCAAAGCTGCTGAACGGTGATGAAGTCGCCATAAGCAATAATCCATGCAGTAAGTGCATATGGGATACCGGAGATCCAAATAGTAGGATCGGTGCAGAATCCAATAAAGAAGGGCGAAACAGCTGCAAATAATGCGCCGAAGTCGGGCATTACGATGAACTGACCTGAGAATTCATATTGGAAGTCGCCCGAAACGCCACCAACAATGAACAGGAACAAAACGCCCCACAAGAAGCTGTAGTTGCCAAGCAATGCCAAGATTTTATGCTCTGACATCTTTTCGCGAATACGCTGACTGAACATAAACAAGCAAACTACTACCAGACCGCCAAGGCAAGCAATAGTTGCGGTATCAAGTGCGCCGCCTTCAGACATACGAGCAACAACAGAGTTGATACCAGCGCCTAAAACAATGCCGCCTTTCAAGGCTGGAGGCAAAATCATGTTGAGTTTCTTGGATAACCCTGTAGCGCCTAAAACAATGAATAGAATTCCGAGCTCTAACTGTATAACAGTAAGTGCTTGGAATCTTATTACGCCTTCTGGAAGGGTTTCCAGATAGAGCACAATTACCGCCATCGCCGCCGTAATCCAACCGCAAACTGCCGGTTCACCTAAGAACCAGCTCAAGGTATAACAAGCGGTCTCAAATATTACGAGTGCGTATGCAGTGTTGGGATCCAAGCCCAACGTAGAAATAAGAACAGCCAATGCACCGTATGAAGTACATGCGTTCATGAGGCCTGTAATAACTTCAGGACCAGAAATATTAAAGTGAATAAAGGGAATACGAATGCGGAATATTCCCAGTCGAATACATGGCTGAATGCCACCGTATTCACGCTTTAAAGCCATATGACCCTCCTCTAGATAATCAGATTCCGCAAAAGCGAATGGGGATTAACTTTTTTATTAATTCCTTTCTCTAACTTGAAATGCCTCCAATTTTTGAGCGCACAAAACTAAGCCTCTTCCGCAGAGAGTTTTTCGCTTATGTTTTTGTGGTTCAAACGGGAACCAATTCGTCTGGAGCTCTAGCGGGAATCAAGAAATAAGCGCCAGATGGGGGCGAATTGGATAGTCCGCTTCAGTAACTATAGTCTTTCCCAATAATAGAATTACTAATGTCTATGATGTGAACCCATTCATCAGAATCTATGGATGCGTTTTAAAAAATTAAACCAATGGACATAAGAATTGAAAATGTAGAGAAAAAATTGATGAACGTGTTATAAATTTATTAAATTACATTATTTAATAAATTTATCGAAATGAATTGCGATTTCTTATAGGATTGCCCTCTATGAATTCTATTTAATAGTTGGTATTTTGAACCCATGCAGAATACAAAGAATATACGAGGCATTATTTTTGCGCTTTTAAGCGGCATTTGTTGGGGTTTTTCTGGAGCTTGTGCTCAGTATTTATTTTCTCATTACGGGCTAGATCCGCTTTGGGTTTCTTCGGTTCGAATGCTGTTTGCTGGCATTATTTTGTCACTGTTTGCTTTGATTGCGTTTCGAGGGCAATACCTTACGCTTTGGAGAACGCCAAGAATTTTGGGTCGAATGGTGGTGTTTGCCGTATGTGGTTTGGCGTTCTGTCAAATGACCTATCTTTTGGCAATTCAATATTCAAATGCAGGCACAGCAACCATTATTCAATATATCGGTCCTGTTCTTACAGTATTCTTCCTATGTTTTCTAGCGCGTAGACTTCCTAATGGTCGCGAATGGTTAGCTCTTATCTGCGTGGTGGTGGGAGTTTTTTTGCTTGCTACCCATGGAAACCCGGCGGTAATGGTGCTCTCTCCAGAGGCGTTATTTTGGGGGCTGGTTTCGGCATTTGCTTACATGATCTATTCGCTTTTGCCTCGAAAGCTAATGTTTCGTTTCGGAAGTGTTCCAGTGGTGGCAGCAGCACTTCTTATCAGCGGAATAATATTTAGTCTTTTGCTGCAGTCGTGGACAAACATTCCTTCTATGGAAGTGTCGGGTTATGTGGTGCTTTTTGTGGGCTTAGTCTTTTTTGGTACCGTAGTAGGATTTTCGCTGTTCTTCCAATCGATAAATGATATTGGCGCCGCAAAAGCGGGGCTTATGGCAAGTATCGAAACGGTATCCGCAACAGCTTTTGCGGTGCTTTGGCTAGGAACGTCATTTGTGTGGATTGATATCGTGGGTTTTTTGCTTATTGTAGCTACGGTATTTATTCTTGCGAAACATCCTGGTGACCCTGATATGCAGAAGTCAACGACCAACTAAAACTTGGTAGTACAAAACAGGGCAGACTTACTTGAGATACAGGTAAATTCTTCATGAAAATAGTTAATAGAAACTAAGTTACTGCTTATCTGGCATATTCGCAAAAACCATGGTCAATCTAGGCTTATTAAGATTCTCAATCCTAATTTGATAATAGATAGTATATCTATTAGATTTTTCTTATCAAAAGTATCAATATTAAATCTATAAAGCCATGTTGCGTCTTATGCTTGCGGAGGTATAGACGCAGCCCTTATGAAGTCTTGCAACACTTTGGGGGATGTTGTTGCAAGAGGCTCAGCCTGGTGCGAATGAGGGGTTTCGCACAATGTGGCGGCGGAAAAAGACTCACAAGGAGAAAAAGGGGATCTATGAAATCGGTAAAGCTTGCAGTTCTTGGTTTGAACCAAGGCGCAAAAATAGTACGCGACGCTTTAAAACACGATGAAGTTGAGCTTGTTGCGGTAGCCGGATTTGGAGAACAGGCGGAATCGGTAGCGAGCGAATTGGGGTTAAAGCGCTACGAAGATTACCGCCTGTTGCTGCGGCAGGAAGATCTTGATGCAATTGCAATTGCGCTTCCTAATGGGTTGCATGTAGAAGCGGTAGAAGAGTCGCTTGCGGCGGGAATTCGCAACATTCTTTTGGAAAAACCTATTGCTATCCACCAGCCGCCTGCCAGAGAACCTGCGCGGATCGCGGATTCAAAATCAGATGCCACTGCGATCAGGATATTGATCGCTACAATAACAAACGGAAATGCTTTGAACCAGTGTGCTTTTCCCAGTTTTCCCCAGTGGTACTTCAGGATCATAAATCCGATACAGCCTGCGGTTGCCGCATACAGTTTCGCATAATGGAACCAGCTGTTCATATGTACGTAAGTATCATTGTTCAGCGCCCATTCCGCACCGGATGCCGCACCGATATAGATGGCAATAAAGTACACAGACAATACCGCCGGGAGCACCAGGAAACATGCGATTCCTCCCCATTTCGACCGCCTTGCGATCTCATTCATGATTACCAGTCCTGCAAAGACTAACAGCCAGCCAAGCAGCTGCCATCCTGCTGTTTCTCCATAAATCTGAAAAAACATACACTCACTCTCCTTTTTCTTACGCGGAATCTTTATTCCACTTCTATTTCCTTAATGTTGAATTCACTTCCCTGCAAAAGATACGTGTGTTCACTGCCACAGTGCGGACAGATCTTTCCATATTCTATGGTCGAATAGGTCTTCTCACATTCCTCACAGTATGTAATTGCAGGAAGTGTCTCCACAATAAGTTCTGCTTCCTCAAACAGCGGCCGTTTCTTCGCCGCCCACGTCCAGCAGTTCTGCAGGTAGGATTCGATCACCGTCGAGACCTCCCCAAGTTCCAGCACTACTTTCCGTATTTTTTCCACTTCATTCTCCTTTGCCACCTTTTCCAGATGATCCATGATATGAAATGTCACGCCAAGTTCATGCATATCTGCATTCTCCTATTTCTTCTTCGCAAACTTCACTTTGATGGACTGTTTCACCATATTCGGAAGAATATACTTCAGTTTATCCTCAGATGCCCGCATCACAGACGCTCCCGGAATCTCTCTGTGCAGATGGATCGCATCAAAGACACATTTTGTGGTACAT
>URMQ01000090.1 GCA_900548955.1 uncultured Eggerthella sp. | reverse complement strand
CAAGATATTCTTCCCGAGCGCGGTGCAATACCGGGGCTCTATACCGCGCTTTCTGTAGCACATAATGAATTAGTAGCACCCGTGGCTTGCGACATGGCCGACTTCCCCACAACCCTCTTAGCAAAAGAGGCGCTTTGGATGCGACCCTGCTTTAGCCCATTACATGACGCCATTATCCCTAAAACCGAGACAAGCTTAGAACCTTTTGCGGCGGTATATCGCAGAGAGCCTTGTCTGGAAAAACTTTCCACATTTATTCACACCGGAAAAGCGCCCTTGCATAAAGAAGAACTTCCTAAAGATAACCAGAACAGCCAAACACAAACCAACACTGAGAAAGCAAACAAATCACAACCGCGAATAAAAGACTTTTTAGACACGTTATTATGCGGATACGTAGACTGCACACACCCTGTAAAAATTGCCCGTTTTAACGGCAGCTTTCTTAATATAAATACACCAGAAGAATTGCAAGTTGCCGAAAATACCTTTAGCACAAGATTCGATTGCTTAGGTTAGCTTTGCAATAAAGGCTCTACTTGTTTTCTTGCTTTTTCTGTTTCTTGTTTTGCGACTTTCTTGCTTCGCGATTTTCTTGCTCTGCTAGCTTTCTCCCCGCAAGGAAGCATCAAGGGTATCTTGGGCTATGTTTCTTAATGATAATTCCGTTTTACGAAAAACATGCAGCAGGCGCTTCGCATCATCAGTTAAAACCGAGCCATGAGCACCATGCCTTTCAAGCAATTTTATTCCTAAAGAATCTTCCGTATTACGCATGATGCGCCAGGCTTTACTGTATGCCATGCCCATTTCTTTACAGGCTTTATTAAGAGAGCCTGTCTGCTCTACACCTTCGCACAATCGCGCAATGCCTCGACCAAAAGCCGCAGAATGAGCATCCGTCTCTTTTTTTCTAATTATCAGATGAAATTCAACTTCAAGAGCATCTAAACTCATGCGATTCTCCCTCTGTAATGCACTGTATTTATTGTAGATGCTTTCTTTATTGTAGAGGCTTTCCCGGATTTTCACCATGCAGAACCACGACTGAGAAAAGCTTATAACCAACGCTATTCTTTTGTAACTAAAGAGTGCCATTCTTTAGACATTCTTTAGTTTTTAGTCATTCTTTATTCAAAAGAAGGTTAATGATCCCTTATGCCGACGTTTCGTCCTCTTTCATTGCACGAAAGTCTTTTTTATTTCTCTAGGTATATTATTCTTATTTAAGGATAATACTCAGTTGAGAATAATCCGCATAATACACATCCCCGTCATAGGAGACATCATGGCAAAGCATCGTTCGTTAAAAGGTATTCTGCTTGTCCTAAGCTGCTTCATCTTCATTTTTGCGCTTGCGGGTTGCAGTTCAAATGACTCTTCTGAAAAATCTTCTGAAAGCGAAACGGTAACTTTGGAAATTTATGCTGCAAACTCCCTTGAAAAAGCGCTCAACGAAGTGCAGGAGCTTTATACCTCTCAAAACCCCAATGTCGCGTTTGCTGATACTCAATATGAAGCATCAGGCACCTTGGTAGAGAAGATGAAGGCAGGTGGTGAGCCTGACATTTTCATTTCCGCTTCTAAGGGCAACATGGACAACGCTATTGAAAATGAAAATGTTGCTGACGGATCCCCGTTCGACATGTTTAAAAACGACTTAGTCATTGTTACAGCAGAAGGTAGCGACATCGAAGAAATAACCTTAGAAGATGCAGTTTCTGGTGATTACAGTATTGCTATTGGCGATGCCAATGTTCCTGCAGGCAATTACGCGCGCCAAACTCTAGCATCGGTCGGTTGCTATACCGACGAAAACGGCACTGATGGCGAACTTACCGGAGCTATTGTCGACAAGGTTCAAGAAGCTGATAAAGTAGGCTCTGTTTGCAAACTTGCTGAATCAGGCGAAGTAGATCTGGCTTTTGTTTATAGCTCTGACGTAGAGCGCTATGGCGGCGTAAAGGTTGTTTGTACAGTTCCTGCAGATGCCCACAAAGATATTATTTACCCTGCAGCTATTACCACTATGGACGATTCAAATGGTGCCGCTCAGGCTTTCTTAGATTGGTGCACCACCGATCCTGACGCTCAAGAAATTTGGGGTAAGTGGGGCTTTGAATTAATTTAGTATCTATTCAACATCGCTTTTAAAAGGTGCGGGCTCACCTAAGCTCGCACCTTTCATGGCAAAACTATGAAACTATTACGAACGGATACATACCCTATAAAAAATGCAGGCGGATTATTCTGCCTTGTTGTTTTTGCGTCCCTTATGGCATTTTTCCTTTTATCCGGAACACCTTCGCATGCATTTGCAGATTCAAGCGAAAACAATAACGCAGAATCGTATACCATTTCTGTTTCTACCGAAGGCGAACGTGCCATAGTAGAAAATACTCCTTATGCTGCAGACGAATTCTCTCGAGCAAACAAAGGCACTAATCGTAGTGCCAATAATGTTTACCGAGGATATAACTACATCCAACCTCATGAAAACATGACAGTATTAGTAGATGCAGGTTCCTTTGTTATGGTTTATGTCCCCCAAAGCCAAACGGAAGCCCTAGGTTTATCACTGGATAACGAAAATGATTGCAGACTTATAAAACAGCTTTTATTTGCACTTGATAACAATGCTGCAGGCGGAAATGTTCAAATTGATTCCGCCATTCCTTGGCACTTCACTCACAAAGAAATCCATGCTCAAAATGGCGTGACATTTTCTTTCAATCAGCCTGTAAATGATCGCTTTTATACCTTTGTTATAGGAAGCGACGGAGCAGATCTGAGCGAAAACACTTCAGCTGATGAAATTCATCTAAACCATGCTTCTTTCACTAATCTAGTGTCAAGCGACAAAACAACCATTTCCCAGACAGCAACGGGTTTTGACGCTCTGGCGGATTTTTTCCAAAAACTAGACTTTTCCCCTTTATGGGTAACCCTTAAAACCACGCTGACCGCTATCATAATCATTTTCATTTTGGGCATTATTGCGGCTTGGTGGTCACTGCGCCTGTCTGATCGTTGGCAAAATGTAGTAGATGCCATCTTTACTATCCCTATGGTGCTACCACCGACTGTTTGTGGCTTTTTATTGCTGCTTGCCCTTGGAAGCAATAGCCCTGTTGGACAATGGTTCAACACAATTGGATTCCCGCTTATATTTAGCTGGCCAGCAACCGTTATTGCTGCAGTTGTTGTAGCCTTCCCGCTTATGTATCGCAGTGCCCGCGGTGCCTTCGAAAGCCTAAATCCCGACATGCTTGATGCGGCGCGCACGCTAGGATGGAGTGAAAGTCGCGTATTTTTCAAACTCATGCTTCCCCTAGCTTGGTCATCCATTGCTGCAGGCACCATGCTAGCCTTTGCCCGTGCACTAGGAGAATTTGGCGCTACGTTATTCTTGGCTGGCAACTATGTTGGCATTACCCGCACTATTCCTATTGCTATCTACTTCGAATGGATGGGCGGAAACACCGATGTGGCAATATTCTGGACCGTCATTGTCATTATTTTGAGCTTCCTGGTTATTTTTGCAATTAACGTATGGAGCAAACACACTACTCGCTATCGCCGCAAAGAGGTACCTGATGAGTCTGAGCGTTGACATAGTAAAAAACTTTGGCGATTTCAAGCTTGATGTTGCTTTTGATGCTGGTGCTGAAACACTGGGATTTCTTGGTGCCTCTGGTTGCGGTAAATCACTTACCCTTCGTTGTATTGCGGGAATCGAAACTCCCGATGAAGGCAAAATTGTAGTGAACGATACCGTCTTCTTTGATAAAGCTGCGGGCAAAAAGGCTCGCATAGACATGAAGCCTCAAGAGCGCAAAACTGCTCTACTGTTTCAAAATTATCAGCTTTTCCCAAACTTAACCGTAGAACAAAACGTTGCAGCAGGGCTTGACCCTAAGATGGATGCTCCTACTCGTACTTCTTTGGTCAATGACCAACTTATTCGCTTCGGTTTAGAAAAACTGAATAAACGCTATCCATTGCAATTATCGGGCGGGCAGCAACAACGCGTTGCCCTTGCACGTATGCTTGCCGCAAAGCCAGGAATCTTGATGCTTGATGAACCATTCTCGGCGCTTGATGCACACCTTAAAAGCGCACTTGAACAGGAATTGCAGCAACTTTTCGAACGCTATGAGGGTTCTATCCTTTATGTTTCTCATGATATTGATGAAGCATTTCGATTCTGCGATCGCATTGCCGTAGTAAGTGACGGGCATTTAGAGGAAATTGATACCAAAGAGCGCATTATTAGCGATCCTCAAACACTGGCAACTATCCGTCTTTCAGGGTGCAAAAACACCACCGCAGCAGAATACGTAGACGAGCATCATGCATTCTTGCCGAAGTGGAATATCACAATAACTTCCACTAAAGCTCTTACACCCGATATTGCCTATTGTGGTATGCGTGCAAAATTTATTGAATATGCTGACGAAGATGAAGAATTCTGTCCTAATGCAAACATCAACCCAAATACCTACTGGGTTCATGTAGAACACGTAAGCGATTCACGCTTTGAACGCACGGTGCTAATTACGTTTTTAGACGAAGAAAACCTCGCAGTACTTCAAGCTGTCGAATCACGTCAACTATCAAGACTGAAAACCATGGATCTTGCAAAAGATCATGCCATAGCTCCTATTCAATGGCACATCAATAAGCTAACCACTACTAAACCTTTACCTGAAGTTGGCGACATTTGTCGAGTTTCGCTTAAGCCCGATGGCTTATACTTCGTTAATCGCTAATACGGCGCAAGGAACACATCATGACTACCGCGACCAAGACACAACCTCTCACAAAATGCGAAAGACGCGTCCTCCACGACAGCTTTGGGCGAACCATTGATTATTTACGCATTTCTCTTACCGATCGATGCAATTTGCGCTGCGTATATTGTATGCCCGAAGAAGGCGTTCCCTCCCTTGCTCATGAAGATATTTTGACTTTAGAAGAAATAGTGACACTCGTTACCATGGCTGCCAAAGATGGCATAAAGCATATTCGCCTCACTGGTGGTGAACCTCTTGTTCGAAAGGGGATTACAGAGCTTATTCGAGCGATTAAACACATTGATGGCATTGAAAGTGTCGCCCTTACTACCAACGGGATTTTACTCCCCACTTTGGCAAAAGAACTTAAAGGGGCAGGACTTGATCGAGTAAATATTTCTCTTGATTCCCTAGACGAAAATCAATATCACGCTATCACTCGCCGAGGCACCTTAGCGGACGCTCTTGCAGGAATAGACGCTGCGCTCGAATACGGATTTGATCCCGTAAAAATTAACGTAGTAGTGGTTCGCCACTTAGAGCAAAACTTGGTTCAATTCGCTCGTCTAACCATGGATCGCCCTTTGCACGTCCGATTCATTGAATACATGCCTATAGGAAAAGTTGATGAAGGACTGCCTCCTGCGGTTCCACTGACGAAAACAGAAACAGAAAAGGAATTAGGTGCTTCAAATAAATCGTTTATTCCCTGGAGCGACCATGATGTTATTCCTGCTACCGAAATTCGGCAGCTTTTAAATGATGCTCTTGAAAAAGAGGGACTGGGCAAGCTTATTCCTTTAGAAGGCAAAAATAACAATCACTCTAATGACAGCAATAATTCCAATGTAGGCGATATTTCTCATGTCAGCGAAACGCTGGATACGTCTTTTGAAATTCTTTCCGAAAACCCACCCAACAACGAAGCTCCTATTGGCTGGGGACCAGCTACCTATTACAAAATCGCAGGGGCAAAAGGAACCATTGGCTTTATTTCTGCAATATCAAATCACTTCTGTGCAACATGCAATCGCCTTCGTCTAACCTCCGACGGAAAATTGCGACCTTGTTTGTTTAGCGATGAAGAATTCGATGTAAAAAAGCCTCTTCGCAATGGTACCGTTTATGGAGTACAGCAAATTCTTGACGAAGCCTTAGCCTCAAAACCAGAAGGCCACCATCACCGCCGAGGCACCAAACGCAGCATGAGCCAGATGGGCGGTTAAGCACTCTTTTCACCAATTTCGAGCCAAACAGAAGTTCATATCATAAGGAAACGCCATGACCGAAAAAAAACTTACCCATATCAACACACAAGGCGAAGCGCACATGGTAGATGTCTCACCTAAAGACGAAACGAAGCGCATCGCGCGTGCTGAAGGCTATATTTTCATGAAGCCAGAAACTCTTACGTTGATTGAATCGGGCGAAGCGAAAAAAGGCGACGTATTAGGGTGTGCCCGCATTGCTGGAATTATGGCAGCAAAAAAGACTAGCGATCTTATCCCCCTCTGCCATCCATTAATGCTTACCAAAGTAGAAATTACCTGCGCACCATTTGATAGCAATCAAGCACCTGGGTCTTTTGAAGGCCGATGCGGAATCCGCGTTGAAGCCACCTGTAGTTTGGTTGGTAAAACAGGCGTAGAAATGGAAGCGCTAACCGCAGCAAGTGTTGCTTGTTTGACGGTCTACGATATGTGTAAAGCAGTCGACCGAGGCATGGAGATTGGTCCTGTTCGCTTACTCCATAAAGAAGGTGGCAAGTCGGGCACTTGGGATAGGGACTAGTGTCCACAGCCGGCCATCATAGACACAGCATGGGGCAAGACTTCTACTACACCCTCCCAATTCTCACAGGCAGCCTTTTTACTACCGGGTAAGTTGAGCACGAGTGTT